>NZ_ATVA01000013.1:139893-429871 GCF_000420485.1 Paucidesulfovibrio longus DSM 6739 | reverse complement strand
TTGATATCCATCTTGAGCCGCCCGATCTCTTCAAACAGCGGAGCGGTGACCTCTTCCTGGCTCTTGGCTTTCTTGTCGCCGGAGAAAATGCCTTCGGCATTTTCAAGGAGCTGTCTTTTCCACGTAGAAATCTGGTTTGGGTGCACTTTGTACTCAGCAGCCAATTGCGCCAGCGTCTTCACGCCACGTATCGCCTCAAGCGCGACCTTGGCCTTGAACTTGTCCGAATGCTTCCGTCTTTTGTTGCTCTTTGTCATACGCCCTTCCTTATCGGTTTAAGGACGCTGATTCCACCTTAACCGGTGGTCCGAATTTCGGGGGAAAGCGCATAATTTGACTTTTTGCATAAGATGAAGGAGTGAAGATGGCCGCTGAGCGTTTGGGGCTGCTTGCCCGCTGGTTGGAAGAGGTCGCAGCGAAGATTCGCGAGCTGGAATCGCAGGCCCGCATCGTCATCGAGGAACAGGGCGACCAAAAGGGCTACGAGGCCCTCATGCGGGAAAAGGCCCTCCTGCTGGCCGGGCTGGGCGAGGAAGCGGCCGAGCGCCTGGAAGGCGCAGGCGGCGCCGAGGTCGAGCGCGTCCTGGCGCGGCTGGAGCGTTTTTCCTCCAGCGCGGCCATGGCTCTTGATGTGGGCAGCGTTTTCTTCATGTCCGCCCTGCTGTATCCGGAAGATTACGTGGCAGGGGACAACAACGATCTGGAAAATTTCATTCTTTCGGTGCGCGTCGCCTCGGCCGGCGAATAGCGCGGTTCCGGAACGTTTTCTCGAACAAGGAGCCGAGCTTTGCAGAAAACCATGAACGACGGAAGACAGCTTCGGATTTTGCTCGCCGAGGACAGCGGCGACAACGTGCTCATCATCCGGCTGTACCTGAAGAATTATCCCTATGTCATCGATGTGGCGGAGAACGGCGAGGAGGCCGTGCGCTTCTTCGGTGAAAACGAGTACGATCTGGTGCTCATGGACATCCAGATGCCGGGCATGGACGGGTATGAGGCCACGGAGCGCATCCGGGCCATGGAAGCGGAGCGCGGACTGGGCCGCACGCCCATCATCGCCGTGACCGCGCATGCCTCCGAGGAAATCCGCCGACGGGTTCTGGATTGCGGCGGAGATGCCTACATCACCAAGCCCGTGCCCAAGGCAAGGCTTCTGGAGGCCATCCAGTCCGTGGTCAGCGCCTGATGCTCTTGAACATATGGACGCGAAAACGCCCGTCGACGAATCGGCGGGCGTTTTTTTATCTCCGTCCGGGCGGGGTGCGGAGCGGCCTCAGGTGGCGGGCTTGTGCTTTCGTTCGGCCCGCTGCTTCTGCGCTTGCAGAACAAGCATGTTGATTTGGTCCTCGTGGGGACGGTCCAGTTCCTCGAATTCTCCTCCGACTACGCCCTCGTCGTGGCGCACCACGCGCATGACCAGCCCCTTGGCGAGGGCTTTTCCGTCCGCGCCGAGCACAAGGTGCAGCCGGGTTCCGGCCTTGATGCGCGGCCCCTTGAAGAACAGGGCGATTCCCGTGGCGCTGATGTCCCGCACGCGGACAACCTTGTTCAGCTCCTTGACGCGGCAGACAAGCCCTTCGTAGCTGACGCGATAGCTGCGGCGCCGTTCGGCCTTTCCGTCCGGGCGGCCTCCCGCCACCTTGAAGCCGAGCGCCTCCTCCTTGGGGATGGCCGGTTTGGGCCGGGGGGGCTTGGAAGGGGTCTTGCTTCCCGGCTTGATCTTGATGTCCAGCTGCGGGGGGACGGATGCGTCGGTTCCGTTCCGCGAAGCCTTGCCCGGCTTGGGTTTGCCGCGAAAGAGAGAGGAGAGGAACTTGAGGATGCCCATAACGCCCTGCTTTTGTGTTATATTCCTTTAAGGATATACGCGGCCGGGATAAATGGCAAGGTGGTGAGCGCGATGAGGCGATCCTCGGATGACTCTCCCCAATCCTGTTTTGGCCTTGACTTTTTGCCGGATTCCGGCAAAAGAGATCAAAGAATTTTCGTAGGAAACTGGGAGGAAGGACTATGATTGGCGATCTTCTTCACGGAATGGCACAGAGCACCACGCAGGGCTTCATCGGCGTCTCTCTTATCTTCGTCTACCTTGCCTGGATCATCAGCATCGCTATGATCCGCATCAAGGAAACCAAGCAGGAAGACCACCACTGAGCCTCGCCGTTGCGGACGCGGCGGGCTTTTGTCCCGGCGGGTCCGTTTTCGGTCGATTTCGGGTTTCTCCCTGGAGAAATCCGAAAGCCTGAGCTTCTGAAGAATTCCCGAAAACGAAGCCCCCGACGCATCTGCGTTGGGGGCTTCGTCGTTTTGCGTCTGTGGGCCGTTCCGGTCAATAGCGCCTTGCCAGGCCTTCCTCGACGTCGCGGATCACTTCCAGAAGATATTGGCCGTAATTGTTCTTGAGCATGGGGGCGGCCAGCTCGCGCAGCGCCTTTTCGTCGATGTATCCCTTGCGGTAGGCGATTTCTTCGACGCAGGAGATGATCAGGCCCTGCCGTTTCTGGATGACGTCCACATAGTTGGCGGCCTGGAGCAGGGATTCGTGGGTGCCCATGTCGAGCCAGGCGAACCCCCGTCCCAGCACTTCCACGGTGAGCTTGCCCCGCTCCAGGTAGACGTTGTTCACGTCCGTGATCTCCAGCTCTCCGCGCGGGGAAGGCTTCAGGCCGCGGGCGATCTCGACCACGTCGTTGTCGTAGAAGTAGAGTCCGGTCACGGCGTAGCGGGATTTGGGCTTTGCGGGCTTTTCCTCGATGCTCATGGCGCATTTGTGTTCGTCGAAGGCGACCACGCCGTAGCGCTCGGGATCCTTGACCGGGTAGGCGAAGACGATGCCGCCCTGGTCCAGCCGGGAGCATTGCTCCAGGATGGTGGGCAGTCCCTGGCCGTAGAAGACGTTGTCGCCGAGCACGAGACAGACCGTGTCGTCGCCGATGAATTCCTCGCCCAGCAGGAAGGCCTGGGCAAGCCCGTCCGGGCTGGGCTGCTCCGCATAGGAGAAGCTGAGGCCGAGCTGGGATCCGTCGCCGAACAGTTCCCGGAAGCGGGGCAGGTCCGCGGGCGTGGAGATGATCAGGATGTCGCGGATTCCGGCGAGCATCAGCGTTGAGAGCGGATAGTAGATCATCGGCTTGTCGTGAACCGGAAGGAGCTGCTTGCTCATGGCCCGCGTGAGCGGGTAGAGACGGGTTCCCGATCCGCCCGCCAGGATGATGCCTTTCATGGCCGACCTCGCTTTTCATTTACTTGAACGGCAGGTTGAGATAACACCCTTGCCCACCGGCGGCAACTATTCCGCAGCTGTCGCAGAACAGCAACCACGATACCGCCAGCCCGGAGGAACCTGCCTGATGCGATTCATTTACCAATCCGGGGGCCCCGGCTCCCTTCTCGCCATGATAGTTTTTCTGGCGCTTTTGCTGCTTTTCTTTGTTGTCCTGCCTGCGAACATAGCGGCCCACGCGGCCGAAGGCCTGGGCCTGACCCCGGTGCAGGGCATTTTGCTCTTGGTGGCGATGGTCCTGAGCAGAGGCGTCGAATTCACGTTGTATCGCAGCGAGCGTCTCGTGCGCGACGTGGTCCGACCGGACATGCCGCTGTCCGCCTTTATGCGCATGCAGGGCATGGCTCCTCCCGAAGAAGAGATGTTCGGCGACGAACTCGTGCCGCAGACCTTTGCCGTCGGAGTCGGCGGTCTGCTCCTGCCCTTGGGCATGAGCCTCGTGTTTCTGGGGCGCGTGGCGGCGTTGCCCGGCGCGCTGGCCTGGACCGGCGCGGCCGTGGCCCTGGCCGCCGTGGTCTGCTTCGCCGCCACCACATATCGGCCTGGAATGGCGCCGAAGCTGCCCGTGTTCATGCCGCCCGTGTGCGCGGCGCTGACCGCGTTCATGCTGCCTTCGCAGGGATTCACCGCATCGGCCGCGTTCGCGGCCGCGGTTCTCGGCCCTGTCCTGGGCAGCGGAGTCGCGCCGCTGCTTGTGCCGCGCCTGCGTGCGCGGGTGGATGCGCCGCGGGTCGTGCTTGGCGGCGAGGGATTTTTCTGGGGCGTGTTTTTCGGCTGCATCGTGGCCGGGCTTGTGGCCTAGGCAGAAAAGGACAGGGTATGGAACGCTGCCGCATAGGAATCAGCCGCTGCCTGCTTGGAGAGCGGGTCCGTTACGACGGCGGCGCCCGCCCCGCCCCCCTGGTCGTGGCGGCCCTTCGGAGCGTGGCCGAACTGGTGCCGATCTGTCCCGAGGTGGAAAGCGGCATGACCGTGCCTCGCGAGCCTGCCGAAGTCGGGGGAACCCCGCTCCGTCCGACCTTCCATTGCCTGGACTCGGGGCGCGATCTCACCTTTCAGCTGATGAGCTGGATCTGGCCTCGACTGGTACGTTTTGCGCAGGAACCCGTGCAGGGGATGGTGCTCAAGAGCAATTCCCCCAGCTGCGCGGCTGTCGTGCCGAAGCGCGTGTTCAAGGCGGGCGGGGGCACGGCCGGGCGCAGCCTCGGCCTTTTTGCGCGGGCGTTTCAGGAGCAGTTTCCTTGGATTCCCATGGCCGATGAAATCGTTCTCGCGGACCCCGTGCGCCGCGAGGAATTCATGAGGCGCGTTCGCGCCTGTCAGGCCAGGAACAGGAGTGTCTTGCATGGTTGATTGCGAAACGATATCATTAATAGTGGATCATCCGTCGGCAGTGGGCGAGCGTTTGGAATTCGACTGGACCCATCGGCCCGAAAGCCGTGCAGGCGCTTTGCTGTGCGATGGCGACGGACCTGCCCTGCGGGCGCTGTCGCGCTATTGGCGTCCCGGAACCGATGCGCTCCCGGCGAGGCCGGTGCGCTGTTTCGAAGCGGTGCGCGATTTGTCCGCCGGAACTCTGGACGGGCTGCGTTGGCAACGAAAGGGCTGGTCGCTGGCCTGGGTAACGCTCAGCGACAAAGGCTCCCGCGGCGAACGCGAAGATCTTGCCGGGCCTCTTGTGGCCGAGATGGTCGGGAAGGAGCTTTCGCTTTCCTTGAGCAGCGGGTATCTTCTGCCGGATGATGAAGGACCGTTGCGGGCGCTGCTGGCCGACCTCGCCCTGGTGCAGGGATTCGACCTGATCGTGACGACCGGCGGCACGGGACTTGCCCCGCGTGACGTGGCCCCGGACGCGACATTGAAGGTCATTGAAAAGCGGCTGCCGGGATTCGAGAGGGCCATGACCCTGGAGAGTCTTTCCAAGACTCCGCGCGCCGTGATTTCCCGCGCCGTGGCCGGGACGCTGGGGCAGTCCATGATTCTGAACCTGCCCGGCAGCCCCAAGGCCGTGCGGGAATGTCTCGGTGCCGTGCTGCCCGCAGTGGAGCATGCCCTGGAAAAACTTCAGGGGGATCCGTCGGATTGCGGTTCGGTCTGAGGCGGACGGATGCTTTCACAAGGCTTGCAAGCCTGTCCGGGCAATGTTAAACGCCTGTTTCAATTTTGCAGCGAGCGAGTTTTTCCTCGATTGTGAGTAAGCGTAACCACGGAGTTGCCATGCAGATAAGGAAGTTGTTGTCCAGCATAGCGGTGTTGCTTCTTTTCAGCAGCGTCGCCCTTGCTCAGGAGCCCGCCCAGGAAACCGCACCGGAGGCTCCTGTCGGCGTAGGCAAGGTCTTTGACATGAAAGCCTGCGTGGAGCGCGGCCTGGCTGCGAACCCGGCCATTCTGGCGGCCCGTGCCCAGCTTTCCGGAGCGGAATACGAAACGTATTCGACCTTCACGGACATGCTGCCTTCCTCCACCGTGAATTACGGCTATACCCACTCGGACCGGGAGTCTTCCACGACCTCTTCGGGGCGGCGCGATGTCTGGGGCCTGCACCTCAACGTCACCCAGCCGTTGTTTCCCGGCGTGTCCCTGCTGAACGCCTTCCAGAAGGGCATGCTTGAAGAGGAACAGGCCGATGCGCAGCTTCAGAACGCGGAACTGACGCTCATCGGAGAGATTCAGACCACGTTCCTGGGGCTGCTCAAGGGACGCATGAACGTCAAGAGCGCCGAGGACTCGCTGGAACGCCTCAAGTCCCAGTTGCAGGTCACCACCGCGTATTACGAGGTGGGGCTCAAGCCCCGGCTCGACGTGCTCCAGGCGGAGACCGACCTGGCCACGGCCGAGCAGGAGCTGCTGACCGCGCGCAACGCCGTGGACACCCAGACGGCAAAGCTGAACACGCTCCTGAACCTGCCCCTGGAGGCCGACGTGGAATACGTCGGCCAGCTGGACGAGCGGACCTTCGACCTCGACCTCAAGCAGGCGCTGGCCAAGGCCTACGCCAACCGTCCGGACATCCGCATCGGCGAGAAGAGCGTTGCCATCGCCCGCAAGGACTTCAACATCACGGCCAGCGATCTGCTGCCCTCGGTCAACGCGGATTTGGACTACTACAAGAAGGGCAACGGCGCGGACCTTTCCAACGACAGCGCGCAATGGTCCCGCTCGGCCCAGGAATACTGGACCGCCGGCGTGAGCATGAGCTACTCGCTGGGCGCGCTCGGTTCGACCCAGGTGCTCGACACCCTCAAGGCGGACCAAAATGTTTCCCAGATCATGGCCGAGCTGGAAAAGACCAAGCTCGACGCCGGGTATGAGGTCAAGGAAGCGCTGCTGAACATCGCCAACGCCCGGGACCGCATCGTGGTCGCCCATAAGTCCGTGGCCGCGGCCACGGAAGCGTACCGCATGGCCCTGGCGCGCTACCAGGCCCAGGTCGGCACCAACACCGACGTGCTCGACGCCCAGGCCAACGTGTCCTCCAGCGAGGCCGAACTGATTCAGGCTTTGGCCGACTACCAAAGCTCGCTGTCCACTCTCTACATCGCCATGGGCGAGAAGAACCCCGGACTGGAGACCGAGTAATGTCGTTCGATCGGCTCAAGGGAGAGGCGCCTGCGGGCGAGCCCAAGACCTGCGACAAGTGCGGCGGGGATCTTTACGCCGCGCGTCGATGTCCCTGGGTGGTCATGCGCTGTCGGTCCTGCGGGGCCACGCTGGAGCTGCGCGAGATCGCCGATCAGATCGACGATCCCTTTGAAGAGGATTTGGGCTGGGTGCCCATGGACCGGCTCTGAGCCGGGGGAACGCAAGCCTTGAATGGCCCGGAATCGTCTCGTCGGTTCCGGGCCTTTTTCGTGGCCAGGCTGGCGGGGGCTTGCAGGCGCTGGCGAAAAGGGGAGGGCAGAGAAAAACGCTCGCGGGAGAGGAGCGGTTCAATTCCGGGCAGGGGCGGCGACATGCCCGGGGATCAGGTCTTCGAGGGGGAGTCCAGCAGACCGGCGTACAGGTTCAGGGTCCGGTTGAGGAAATCGCGGCCTGTGAGTTGGGACATGGTCTTGCTCTGGGCGAGGACCAATTCTTCCCGGAAGGCGGGGGCTTCGACGGCGCGGGCCAGCACGCCGGTCATGGCCGCTTCGTCTCCGGCGGGAAAGAGACCCTGCTTCGGAACGAGGTCGGGCATGACGTTGACGTCCGAGGACACCAGCGGTCTGTTGCAGGCCATGATTTCCAGCGCTGCGCGGGCGATGGCCTCGGACCAGAGCGAAGCCACCACGCCGAGGTCGAGGGCGGATATGCATGCCGCCACATCTTCCCGCTTCCCGCTGATGGCGGTGATTTCCTCGATTCCCTCCTGCGCGATCCATTGCCGGATTTCGGTCAGGCGGGTCGAGGTTTCAAAACCGATGAAGAACAGGCGCACATGCCTGTGGCCGTGCTCGCGCCGCAGGCGGGCAACGCAGCGTGCCAGCTCCCGTTGTCCCTTGACTTCGTCGAACCGGCCCAGAAGGCCGATGACGAAATCATCCGGACCGAAGCCGAACTCGCGCCGGACGCGCTCCCTGCCTTCCGGGTCGAAGCGGAACACGTCCGTGTCCACGCCGCCGTGAATGCACCAGACCTGGGCCTCCGGCGTGCGCATCGTTTCCAGGAAGTGCGTGGCCATGCGCTTGTTGGTCACAACCACGGAAGAGGCCACGCCGCGGTGCAGCCAACGGTTGAAAAAGTCGCTGCGGGGCAGGCGCTGGTCGCCGCGCGTGCGCACGAGCTTGAAGGGCATGCCCAGCTTGAGCAATAGCCCCCAAAGGAAGAATCCTTCGCCCCGGTGACAATTGACGATGTCCGGCTTGAAGGAGCGCACGAGCCGCACGAGGTCCACGCAGCTCCCGGCGAGACGGAAGGGGTTGTTGGTGTTCAGGTCCACGGGAACCGCTGTCAGGCCCATTTCCAGGGCCTTCGCGTGGGTGGGCGTGTCTTGTTGCGTGAGCACGAGCACCCGGTGTCCGTCGTCCTGCAGCAGTTTGCTGAGATAGAGGGCGTACCAGGCGGTGGCGTTGAACCAGCGGACGTTGGCGACCTGAATGATGTTCATGTATGTTGTTCCGGCGTTGAGCGGGCCGCAGCACTATGGCAGCGCCAAGGGAGCTTGGCAAGGGGCGCGGGAACGGCGCCCGCGTTCCGGGCGCCGTTTTGGACCTTCTCTTGCACGAAGTCCCGAAGGGAAAAGAATTCCCCGGTCTAGGCGAAGATTTCCTGCTTGCGGACGGCCTCGGACTTGATTCGGTCCAAAAGGTCGGCCAGGGCGGGTTTCACGTTTTCTCGCACGTCGCCGGCAACGATGATGAAGAGCAGGTCGTCGCCGGGGACGAGCCGGCCCTCGCTGGCCTTGGCTGTGGCGCGCCAGATTCCCGGCCGCTTTTCGAACTCGGCGCAAAGGGCCTTGATTTTTACATGATCCGGGTGGACCTCCACGGCTGTGACCGTGTTCTTGTCTTTCCTGGACCAACCGCGCACGACTCCGTTATGGATAAGGATCATGCCGACGTTTTCAGTGAATCCGGGCTCTTTTTTCAGCTCGGCAAGGGCTTCGGTCAGGTTCATGGTCTTCTCCTTGTTTGTTGAGGTGTCCAGATGAGCAGCATTTCTTCTCTTTTGCAAGCCCTTCCAAAGGTCTCCCAGTCGAGGATGATCGGTTCGGGCTATGGCGTCTGGCTCGTCTGGGGGGGGACGCTGAATACGGCTGTTCCGCACACCCTCAAGGATTACGGCGCGATACCGATGGTCCAAACGGACAGCCAGGCGCTCTGGTTGGCTCCCACTCCTGAAATCTTCCGTGCCCTGGCCCGCCTTCAGATTTGGGCCCGCCTCAACCCCATGCCCCTGTTTTGCCAGGTGGTCCCGATCACCGTCCTGGTCGGCTACGACCTGACGCTCTCCATGGCCTTGCCGTCCGAGCTGGGCAAGCAGGTCGTCGACCCGCCCAAGGAGTTCGAAGTCTGGGTGCACCCCAAGCTGGGCGAAGCCCTGCAGCACATCTCCGGCCTGAGCATGCAGCAGAAAGGCGCCATGGCCGGTCTGGCCAACGTGGAATGGCGTCTCTTCGATGCGGACGAGGGGCTGGATTACGAAACTTTCCTGAACTGGTTCTTCGTCATCAAGCCTGTGGGCCGCATGGGCGAAAAGGACAGCATCATGGGCTGGCGGGCCTGGGCCGACGAGGTCAAGAAGCTCTTCGGCAGGCTGAGCATCAAGTATCTCGTGGGAACCCGCGAGGAAGTATTGATTTTTTCGCTCAAGGGTCTGCGCTCCATGCGGACCTTCATCGCCGAGCTGCTCAAGCTCATCGCCGAAACCAAGAACCAGCCGGAGCGTTCGTATTGGCCCTGCGTCATGGCGGCCGTCGGCCAAAAGGGCAAGCAGTTCACCGAGGAAATCACGCATAAGTTCAATCTCGACTGGAACAAGCTGACTCCTGATCTGCCGCACCTGAGCTACCGCGACGCCTTCATGCTCGGAGAGGGCTTCAAGGTCAACGAAGCCCGCTACGGGGGCGACGAATCCCTGGAATCCTGGTGCAACGTCAGTCTTGCGGCCGACGCCGGAGAGCGTTCCAAGAGCGCCGCGGAGATCATCCTGCCGCGCAAGCTGATGATTTCCCGACACGATTCGGAGTGCTTCTATTGCGGCCTGCGCAGCCATCAGTCCGGCGAGTGCCCTTCCCGCTGGTTGACGGAGTCCAAGCCCGGCGTCTGGAACGCCCTGGCCCGCATCGACATCAAGGAATTTCCCAAGGGCATGCGCAAGCTGGACGAAGCCCTGGACGAGAAGGACACCCTGGGAAGCCTCACGGAGCTGCTCGGCTCGGAAAAGAAGATCGAAAATCTCATGGCCGCGGCCATGTTCGAGATCAACAGCGCCGCGCAGTTCCGCATTCTGGAACGGATCTGGCGCAGCCGAGGCAAGGAGTGGCCCTCAGGACTCAAGCAGCTCGTGCCCGAGGAGGGCCAGTTCGTCAACGAGGCCATGGAAGCCTTCAAAGCGCGGGATTACGAGCGCACTGCCGGCCTGCTCAAGCAGTTGCGCATGAAATACGTGCGAAGCTACATTCCCTCGTCGCTTCAGGGATTTTTAGCCATGGAGGAAGGCGACCAGCACCAGGCCAGATTCTACTGGCAGGAGGCGGAGCGCCTGAGCTACACGCCGTTGCAGCAGGGGTATTTTCTCTTTCTCCAGGCCCGGAGCCTGGAGGTGGAAGGGGAGTACAAGGAAGCCGCGACCCTCTACAGGCGCGCCTACATGGCTTCCCCGAAATGGCTGGACACGCTCTACCGGGGCGGCGTCTGCATGGTCAAGCTCGGCTTCACCGGGCAGGCCATCGACATGTTCAACGACCTTTGGCAGCAGAATCCGCATTTCTTCAACCAGGCCCTCATCGACCCGGAGCTGGACCGGGGCCGCGCGCACGTGCTTTCCGCCATGTGGGACCGCTGGGCCGCCGCCGAGAGCCAGGTGGAGTCGGAGCGGGAGCGGGTGGAGAAGCTGGATGCGGAGATCGAGCAGCGCTTCAGCGAGGACCACGAGTTCTACGAACCGGCCAAGAAGACGCTGGAGAACATGAAGGCCCTTGCGAAGCTGAACAACTTCGTAGCCTTCCTCGAATTGATCAATGAGCTGGCATTGTTCGACGCCAAGCTTTCGCGCCAGGTGGAGCAGGACATCAAGCGGATGCAGTCCAAGGTCGAATACCTGGTGGAGCGGCTCAAGGACGTGCAGCAGGAAGCATCCTGGTTTCCGTTTCCGAAGCTTCTGCGGGAGTTCAACCGCGATTTCAACTACTGCGTGGAAAAAATCAACTGGGTCAACCATCAGCATATCAAGGCGGCGGACAACTTCCGGCAGGCCGCGAAATATCTTTCCGAGGTGGAAGAACGCCTGACCAATCTGCAAAGCCGCCTCGTGACCTTGCGGATCATCCGCGACTCCACGCTGTTCATCCTCATGCTCGGCCGCAGTTTCGTCTGGTTCGAGGTCATCGGCCTGGGCCTGGGACTGATCGGCCTGCCTCTCGCGATCTACTTCACGAGAACCGTCCAGCACGTCTGGATCGTGGACGTCATCCGCGATCAGCAGTGGGAATTCCAGAAAGGCCTGATTCTGATCTTGAGTGTGCTCGCGCTTGTGGTATCCTTGCTCAAGACCGCCATCGGCTTCGAGCGCAGGAAAAAGGAGCTTTTCGAGCGCCCTGAGGAAGAGGACGCAAAGAGCCGCAAGGGCAGGTCCGGCTCGCGGAAGGCGAAGAACGCCGCTTCGCCCAAGGCGAAACGGCAAGTTCAAAAATAGCGGGACGGTTCATCCTCCCGCGCAGGGGGATATTCA
Organism: Paucidesulfovibrio longus DSM 6739; assembly: GCF_000420485.1. Classification (NCBI taxonomy): domain Bacteria; kingdom Pseudomonadati; phylum Thermodesulfobacteriota; class Desulfovibrionia; order Desulfovibrionales; family Desulfovibrionaceae; genus Paucidesulfovibrio; species Paucidesulfovibrio longus. The sequence goes on along the minus strand of NZ_ATVA01000013.1, from coordinate 418,215 downwards.
TGCACAGTCTCGTATTGATCCGTCATGGCCAGAGCGCCTGGAATCTCGAAAACCGCTTCACGGGCTGGACCGACGTCGACCTCACGGAGCAGGGACGAAGCGAGGCGCGTTCCGGAGCGCTCAACCTTCGGGACGAAGGCCTTGATTTCGACATCTGCCATACCTCGGTGCTGAAACGGGCCATCCGGACCCTTTGGATCGTCCAGGAGGAAATGGACAGGCTCTGGCTCCCCGTGCGCAAGACCTGGCGACTGAACGAGCGGCACTACGGTGCGCTCCAGGGCTTGAACAAGGCGGAAACCGCAGCCAAGTACGGGGACGATCAGGTCTTCACCTGGCGGCGCAGTTTCGACGTGCCGCCGCCGGCCCTGGACGCTTCGGACGACCGCTGGCCCGGAAACGATCCCCGCTATGCCGACATTCCCCGCAACGAGTTGCCCCTGGGCGAAAGCCTGGAGATGACCATCGCCCGGACCATGCCCTATTGGTTCGAGGAGATCGTGCCGGACATCCGCGCCGGGAAACGGGTTCTCGTGGTCGCGCACGGCAATTCGCTTCGCGGGCTCGTCAAATATCTCGACGGCCTGGACAATGCGGCCATCACCAAGGTGAACATCCCGACGGGCGTTCCGCTGCTCTATGAGCTGGACGACGAATTGCGCGCGGTTTCCCGTCGCTACCTGGGCGATCCGGACGAGGTGGCTGCGGCGCAGGCTTCCGTGGCGGCCCAGGGAAAGGCCCGGACATAGGGCGGCGGCGCGCGGCGGCGGAGCGGTCTTGCTCCCGGACCGCTCAGGGCGTACACCGACGCCATGTCCTGCAACGAATTCTCTTTTCCGGAAATGGACGGACGGCTTTTTGCCGAGCAGCTTTGCGCCTGGTTCGAGCAACGCGGCCGGGATCTGCCCTGGCGTCGCAGCTATGCCCCCTACGAGGTCTGGATTTCCGAGATCATGGCGCAGCAGACCCAGATGGGCCGCGTGGTGGAATATTTCCAGCGTTGGATGAAGCGGTTTCCCGACGTGGAAAGTCTTGCAGCCGCGGGCGAAGACGAGGTGCTGAGGCTCTGGGAAGGGCTGGGGTATTACAGCAGGGCGCGCAATCTCCGCAAGGCCGCGCAGCACATGCTCAAGGAGGGCGGCTTTCCCTCTTCGCACGAGCGGGTGCTGTCCCTGCCCGGTGTCGGGCCCTACACGGCGGGCGCGATCATGAGCGTGGCCTTCAACGCACCTTACCCCGCTGTCGACGCCAATGTGGAGCGCGTATTCGCCCGGATCTACGACCTGGACAAACCCGTGAAGCTTTCCGCCAACCAGGCCTTTATCGAGGACAGGGCTCAGGCCTTGATCCCGGAGGGAAAAGCGCGCGTCTTCAATCAGGCGCTCATGGAACTGGGGGCGCTGATCTGCACGCCCAAGGGGCCGAAATGCCCGGAATGCCCGGTGCTGGAACATTGCCGAAGCCGCGCCCTGGGGCTTGAATCCGAGCGGCCCGTGCCGGGCAGGCGCCAGGAAACCGTGCACGTCACGGTGGCCACCGGAGCCTTGGTTCACAAGGGCCGCGTCTACATTCAGAAACGAAAGCCGGACGACGTTTGGCCGGGACTCTGGGAGTTTCCCGGCGGGGGCATCGAGAGCGGCGAGACTCCGGAAGAGGCGGTCGTGCGCGAATATGCCGAGGAAACGGATCTGGAGGTGGTTCCCGTGCATTCGTCCGGAGTGGTCAGATACAGCTACACCAAGTTCCGGGTGACCCTGCATTGCTTTTATCTTCGCCATGCCGGACGCGCCAAGACTCCCGCCTGCCACGAGGCCGTGGAGGGGATGTACGTGCTTCCCGAACGGCTTCAGGACTTCGCCTTCCCTGCGGGCCATCGTAAATTCATACGAATGTTGAGCGCTGATCCCGTCTTTTTTGGTCTTCTTTCTTCTTGATTTAATTGATATTATATAGCCATTCCCGCGCATGGCACGGATTCTGCTCAATCCTGGTGGGCACAGCCTTTTGTGTCCGGATTTTGACAGGGGGAGCCGACATGGCGGAAATGGACTATTCCCAACTGATGCAGGTTCTCGGAACGAGACCCGCCGCAGCCGTCCAGCGGCCTATGAGCGCGAAGCAGGCCGGGGATCTGGCGTTTCACACCCAGATGCAGATGGCCTTGAACCTTTTCAGCGATGGAAAGGAAAGTCAGGCCGGACAGTCGCATTTGATGGGCGGCTCGTTGATGAACGACGCGTTGATGATGGACGCGCTTTCGACCATATCCCGTTTGATCGGGGAAAACCCGCTGGAGCGCAGCCAGCCCATGAACGTGGTGCGCGCCAAGGTGCCCGAACCGCAAAAGAACGCTTTGGTGGCCGGAGCGCTTTCAGCCATGTTCGAATCCGGGGACAAGGGCGTGGAGGCCATCGGTTTCGACCGTGTGGGCGGAACGTCCTACGGTAAGTTCCAGATAGCCTCGCGCACGGGATCCATGCATGACTTCCTGAAGTTCCTCGACGAGCGGGCGCCGGAATGGTCCAAGCGGCTGCGCGCCGCAGGGCCTGCCAACACCGGAGGCACGCGCGGGGGAATGCCCCGCGAATGGAAGAAGATCGCCGAGGAGTCGCCGGAACGATTCGAGCTGTTGCAGCGCGAGTTCATTCGGGAGGATCATTACCAGCCTGCGCGGGAAAAGATCATCGCCCAGACCGGAATCGATGTGGACAAGCTGCCGCTGGCGGCGCGCGAGGTGCTCTGGAGCACGGCCGTGCAGCACGGCGCCACGGGAGCTGCGGAAATCTTCGGGCAGGCCATTGCCGGGCTGCACGCCAAGCCGGATAGCGGCGAGTTCGTGCACAAGCTCATCGACGAGGTCTACGACAACCGCAAGACCCAGTTCGGCTCTTCAAGCCGTCGGGTGCGCGCGAGCGTGCAGAGCCGCATGGATCATGAAAAGCGCATGGCTCTGGCCATGCTCGACACCGGAAGCGTGAACATGCTGGCCTGAGAATCCAAGGTCCAAGGTCGCCGAGACGTCAAAACGCCGTCCCGCATAACTGCGGGACGGCGTTTTGACGTTCGGGCGCAGGCGGGTCAGGCTTTGCGGGCGAGCTTCTGCTCCAGTTCCGGGTCGGGCCGCACCGCCAGCGTGCCCTGGACCTGATCCACGGCCACGGAACCGTGGTCCAGTCCCTTGATCTTGCGGATGTCCTTGACGAGCGCGTACATGACTTCCACTCTCCCGTCGCCTTTGAACGAACTCTTCAGAGCGCAGAGTTCCGCGGCTTGGAGCAGGGAGCGTTCCGGGACTTCCTGGGCCGGGTGGTCGCGTTTGAGAATCACATGCGAGCTGGGGCCGTCCTGGGCATGGAACCAGTAGTCGAAGGGACTCGCCGCCCGCGAGAGCATCTCGTGGTTGGCCTTCTTGTTCTTGCCGCGTGCAACGGCGAATCCGTCCTCGGTCGTGAAGAGGCTCACGGCGAGCCCCTGCCAGCGTTTGGGAAGCGGGGCGGGCGCGTCTGCCCCTTCCGTGCCGCCGTGCCGCCTTGGAGCCTGGCCGGGAGCCGGAGCGCCGCCTGCGTCCAGCCGGGCCAGCTCCTTGCCGAGTTCGTTGCGGCGGCGGGCGAGATGGACATACCCTCGTCTGCCCTTGTCCGCGAGGCGGAAGAGTCGTTCCATGTTTGCCGCAGGGGAAATTTGCGGGTCAAGCTCGATTTCCAGAGGGCCGAGTACCGGGTGTTCCAAGGTGATGCGTTCCGGAATCCGGTTTTGCTCTCCGTCATATCCGGTCAGCGTATAGAGGTTGGCCTTGAGGGCTTCGCCTTGCTCGCGCAGGGCGATCAGCCCGTCGAGCCGGGCTTTTTCCTGGTCGAGTCTTTCCAGAGCCTTGGCGATTTTTTTGCGTTGGCGTTTCAGCCGAACGAATTCCGGGCGTTCGGCCTGGTCTTCGAGGTCGGGAAAGAGGGTGCGCGCCCCCCAGGCTTCGGCGGCTTCCAGGGCGGTGTCGAAGGAAAGGTTGCGGCCAGGGGACGGCCAGACCAAGGGCATGCCCGGCCCTTCCTCCTCTTCCGGCGCATGGAAGCGGGAAGGGCGGTCGCCGCGGATCACCTGGAGATAGAGGTCGCGGGCGTCGTCGGGGTCAAGGCTGGCGAGCCGCTTGCGCAGCGGCGGCGAAATCTGGGGATACTCCCGCCAAATGTCCTTGTTCGCCATGACTTCGTCCGGTCCGGGCCATTCCGGTTCCGCGCCGAAGTCCGTGTCCGGCTCGTCGCAGACCCGCAGCCCTTCGCGCAGATCGAGGATCAGGCATCGCCCCGGGTTTTCCCGCGTGGTCGGGGCCAGTTCCAGCGCGAGACGCAGCGAGGGCCAGTCCGCGCGGCAGCCGATGATCCGGCGTCCGCCGAGGCGCTTGCGAAGCCACATGACGCGTGCGGGCGCGGTAAAGGGATTGGCCGGCTTCTGCGCCGAGAAAAAGAGAAGGCCCGCGATTTTCGCGGGCCGGAAAAGCAGATATCGAGCCGCATCCTTTCCGTCCAGGCGAAGCGTCCAGACGTTGTCGGCGGGGGCGTATATTTTTTCGATGCGCCGCCCCGCAAGCAGGATTCCGGCCTCGGCGGCCAGATGGCGGAAGAAGTTCGCCTCCATTGCGGCTGTCTCGAACCGGGGCTAGTCGCCCCGGACCTGTTCGTCCTCTTCCTGTTTGCTTTTGCACTGGATGCACAGCGTGGTCATGGGGCGGGCCTTGAGCCTGGGGGTGCCGATCTCGTCTCCGCATTCGGAGCAGATGCCGAAATCGCCGTCCTCGATGCGCTGCAGGGCCTGCTGGATTTTGCGGACGAGTTTGCGCTCGCGGTCGCGGATGCGCAGAGTGAAGGCGCGATCCGATTCAGCGGTGGCGCGGTCCGCAGGGTCGGCGTAGATTTCGCCGGACTCCGTCATGTCCTCGATGGTTTCCTGGCTCTTCTGCATGATGTCGTCGAGCAGGCCTTCGAGCACTTCGCGGAAATACTTGATATCGTTAGCTTCCATGTGAAAATACTCCTGCGGGGATGTCGGCTGCCCGATTGTTTCGGGTTGCCGCGCTCGAATGAAGTGTGTGGATATATCAGAAAAGTGCCAAAAGTAAAGCATATGAATATGCTTAATGAAACCAGGAAGTTTTACTCTGAGAAAAAGTTAAATCGAAGGGTTGACAGGTGAGGGCGGCACGAGTAAACAGAGTGTCCCTTGATTGAGCGGGAATAACTCAGTGGTAGAGTGCAACCTTGCCAAGGTTGAAGTCGCGGGTTCAAATCCCGTTTCCCGCTCCATGTTTCAGGCCGGCTTTCGAGTCGGCCTTTTCTTTTGCCCTGCGTCCGGCGTGCGCCTGGCTTTGATGTCGAGCCATGTGTGCCCTGCGGCGTCGGCGGTCCGCCGCAAGCACGAGGCCCCGCTTTCGCGGGGCCTTTGTCGTTCGAATCAGTCGATCCAGTCCACCTGGACGGGATTGCGGTCCGGGATCATATAATATCGGAATTTCGTGTAGCCGAGCATGAGCGCGCCGTAGATGCGGTTGCCCTGGGGAATGTTCAGCAGCTTGTCGATCTGGTCCGTGTATTCCACGGCGTTCATCAGAAATCCGGCCCAGCAGGCCCCCACGCCCTTGGAATGGCCCGCCAGTTCCAGATAGGTGCAGGCGATGGAGCAGTCCGCGGCGGGGCTTTCCCCGTCCACGGGCGCGTGGGCCACGGCCATGTGCGGCGCGTGCCGCAGCACCTTGTCGTCCTGATGGTCGCGCCAGGCCCGGATGACGCCCGGGAAGAGCTTCATTTTTTCCATCCATTCGACCACGCATTCCGTGAGCTGGTCGATGGTTTTGCGGTCGTTGACGATGACCCACCGAACCGGCTGGGCATTATGGGCCGAGGGGGCATAGCGGGCCACGTCGAGCATCCATTCGAGATCCTCGCGGGAGACCGGTTTCTTCTTGAAGGTGCGGACGGAGCGGCGCGACTTGAGGAACTGGGCTACCTGTTCCGGACCGGGCTGGAGCTCCTTGTCGAAGGGGATGCAGTTCTCAAGCCGGAGCATCTTCAGGTCGAGGGCCTGGGAAGGGCAGACCGAGACGCAGTGGCCGCAGGCGATGCAGTGCTTTTTGGCGGCGCGGCGCAGACGCGGGTAGCCATCGTCCCCGTAGTAGATCAAGTCGAAGGGACATTCCAGCTCGCAGATGCAGTCGCGATTGCATTTATCCCGATCGATCAGGATCAGGTCTTCGGCGTTTTTTGCCATTTTCTTCTCCTTGCTTCAGGCAAGCTTGTATCAAGGCCACTTCCGAGCGTCCACGAAAAGGTTTCGGCCTGCCCGGACATGACTGACGCAGCGCAATGCTCTGATTTGATTGGGATGTGATTAAAAAATGAATTTTGAAGGAGGCAGGCGGACATCCCGGCACAACCCCTGCACTGGATCGGGGGACTGCAAAAAATGCCCGCCGCGCTTCGCGGCCACTGGAGGAATCGCCATGAGCAAGGTCGCTGCTCCTTGTCATCTCAACAACGAAGAGGCTGCCGGCTTGATCGGTCCGGCTCCGCGCTGGCTGGACCAGGCCCCTTTGGTGGACGACCTTCGGATCCTCGGCGATCCCATGGTTCCTCTTTCCGCACAGTCTCTGATGAACGTCGCGGCAAAGTATTTTTTCGCCTTTGTCCATCCCGGCGCGCAGTCCAATCCGGTTCCGCCCTCGGCAATCGGGGCGCTGCTCGGCATGTTTGCGCGCTGCCGCAGCCTGAACGAGCCGGACGACGACATTGAAATCATGAACATGCTGCGGCGGTTCGCGCCGGCTTTGTCCCTGGCCGGGGAGCCCGAAACAGCGGCCCGCATGTTGCGCGCGCTGTTCGGTCAGCGCGTGGCCGAAACCGGGCGTTTTCTGGGGCTGGATCTCTATTCCGGTGCGGGCCTGCTGGTCCTTGGGCAATATCTTCTGGCCCGCCGCGCCGGCGTCGAATCCATCGAGGTCTGGGGCATGGAGGAGGACGCGGAGGTCGCGGACCGTGCAGGGGCGCTGCTGCGATCCCTGGGGGCGGGCAACGTCGTGCACGCCAGCCCCGCGACGGCTTCCTCCTATGCCTTGGCAGGGGGGCGGAACATCGCTCTCGTCAGCGCAGCAGACACCACGGGCACCTGCGCCGCTCTTTGCGACGAACGGTTTTTCGGTGCCTACGCCGCTCTGTTCGAAGCCTGCGGTCCGGCCTTGGGCCGTGCGGAATTCTTTCCGGAAGGATTGATCGTCTACAGCCGGGAAACGAACGCTTCCCTCATACTCAGCCGGGAGAACGGCTTTCAGCGTCCTGCGGAATTCGAGGGCGCGGCCCTGCATCCCCAGGCCTGGATCGTGAGCGGCGAAATCCTGCCTTTGCACAGGCTGTCCCGCGGATCGGGCTTCGGCAAGAACTAGCCTCTCGAAGTCGCCTGTAAATCCCGCAGGACCAGCGCGGCTATTCCATGAAGGAACGCGCGAACGTCTTGCCGCCTCTGTGGAAGACGAATTCCTTGATCTGGCCGGAAGAGTCCAGCCGGACGGTCAGGGCGAAGGGAGTGCGTCCGTTTTCGAAGAGCTTGCGCATCAGCGGTCCGGGCGACTGGAAGCGCAGGTCGCCGAAAACGAGATTGCGCTCTCCGTGCTCGCCGGGTTCCTCTATATAATATGGGAAGGCGGTAAACCAGAAATAGGTGTCGAGGAAGGGGTCCGCCTTGCGCAGCCGTTCGATCAGTTCGCGGGTGGGGCGCAGGTAGGCGAAATCCGGATCGGCGTTGGCGTCGGAGAGCATGTCGATGCTTTCCAGGGCGTATCGTCCGTCGCTGACGAGAATCGCCTTCCAGTAGAGCGGGGAAAGCACGTCCGTTGTGACGCTGAGGCATTCGTACGGAGCGTCGCTTTTGGCCAGGGCGTCCACGTAGCGGGTTTCGGCCACGACGCGCAGCCCGGCGCAGGCCAGTGGATAGATGAATATCCAGGCCAAGGCGACCAGGGCGATGGTTCGCCTGCGGCTTTTCCAGAATGCGGCGATGAGAATCGCGGCGATGGTCAGGCCGGTGTAGATGGGGTCGATGATGAATATGGCGTCAAAGGAAAGCCGGGCGTGGGAAAGGGGAGCGAAAATCTGCGTGCCGTAGCTGGTGGCCAGATCCTGATAGATGTGCGTCGAGAGCAGGGCTGCGCAGAGCCCGGCCAGGATGCCGAAGCCTGGCCGTCCTGCGGGACGCGCATACAGCCATGCGAAAAGCGGCGAGGCCAGGGCCACGAAGAATACGGAATGGGTGAGCCCCCGGTGGTGCAGCAGATAAAAGGACGGGTCCGAGGGAAAGAAGAGAATGTCCACGTCAGGCAGAACCGCGAGGAGCAGGCAGAGCGCCAGAAGCAGACGCGCCCGGGGAAGGCGGTCGCGTACGGCCTGAAAGATGACGGCTCCGGCGGAAAGATGGGTTACGGGATCCATGCGGTTTTCATACTGGAAGGAACCGGGACGCACAAGAGGCGTGAGCAAGGTTGACCTGGGAACCGAGGCCGGGTAGCCTACGCTTTTATATCAATGTTACCGTTTTGCCCGGAAGCGGAGGTGAACGATGCAGCAGAGGTCCGTCGGCGTATGTCCTGAAGGCTATCCCTTTCTGATTCTGGCGGCGTTCGCCACAGTGATATTCGCCGTTCTCGGCTGGTGGGGCTTCACCTTGCTGAGCTTCGCCCTGACGGCCTTTGTGGGCCATTTCTTTCGCGACCCGGAGCGCGTGCCGCCGGAGGACGCGGAGGCCGTGGTTTCGCCTGCGGACGGGCGCATCGTCAAGATCGCTCGCGAAAAGGATCCCATCTCCGGCGAGGAAAAGCAGGCGGTATGCGTGTTCATGAACGTCTTCGACGTGCACGTGAACCGCATGCCCGTTTCCGGTAAGATTGAGACAATCCGGTATATTCCCGGCAAGTTCTTCAACGCCTCCCTGGACAAGGCCAGCACGGACAACGAACGCAACATTCTGGAGATCGTGGGCAAGGGCAACCAGCGCTTCACCGTGGTCCAGATCGCGGGCCTCATTGCCCGACGCATCGTCTGCTGGTCCGAAAAGGGCGACAAGCTCAAGCGTGGGGACCGGTTCGGCATGATCCGCTTCGGCTCCCGCGTGGACCTCTACCTGCCCGACGGCTTCGAGCTGGAAGTCTCGGTGGGCGACCGCGTCTTTGCCGGAGAAACCGCCCTTGCCAAGCGCAAGGCATCCTAGGAGCTTTCACGTATGGCTGTTCGCAAGCGGCTGCCGCGCAGCAAGGCCGTCTACATCCTGCCCAACCTGTTTACCACCGCCAGCCTCTTTCTGGGGTTCATGGGCATGGTTTGGTCCGTGCGCGGCGATTTCGAGTCCTGCGCGCTGGCCATCCTGGGCAGCGCCGTCTTCGACGCCCTGGACGGCAGGGTGGCGCGCATGACCAACACCACCAGCGAATTCGGGGTCCAGTACGATTCCCTGGCCGATCTCGTGGCTTTCGGCGTTTCCCCCGCGATCCTGGTCTACATGTGGCAGCTTTCGCAGTTCGGCCGCCTGGGCCTGATGGCCTCGTTCCTGCTTGTGGCCTGCGGGGCGTTGCGTCTGGCTCGTTTCAACGTCCAGGTCAAGGTCACGGACAAGCGCTTCTTCACCGGCCTGCCCATTCCCGCCGCGGCCTGCACCCTGGCCACGCTTGTGCTCTTCATGCCTTTCGTCCCGCCGCACATCGCGGAGACGTCCCTGGCTCCGGCCCTGCTTGTGCTGGTCTACCTGCTTTCCTTCCTGATGGTCAGCACGGTGCGCTTCGCCTCCTTCAAGGAGCTCGGCTTTCTGCGCGCCCATTCCTTCAGCACCATGGTCGTGGCCATCCTGCTTTTCGTGCTCGTGGCCACCAAGCCCCGTGTCCTTGGCTTCCTGATCTTTCTGGCCTACATCGCTTCGGGCCTCGGCTATACGCTGTTCGTGCTTTCGCGGCGCGGGGCCAAGCTCTCGCAGCCGCCGCACGAGGATGCGGAACATGGCGAAAAAGAGGGCGGGCGCTAGCGGAGACGAAGCCGCGCACTCTCGGGCAAAGCGCATTGCGGGCCGAGCGGCGTTTGCCCGTTCGGCCCGTTTGTTTTTCCGGGGGGAATCCGGAGCGGCAACGGTTTCTCGTCCCTGTTTCGGAATCGTGCGATTTGTGGTTGACAGCACGCGAGTCCCGCGACTACCTTCGAGGCAAATGATCTCTTCTTTCTCCCGAGCCCATGCGGCTCTTCTTCTCTCCCTCTCTCTACGCCCCCTATCCCTATAGGGGGGCGCAATCACGCGCGAACCGCGCGTTGCTTCAAATCATAGATTTTCTCTCCCTTGCCCCCGGAGAGCCGGTATTGTCCCTGGCGCCGGTGTATCCTGTTGCGGGCATGGCGCTGAACGTTTACCTTCCACAAACCGATGGAGGCTGTCATGGCTGACCGCGTATACGTATTCGACACCACCCTCCGCGACGGCGAGCAGTCGCCCGGCGCGACCATGAACCTGCACGAGAAGATCAGCATGGCCCGGCAGCTCGAGACGCTGGGCGTGGACATCATCGAGGCGGGTTTTCCCATCGCCAGCCAGGGCGACTTCGAGGCCGTGCGCGAAATCGCCCGTTCCGTGGGGGACGGCGTGCAGGTGGCCGGGCTCTGCCGCTCCGTGCTGAAAGACATCGACCGCGCCTGGGAGGCCGTCAAGGTTGCCAAGAATCCGCGCATTCACACCTTCCTCGCCACCAGCGACATTCACATGAAGTACAAGCTTCAGCGCACGCCGGAGCAGGTGCTTGAAATGGCCGAAGCGGCCGTTCGCCATGCCGTGTCCCTGACCCCCAACGTGGAGTTTTCCGCCGAGGACGCCTCCCGCTCGGACTGGGGCTTTCTGGCCAAGGTCTGCGAGCTGGTCATCGACTGCGGCGCAACCACGGTGAACATTCCCGACACCGTGGGCTACATCCAGCCTTTCGAATACCACGATCTGATCAAATATCTGATCGAGAAGGTGCCCAACAGCCACAAGGCCGTCTTCTCGGTGCACTGCCACAACGATCTCGGCCTGGCCGTGGCCAACACCCTGGCGGCCATCCGCGCCGGAGCCCGGCAGGTGGAGTGCACCATTTCCGGCATCGGCGAGCGCGCGGGCAACGCGGCCCTGGAAGAGGTCATCATGGCCTTGAACACCCGCAAGGAAGCCTACGAGGTGGAAACCGGAGTGGACACCACCCAGCTCTTCCCCTCCTGCCGACGCCTGGCCCAGATCATCGGCCAGCCCATTCCGCCGTACAAGGCCGTGGTCGGACCCAACGCCTTTGCCCACGAATCCGGCGTGCATCAGGACGGCATGCTCAAGAACCGCATGACCTACGAGATCATGACTCCGGAGGCCATCGGCCGCTCCGGCACGGAAATGGTCATCGGCAAGCATTCCGGCTCCCATGCAATCAAGGCCAAGGTCAAGGAGCTGGGCTACGATCTGGACGACGCCCAGCTGGCCGTGGTTTTCCAGGCCGTCAAGGATCTGGCGGACAAGAAGGAAAAGATTTACGACGAAGACGTGCAGGCCATGATCATGGAAAAGGTCTTCCGCAAGCGCGACCTTTTCCGCATCAAGGACATGAGCGTTTCTTCCAGTTCCGGCAGCGTGCCTCCCCAGGCCGCCGTGGTCATGGAGTTCCTCCGCGACGGCGAGCTGGTGGAGGAAAAGACGAACGTCGTCTTCGGCAAGGGATGCGTGGACGCCGTGTTCCGCTGCATCTGCGACGTGGTGAACGTGCACCCCAAGCTGGAGCGCTATTCCGTCAATGCCGTGACCGCCGGGACCGACGCCCTGGGCCAGGTCAGCATCCGCATTGAGGAGAACGGCATTCGGGCCGTGGGCCGCGCCGCCGATTCCGACGTCATCCGCGCATCGGCCATGGCGCTCGTCAACGCCTTGAACCGGCTGATGAAGATCAAAGAGGAGAACTGACAGATGCCCCAGACGTTAGCTGAAAAGATTTTGCAGCGGCATACCGACGAGGAGGCCGCTTCCGGCCGGATCGTCCGCTGCCGGGTGGACATGGTCCTGGCCAACGACATTACCGCTCCCCTCGCCATCAAGTCCTTCAAGGCCATGGGCGCGGAAAAGGTCTTCGACAAAGACCGCGTGGCGCTGGTCTGCGACCATTTCACGCCCAACAAGGACATCGATTCCGCCGAACAGGTCAAGGTCGTGCGGGATTTCGCCCGGCAGATGGACGTGACCCATTATTACGAAGGCGGCAATGTGGGAGTGGAGCATGCCCTGCTGCCGGAGCTGGGGCTTGTCGGTCCCGGCGACGTGGTGGTCGGCGCGGACAGCCATACCTGCACCTACGGCGGCCTGGGCGCGTTCGCCACGGGCATGGGCTCCACGGACATCGCCGGAGCCATGGCCCTTGGGGAAACCTGGTTCAAGGTGCCGCCGAGCATCAAGGTGGAGATCAAGGGCAAGCCCGAACCGTTCGTGGGCGCCAAGGACTACATGCTGAAGCTGATCGGGGAGATCGGCGTGGCCGGTGCGCTCTACAAGGCGCTTGAATTCTGCGGTCCCATCGTGGAAGGACTCACCGTCGAGGGACGCATGACCATGGCCAACATGGCCATCGAAGCGGGCGGCAAGGTCGGACTCTTCGCCGTGGACGGCAAGACCCTGGAGTATGCCGGACAAGCCGGGCGCAAGGGCGACGTTGTGCTCTTCCCGGACAAGGACGCCGAGTACGAGCGGCTCGTGGAGATCAACGTGGACGACATGTCCCCGCAGATCGCCTGCCCCCATCTGCCGGACAACGTCCGCCCCGTGGACGAGGTCGCTGGGCTGCGGGTGGACCAGTCCGTGATCGGCTCCTGCACCAACGGCCGCATCGAAGACCTGCGCGAGGCCGCCGCAGTGCTGCGCGGCAGGAAGGTCGCGAAGCATGTGCGCTGCATCGTGCTGCCCGCCACCCCCAGGATCTGGACCCAGGCCCTGCGCGAGGGGCTGCTCGAAATCTTCATGGAAGCGGGCTGCATCGTCGGTCCGGCCACCTGCGGCCCCTGCCTGGGAGGGCACATGGGCATTCTGGCGGGCGGCGAGCGCGCCATCGCCACCACCAACCGCAACTTCAAGGGCCGCATGGGCAGCCTGGAAAGCGAAGTGTACCTGTCCGGTCCCGCCGTGGCCGCGGCCTCGGCAATCGCCGGAGAAATCGCCCACCCCGCGCACGTCTAGAACTGCGCGGGGAGGAAAAGGCACGCCTCCGGCGGCCAAGGGGCCAGCAGCCCCTTGGAACCCCGTTTACCGCCTTGCTGCGCAAGGCGGGGTGGGTTTCGGAAAGAATTGACGCAACTTCGCGGGTCGCAGCAGGCGGACCGCAGAGTAAAGATTTTGGGAGGGGGGTCCGGGAGGAGGGCCTTTTGCAAAAAGGTCACCCCCGGGACTTCTCCAAAGGAGAAATAGCTCATGAAAGTACAGGGCAAGGCGCACGTGGTCGGCGACCACATCGACACGGACGCCATCATTCCGGCGCGGTTTCTGGTGACCACGGACCCGGCGCAGCTCGGCGCGAACTGCATGGAAGGCCTGGAAGCGGGCTGGATCAAGCGGGTCAGCGCCAACGACATCATGGTGGCCGGGGAGAACTTCGGCTGCGGCTCTTCGCGGGAACACGCGCCCATCTCCATCCTCGGCGCGGGAATCCCCGTGGTCGTGGCCAAGAGCTTCGCGCGCATCTTCTATCGCAACGGCTTCAACATGGGGCTGGTGCTTTTGGAAGTGGGCGATGAGATCGACAAGCTGCGCGACGGCGACGAACTGGAAGTGGACACGGCTACCGGCGTGATCCGCAACCTGACCACGGGCGAGCAGGTGCAGTGCGCACCGGTGCCGCCGTTCATGCAGGAGATCCTGGATGCGGGGGGACTGGTTCCGTATGTGAAGAAACGTTTGGCCGCCTGATTCGTGTCAGCTGCAACTGTTTGAAATAGAAGAGAGTTGATTGCCATGACCAAGATTTGCGTATTGGCCGGAGACGGCATCGGGCCGGAAATCGTGGCCCAGGCCCTGCGTGTGCTGGCGAAGGTCGGCGAGCGTTTCGGGCGGAGTTTTGAAATCGAAAACGCGCTGATCGGCGGATGCGCCATCGATGCCACGGGCGGGCCGCTGCCCCAGGAAACCGTGGACAAGTGCCGCGCTTCGGACGCCGTGCTGCTCGGCGCCGTGGGCGGCCCCAAGTGGGACGACCTGGATCCCGCCATCCGTCCCGAAAAGGGGCTGCTCGGCATTCGCAAGGAGCTGGTGCTGTTCGCCAACCTGCGTCCGGCCAAGCTTTTTTCGGAACTGCGCGACGCCTGCTACCTGCGGCCCGACATCACGGCCAAGGGGCTCGACGTGATGGTGGTGCGGGAGCTTACCGGCGGCATATACTTCGGCGAACCGCGCGGCGAGGAGCTGCGCGAGGGCAAGCGCGTGGGCTGGAACACCATGATCTACCACGAGGACGAGGTCCGGCGCATCGGCGTGGTCGCTTTCGAGGCGGCCCGCAAGCGGGGCAAAAAGGTCTGTTCCGTGGACAAGGCCAACGTGCTCGACGTTTCCCGCGTCTGGCGGGCGGTCATGCGCGAGGTGGCGGCCCAGTACCCGGACGTGGAGTTCAGCGAGATGTACGTGGACAACGCGGCCATGCAGCTCGTGCGCGACCCCTCCCAGTTCGACGTCATGGTCACGGGCAACCTCTTCGGCGACATCCTTTCCGACGAGGCCGCCGCCATCACCGGGTCCATCGGCATGCTTCCCTCGGCTTCCCTGGGGAGCGGCGGTCCGGGGCTGTACGAACCCATCCACGGTTCCGCGCCGGACATCGCCGGGCAGAACAAGGCCAACCCCCTGGCCACGATTCTGTCCATTTCCATGATGCTGCGCCACTCCCTGGGCATGGCCGAGGAGGCGGACGCCGTTGACGCCGCCGTGGAAAAGACCCTGGCCCAGGACTACCGCACGGGCGACATCATGCAGCCGGGAGCCATTCCCGTCGGTTGCAAGGAGATGGCCGATGCCGTTCTTGCGAATATCTGATCCTGTTGGTATCGATTCCAAAAGCTCCGCCGCAAGCGGCGGAGCTTTTGGAGGTTCATGTGGTGTTCGCTGAATGGAACGAGGGCTTGTCCGTCGGGGACGAAGAAATCGACGGCCAGCACAAATGGCTGTTCTTCATTATTAACCGCCTCGTGGACGCCATCGGCCAGGACGACGAGGAACGGGCTGTCGTACGCTGCATGGTGGACATGGAGCGCTACGCCCTGACGCATTTTTCCACCGAGGAAGCCTACATGGAAAGCCTGGGCTATCCCGGACTCGCCCAGCACCGACTGTTGCATCTGGGATTCGCCGAACAGGTTGAGAACTTCCGGGAAGCGCTCATTCTTGGGGAAATCTCCGCAGTCGATGTGGCCGATTATCTCAAGAAATGGCTGGTCGCGCATATCCAGAAGGCGGACGGCGACATCGCCCGGACCATGGGGCTTGGCGGCTGACCGCCGGAGGGGGCATGACCTCGCCGCACGACGTGCGCTTTTGGCGCGACCCGGAACTGCAAGACCTGGAAATCCGTTTCTCCCGCTATCGCAGCGTTTCCTTTCCGAAGCATGCCCACGAAACCTATTCGATAGGTGCCGTGCTTTCCGGCGGAACCCGTCTCTGGGCGCGCGGCCGGGAGCAGCGAGTCGCCGAAGGCTGCCTTGTGCTTTTCGCGCCGGGCGAGGTGCACTCCTGCAATCCCGAAGATCCTGATTGGGCCTATTACATGTTTCACGTCCGCCCGGATTGGCTGGAGGCGCTCGCCAGGGACATGGCCGGGGCATCGGCTGCCGGAGAAGCGTCGGTCCGGTTTCCGCGGACGGTGGTTCGCGACGCCGAGCTGGTGGACGCCTTGCAGCGATTGGCGGTGTCCGTGACGGAGCAGGCCGAGCTTCTGGAGCGGCAGGGGCGGGCCGTGGAGGCTTTCGGACTGCTTCTCGCGCGGCACGGCGAAGTGGGCCGGACCGGCGGCGACGTTGCAGGCGAGCGCCGGGCCGTGAGCCGGGTACGCGAAATCCTGTCCGAAAATTTCGCAGACAAGCTGACCCTCGAAGATCTGGCCCGCGAGGCGGCCCTGAGTCCCTACCATCTCTTGCGGGTCTTCCGGGAAAGCACGGGGCTCACTCCGCACGCCTGGCGCACGCAGCGGCGCATCAGCCACGCGCGCGACCTGCTCGCGCAGGGGGTTCCCCTGGCGCGGGCTGCCCAGGAGACCGGGTTCGCGGACCAAAGCCATTTCAGCAAAGCCTTCAAGCAGTATGTCGGAGTGACGCCCGGCGGCTATCTGCGGGAGGCTTCCGCGCAGAGCAATTTTTGACAAGACGTTGCTCCGGGAGCATGGCAGCCTGCCGTCATCCTGACACGGTATCATCGGAGCGAGCAATGCAGCGGAAGGACGAAGTGCGCTTCTGGCGAGATCCGGATATCGCTGGCGTGGAATTCCGCGTCTCGCGATACGAGCGGTTCGCCTTTGCTCCGCACACCCACGACACCTATTCCGTGGGGCTCATGCACACGGGAGGAACCCGGCTCCTCGAACACGGTCCCGGAGAGCCCCGTGTCCTGGCCGGAGAAATCGCGGTCATTCCGCCCGGACGTGTCCATTCCGGCGTACCTCTGAACGGGAGGGAGATCGCCTACCAGATGCTTTATGTCGAGGCGGCCTGGCTGCGCGACTTGAGCCGCGAGATCGGGGGCGGGGACGAACTGCCGCGTTTTCGCGACAACGTGCTCCGCGACCCGGCTCTGCGAAGCGCGCTGCGTTTCATCGTGGACCTGACCGCGAAGAGCGGGCAGGGCGGGAGCCTGGCCAAGCAGTCCGCTTCCGTGGTGGCCTTTTCCTGGCTGCTCGCGCGGTACGGCGAGGTTCGCGGCCGGGGGCTGGATGCGCCCATGGAGCCGCGCGCCGTGCAACTGGCGCGGGAATATCTCGCGGACAACTATGCCCGCAAGGTCAGCCTGGACGAACTGGCGGCGGTGACGGGGCTGAGCCGCTATCATCTGCTCCGGCAGTTCAAGCGCAGCCTGGGGCTGCCGCCGCACGCCTGGCAGGTTCAGCAGCGCGTGCAGCAGGCCCAGCGTCTGCTGGCCTCGGGCGAGCCCATCGCGGAAACCGCCCTGGCCACGGGCTTTGCGGATCAGAGCCACTTCAGCAAGGTCTTCAGGCAGATCGTCGGGGCAACGCCGAATCAATATCGACGCTGCGCGGATTGAGCGCCTTTCCGGAATTCCTTTCGGATCAGCAATTTTCTACAAGATGGATTTCGTGCCTGGGGGTAGAAACGCCCATGCATGAAACGGAGGATGCGATGCGAAAAATGGAACGCAATATCTGGCCCGTGGCCGCCGTGCTCGGCGCAGTGGTGCTCTGGGGCAGTTCTTTTCCGATGATGAAGGCGGTTCTGGCGGTCTTCGGTCCCTGGACCATCATGTGGCTGCGCATGGCCGTGGGCGCGCTGGTGCTTCTGCCTTTTTGCGGCCGCATGAGCTTCGCCGGCTACCGCAGGGGCGATTGGCTGCCCCTGGCCGGCATGGCCCTGTGCATGCCCTGCCTGTATTTCCTGCTGGAGTCCAACGCCCTGACGCTGACCACCTCTTCCCAGGCGGGAGTGGTCTCGGCCATCCTGCCGTTGGTGGTGGCCGTGGGCGGCTGGCTTTTCCTGCGCGAACCCCTGGAACGCGGCTCGCTTCTGGGATTGGCTCTGGCTTTGGGCGGAGTGCTCTGGTTGACGCTGAGCGGCAGCCCGAAGGCGAGCGCGCCGAATCCCGTGCTCGGCAACCTGCTGGAACTCGGAGCCATGCTCATGGCGGCGGTATACATGCTCCTGGCGCGCAGGCTGGGCGACCGCTACTCGGCCCTGACCCTGACCGCGCTCCAGACCGCCGCAGGGCTGATATTCTTCTCGCCCGGAGCGTTGGAACTGGGCTCGCAGACCCTTTCGCAGACCAGCGCGCTGCTCGCCGCCGCCTATCTCGGCGCTTTCGTGAGCATCGGCGCGTTCGGGCTCTATAATTACGGCCTCACGCATATGGCCGCAGGCAAGGCCGCCTCGGCCATCAACCTCGTGCCCGTGGTTTCGGTGACGCTGGCCTGGGTCTGGCTTGGGGAGTCCCTGAACCTGACCCAGGGCATCGCGGCCTGCGCCACGCTGCTCGGAGTCTGGCTCGCGCAGCGCGGCGTTTCCACGCAAAAGGGCATGGAAGAGGTTCTGGCGAACCCCGCGGCGAACGAGGCGGGCTGAGCTTAAAAAATGGGAGGAAGGCTGCGGCTCAGCTTTCCCGCGCCCTCCGCCTGGTCACGCTTTCCCCGCCGATGCCCCAGTTGTCCGTGTCCACTTCTTCGATGATCACCACGGTGGTGGCCGGGTTCTTGCCGAGCACGTCGCGCAGCAGCCCGGTCACGCCTTCGATCAGTGCGGCCTTTTGTTCGGCCGTGGCCCCCTCTTTGGTGATCTTGATGTTCACGAACGGCACGTCGCTTCCTCCTCGGCAGCGAGCTTCAAGGCCGCCGGTTTTTTGTTTCTGGGCAGTTTCTTGATGGCCATTTCCAGACGCAGCGCGGCTCCCTTGTCCGCGCAGGGGCAGCAGGCCACCGCGCGCACAGGGGTTCGGGAACGGGTGTATTTCGCTCCCGCGCCCGCATTGTGAGCGGTCAGGCGGCGGTCCAGATCCGTGGTCACGCCGCAGTAATACGTGCCGTCCGCGCATTCCAGCAGATAGACGAACCAGGGCGAATCGGTCATTTCCATGCTCCAACGAAACCGCAACCAGGGGGTTGCGGATGCTTGCGGTCCAAGTGGGCCGAACCAGGCTTCAAGACGTCCCGCCCTTGCCATTCCTGGCGTCCCGGTATATTCCCATGCACGCGCGGCGTTCGCCTCGCGCACGCAAGTCCGAGTTTCCACGAACCCCAACCAAACCGCAACCCCGGTTGCGCGAAACGAGTGTCTTCATGTCCCGCGTGACGGTGCAGTCCCTTGAGAAATCCTACGGCGGCCGCGATCTTTTCGGCGGCTTGTCCTTCGAGCTCGCCCCAGGCATGCGCCTGGCCATCGCCGGACCCAACGGCTGCGGCAAGACCACGCTGATGCGCATTCTCGCCGGGGAGTCCTCTGCGGACGCGGGGCAGGTCAGCATGGCCAAGGGAGCCCGCGTCGGGTACGTGCGCCAGGAGCTGGACGAGGCGGATCTCTCGGAGCGGCTGCTTTCCTGGGTGCTTTCGGCGCTTCCCTCCTGGCATGATTTCTGGGATGAATGGGAAGCGGCGGTGCAGGCCAAGGACGAGTCCAAGCTGGAGCGTCTTTCGCACCAGCAGGCCGAGTTCGAACAGCAATACGGCTACAACCCGGACCATCAGGCCCGCACCATTCTTTCGGGCCTGGGCTTTTCCGAATCGGATCTGCTCAAGACCCTGGGCGAATTGTCGGGCGGCTGGCGCGAGCGCGCCAAGCTCAGCCGCGTGCTGCTCCAGGGCGCGGACGTGCTCCTGCTCGACGAGCCCACCAACCATCTCGACCTGGAAGCCGTGGAGTGGCTGGAGCAGTATCTGCTCGGCTTTCGCGGCACCCTGGCTTTCGTGGCCCACGACCGGATTTTTCTGGAAAAGGTCGGCACCCATGTGCTTTTCGTCGCCGGCGGGCGGGCGCTTCTGCGCAAGGGCACGTTTTCCCAGTTTCTGGAATGGGAACAGGAGAACCGCGAGCAGCTGAATCGCGAAGCGGCCAAGCTGAGCAACCGCATCGAATCGGAAATGAGCTACATCCGGCGGTTCCGGGTCAAGGCGCGCAAGGCGGCCCAGGCCCAGAGCAAGCTCAAGAAGGTGGAGAAGCTCCAGACCGAGCTGGCCCGGCTTCAGGGCGAGCAGTCTTCCGCGCGTCCCGGCAAGTCCCTCAGTTTCCGGCTGCCCGAACCCAAGCGCGGCGACAAGGTGGCCATCAACGCCGTGGATCTGCGCTTTTCCTATCCCGGCGGGGAGAGCGTCTGGGACGGGCTCGGCTTCCAGCTCTTCCGGGGCAAGAAGGTGGCCCTGGCCGCGCCCAATGGAGCGGGCAAGACCACGCTGCTCAAGATCATCACCGGAACGCTGAAGCCGGAAGCGGGCCACGTCAAGATCGGACAGAACACGTCCGTGGGCTATTTCAGCCAGCATCAAAGCGAGATCCTGAACACGGGCAATACGGTCATCGGCGAGATTCGCCGCCTTTCCGACCCGAACCTGACCGAAGAACAGCTCATGTCCGTGCTGGGGCTGTTCCTGCTCGGCGAATCCTATTTCGAGCGCCGCGTGGAGGCGCTCTCCGGCGGCGAGAAGAACCGGCTGATCCTGGCGACGCTTTTTCTGGCCCGGGCCAATCTGCTCATTCTCGACGAGCCCACCAACCACCTGGATCTGGAAAGCCGCATGGGCCTCGTGTCGGCGCTCAAGGACTACGAGGGCACGCTCTTTTTCGTGGCCCACGACCGCTACCTGCTCAGCGAAGTGGCCGAGGAGGTCTGGTCCCTGAGCAGGGAGGGCATCGAGCAGCATACGGGCTTCGAGGCCTGGGACGCCTGGCGGCGGCAGCAGCTCTCCGGGGCAGGCACGCAGGGCGCGGCCAAGAACCCGACGCAGGACGCAGGCCAGGAAGGGGACGAAGCCCCCGAGGAAAGCGCGGAGGCCGCGTCCGCTCCGCGCCTCTCCAAGGAGGACAAGCGTCGCCTTGCGGAAGCGCGCAACCGTCTGTACCGTGAGCTCAAGCCGCTCAAGGAGGAATATTCCTCCAAGGAGGCCGAGCTGGAAAAGGTGCTGGCCGAGATGGCCGGGCTGGAAGAGCGCATGAACGATCCCGCCACGTATGAGAAGCCGGAAGAAGCGCTTCGGATCAACAAGGCCTATCGCGAGGTCGAGGACTGGTCCGAGCGGCTCATGGAACGCATGCACGAGTTGGAGACGAAGATGGAAGCGATCAACGTCAAGCGCGTCGAGCTGGGGCTGGAGTAGGCCGGGTGCGCGGAGAAATCCACGTCGTTGCCGCCGTGATCTGGCAGGACGGCAGATATCTGGCCGTGGAACGCCCCGATCACGGCCCCTGGGCGGGTTGGTGGGAGTTCCCCGGGGGAAAGATCGAGCCGGGCGAGGCCCGCGAGGCCGCCCTGGCCCGCGAGCTGAAAGAGGAACTGAACATCACGCCCGTGCGTTTCGAATTCTGGCGCGGGAAGCGGCACAGCTATCGGCGCATGGACGTCAACCTCTATTTCTTTCATGTTTTCGAATATTCCGGGCTGCTCGTGCCTCAGGAAGGCCAGGTCATGACCTGGCTTGAGCCGGGGAATCCCGGTTCGCGGGTCTTTTTGCCCGCGGATGTGGAAATCGTCCAGGATCTCAAACGGTCCGGCCCGCCCCGCAGCTGATCTATTGAACCTTCCGGGGGAAGGGAGTAAGAAGCATGACTTGTCCGGACCGGCTCCGAGGCAGCGTCACAGGAGACAAGAGTTTTGCGCATACCTGAACTGATCGACCGTCGGTCCCCGTTCCTCTCGCTGGAATTTTTCCCGCCCAAGGAGCGCGAGGCCTGGCCCAAGTTTTTCGAGGTCGTGGAGCGGCTCAAGGCCCTCGATCCCCTGTTCGCCTCCGTGACCTACGGAGCGGGCGGCGGCACCCAGGACAACAGCCTGGAGATCGTGCGCCGCCTCAAACGCGACATGGGCCTGGAACCCCTGGCCCACCTGACCTGCGTGGGCGCTTCCGCGTCCCGAATCGAGGAGTTCGTTTCCGCGCTCCGCGATGCGGACGTGCAGAACGTCCTTGCCCTGCGCGGCGACCCGCCCAAGAACAATCCCGATTTCGACTTCAGCGCGGGCGAGTTCGGCCACGGTTCGGATCTGGCGGCATTCATCAAGCGGACCTTCCCCGGAATGTCCGTCGGCGTGACGGGATATCCGGAGCCGCACAACGAATCTGCGTCCATCAAAGAGGATCTGCACTGGACCAAGGTCAAGGTCGAGTCGGGCGGCGATTTCATCGTCACGCAGCTTTTCTTCGACAACCGTCTTTATTTCGATTTCGTGGAGCGGCTCGGCGGCATGGGCGTCCATGTGCCTGTCGTGCCCGGCGTGCTGCCCATTTTGAGCATCAAGTCGGCGAAATTCATTCTTTCGCTTTGCGGCGCGTCGATTCCCGGCAAGTTTCTTGCCGCACTGGAATCCGCGTACGAGGACGGCGGGGACGAGGCCGTCCGGGAAGTGGGGCTGGCCTATGCCGTGCGTCAGTCTCAGGAATTGATTGATAAGGGAGCTCCGGGCGTGCATCTGTACACGCTGAACAAGGCCGAGGCCTGCCTGGAGATCGGCAGCAAACTCAAGATGTAGGGGGGAGCATGAGCAGGAATCCCAGAGTCGCGGTCTGCGGCGCCACGGGCGCCGTCGGGCGCGAGATGCTCAAGGTGCTTGAGCAGCGCAATTTTCCGGCCGCCGAGGTCGTGCCGTTCGCATCGGCCCGGTCCAAGGGCAAGAAGGTTCCTTTCAAGGACGGCGAACTGACCGTCCAGGAACTGACCCACGAATGCTTCGAGGGATTCGACCTTGCCCTTTTCTCCGCCGGAGGCGGCACTTCCGAGACGTTCGCGCCCTCCGCGGCCGAGCGGGGCTGCACCGTCGTCGACAACTCCAGCGCCTGGCGCATGAACCCGGAATGTCCGTTGGTCGTTCCCGAGGTCAACCCGCATGATCTGGAGTGGCACAAGGGCATCATCGCCAACCCGAACTGCTCCACCATCCAGATGGTCGTGGCCCTCCAGCCCATTCATCTGGAAGCCAAGATCAAGCGCATCGTGGTCTCCACCTACCAGGCCGTTTCCGGCACGGGCCAGAAGGCCATCGACGAGCTGGAAACCCAGGTCCGCCGCCTTTTCAACGGTCAGGAAGTGGTTCCCCAGGTCTACCCGCACCAGATCGCCTTCAACTGCCTGCCGCAGATCGACGTCTTCCTGGACAACGGCTACACCAAGGAAGAGATGAAGATGGTCCACGAGACCAAGAAGATCATGGGCGATCCGAGCATCAGGGTCACCGCCACCACGGTGCGCGTGCCCGTGTTCTTCGGCCACTCCGAAGCCGTGAACATCGAAACCGAGACCAAGCTCACGGCCGAGGACTGCCGCGCTCTGCTGGCCACGGCGCCGGGCGTGGAGGTGATCGATTTTCCGGAAAAGAAGGCCTACCCCATGGCTCTGGACGCAACCGGCCGGGACGAGGTCTTCGTGGGCCGCATCCGCGAGGACGAGAGCATCGAGAACGGCCTGAACATCTGGATCGTTGCCGACAACATCCGCAAGGGCGCGGCGCTGAACGCGGTGCAGATCGCGGAAAAGCTTCTGGAGATGGATCTTCTCCGGGTCAACCGCTAGGAGGGCCTCGTGGCTGAAGTGCTGGGCTCCGAAGCGTACCTGAGCGCCCTGCTCAATGCCCCCAGACCGGGCATGGGCCAAGTGTACGCCTTCTACGATCACCGGGTCGGAGCGATCTGCCGCGATCCGCGCATGATGCTCATGCCTTGGGACGACCACCTCGTGCATCGCGGGGACGGCGTTTTCGAGACCATGAAGTTCATCGGCAGACGCATCTACCAGGTGGAGCCGCATCTGGCCCGGCTTCAGCGTTCGTCCAAGGCCATTCATCTCAACGCTCCCTGCTCCTGGGACGAGGTGCGCGACCTTATCGTCGAAGTGGCTCGCGCGGGCGAGCGGGATACCGGGCTGGTCCGCGTGCTGCTCGGCCGCGGACCGGGCGGTTTCGGCATTTCGCCGGACGAGTGTCCCCGCGCCAGCCTCTACGTCGTCGCCTATGAGATCCATTCCAAGCCGGAGGCGGTCTATGAGAAAGGCGTAACAGCCTTCAAGACCTCCATTCCTGCCAAGCAGTCCTATCTGGCCACGATCAAGAGCATAGACTATCTCCCCAACGTGCTCATGAAGCACGAGGCGGCGGAGAAGGGCTACGACTTCCCGTTCTGTTTCGACGAGCGGGGCTTCTTGGCCGAAGGGGCCACGGAGAACGTCTGCATCGTGGACCAGGACGGCAAGCTGCACATCCCGGAGTTCACGAATTCCCTGGCCGGGACGACACTGATGCGCGCGGTGGATCTGATCAAGAACGAATACGAGATCATTTTCCGGGCCATCACCGAGTCCGAAGTCCGCGCGGCCAAGGAAGTCATCATCGTGGGCACGACCACGGACGCTCTTTCCGTGGTTCGCTACGAGGGCAAGCCCATCCATAACGTCAAGCCCGGTCCCGTGAGCAGGCGCATACGCGAATTGCTCCGAAAGGATCTGGCGGAAAACGGACTGCCGTTCTGACGGAATCCGGACAATGCCGCATAAGAAAGGCCGCCTTTGGGCGGCCTTTTTCGTGCGCATGTCCTGATGGAAATTCAGGCTCCGAGGGCTCCGAGGGAGCATTGCGGGCCCGGAAAGGTTTCCACGGGGTGTTGTCCGGTGCGGCTCAGCCGTTCCATTCTGATCTGCTCGTGCATCAGTTCTCGAATTTCGCGCGGCGACGGCAACCCGCGGCACTCCGGAAGCATGGCCCAGGCTCTGCGGCGAAGCACGCCGAGCGCCCAGCGCAACTGGTCCACATGGAAGAAACCGGCTTGCCGGGTCACGAGCCGTGCCATTTCCTCAGCCGGGCCGTTGGCTTTCCAGTCGTAGGAGGGCACGGAGTAGAGCAGGCGGGGCAGCCGCAGAAATCGCAAGCCGCGCTGCGCCGCCTGGATGCCCAGCTCCCACGAAGGGAAAGGGGAAGCCTCGCGGAAATGCAGAGCGCGGCGGGCTCGAGAGGTGAGGACCGGAAGAGGGCCGATCGCATCGAGCGAGCGGAGCTGCTCCTGGGGGCTGCCTTGAGGGCGGATAAAGCCCGCGCCCAGGGGGCCGCTGCTCAGGAAACCGGAGAAAAGCACGTCCGCTTCCGGATGTTGGTGCAGCGCCGACAGATGGGCGGAGGCGAAGCCTCGGTCCAGGCGCAGTCCGGGCTGCACGCAGGCGGCGAGAAGTCCCGTGCATTCCTTCAGCCCCAGGTTCCAGGCCTTGGCCGGGCTCGCGCCTGGTGCGGAAATCACGCGCAACAGATACTCTCCCGCCCGCGCCCTGTAGCGCTTCGCCATTCGGGGCAGGGCAGAGTCGGCATTCGTATCCACGAGACAGACTTCGAGGCGGCAGGACGGGATGTCCTGATCTGCCAGGGTGCGGAAGAATCGCGCGAACCTGTCCGTGCCGTGGCGGTCGTGAAGAATGAATGAAAAAGCAGCGATGCTGTTCATGGAACCCTTCCTTGGGAAACCTTGAAGGCGCGTGTGTCGTTCTGAAGGAGTTCTGCCCGTCCTTGGGCGAAACATTCCTTACTCGTGCCTCATCGGCAGGAAATATAAAATCTTTAGGCTGAAGCGATAAGTTTTCGAGGCAGTTGCGAAGCGGACCGCCATGCAATACAAGTAGACATGGATGAATTGAAGTACGATGTCCGCATAGAAGGGAGCATGGGCGAGGCTTCGGACATCCTGGTCCGGGTTCCCGGCGAGAGCCGCGAAATGCGCTGCTGGGGCAGGGGAGGGCTGGACAGGGAGCGCCAGCTTGCGGGTTCCCTGCCTGCGGGCGCCCTGCCCGTGCTGATCGGCTCCGGACTGGGCGCCTGCCTGGAGCTGCTTTCCCGCAACGGGCCTGTGGCCGTCGTCGACCGAGAAACTCCGATCCAGGCGGCCACCGGGGTGCGGAAGCGCTTCGGCGGCGATCGGAACGTCCTTTGGCTGGACGGGGATTTCAAGGACTCCCTGGACCGGCTCCTCGCCTGGAGCCGCCTGATGGACAAGCCGCTGCATACCTTGCGCATGCCGCTCTATCTTCGTCTCGCCCCTTCCCATTACCGAGCCTTGGCCGACGCGCTGCGCGACGCGCCCGGCGGCGCAGGCGACGAATCTTCCGGCCCGCCCCTCTGGGCGCGCTACCCGAAATTTCGCGGCGTCCGGCCTCGGGTGCTTCTTCTGCGCAGGAATTACTTTCTCTATGCCGAAATTCAGGAGGCCTTGGACCGTCTCCAGGTGCCCAACGCGTCCATCGACGTGGGCGAGACGGAAACGGTGCGTCCGGATTTCATGGAGGCGTTGCTCCTCGGCATCGCGCGCTTCCAGCCCGATTTCCTGCTCACCGTGAACCATTTCGGATTGGACCGGGAAGGGAAGATCGCGGCGCTGCTGGAAAAGGCGCAGCTCCCGTTGGCTTCGTGGTTCGTGGACAGTCCCGAGCTGATCCTTCACGGCTGGCCGGGACAGTCGCGATCCAATATCGCCGTGTTCAGTTTCGACGCCGACAGCCTGGGCTATCTGCATGAGCAGGGCTTCAGCCATGCCGAGTATCTTCCCCTGGGGACCGATCCGAATCGTTTCGCGCCCGGAGCGCCCCAACGTCCGGAATGGAAAAGCCCGGTGTCTTTCGTGGGCGAAAGCATTGCCGAGCGCGTGCGCGGACTGGCCGAATCCTTGGGAGCCGATGGTCTGGGAAAACGGCTTTTGGAGGCGGGCAGGCATTTTGCCGAAGCCGAGACGCGATCAAGCGCGGCCTATCTTCGGGAAAGCAGGCCAGAGCTGGCAGCCGAGGTCGCTGCTCTTTCGCCCGAAGGGCAACTCGCAGCCGAATCCTTGGTGACGTTTTCAGCGGCACATCATTACCGGGTGTCCTGCCTGCGTGCCTTGGCTCCGTCCCCGACCTTGGTGGCGGGCGATGATGCCTGGCCCGCCTTGCTGCGCGAACCGAACTTCCGTTTTTTGCCCCGGATGAATTATTATTCGGAACTGCCCGGATTCTACGCCGCCGCGGACGTGAATTTCAACTGCACCAGCGCCCAGATGAAAGGCGCTGTGAACCAACGTGTTTTCGACGTTCCGGCCTGCGGAGGGTTCCTGCTCACGGACGAGCGCGAGCAACTGGCGCTGCTTTTCGACCCCGGCAGGGAGGCGGCCTGCTATGGCCGGGTCGAGGACGTTCCTGAACTGGTCCGGCGCTGGCTGGCTTCCCCGGATGAGCGGCTGGCTGTTGCCCGGCGGGCGAGGCGGCGCGTCCTGGCGCAGCATACGTATGAGCATCGCCTTGGATCCTTGCTGGCCTCCATGCGCGCCGCTTATGACGCGCGGGTTGTGGGCGCTGGAAATATCTGCAATATACTATGATAAAACCAATGCCGCTGTGAGATCAAGGCGGCGGAGAAAGATGCATGGCTCGATTTCATTGTGCCGATTGCGACGTCAGCAAGCAGGTGCCCGACGCGTATGTGGGCCGCAGGGTGCGCTGTCCTGGCTGCGGCCGCGACGTCGCCGTCCGGGATGACGGGCAGGAGCCGACCCGCGGCGGCATGGAACAGACGCCGAAGGGCGAGCGGTCCGGACCTGTCGGCCGGGTTCCTTTTCAGTGCGCCGCGTGCGGACATGTGGCCGAGGTTCCGGAACGTTTTGCAGGGCGCAAGGCGCGTTGTCCGAACTGTGGTGAAGTGGGATCGGTTTCCCCGGCTTCGCTGCCGCTTGCCCCGCCCAGCGAGAGCGATGTCGATTTGGACGATCTTGCCGAGGATTTTGCCGAGAATCTGGCCATGGACGCCGAGATCGAGAGATTGCGGACCCATGCCGCGCACGGAGGCGAAGAGGACGCAGACCTTGATGTTTCCGTGATTGACAAGCAAGCGGCAAGGGGAGCGCTCCAGGAGGCGAGAGGGAGAATTCCGCGTCGCATCTTCAACGGCTTTTGGCTGGGGCTCGTTGCGATATTCTTCAGTCTGGGCCTTGCGCTTGCCCCGGCAGTGGGGGCCGGCGACCAGGCGTTCTATGCCTCCATGCTGCAGATGGCGCTCGCCGCGTCCGTGCTCGGCGGCCTTGCCTATGCGCTGCTGAGCCGGATTCCGTTTGCCTCGGCCGGGGCCGAAGGGGTGACCGGCGCGGGACTCTTCTTGCTCGCCCAGGCTGTGGCGGGCTTGTCCCTCTCTCCGGAGGCGCTCCTGCCCACGCTGGTCGGGGCCGTGCTGGCGACAGCGCTGGTGTCGGGCCTGCTCTGCATTTTCTTTTCGCAGTTCCAGGAAGGCGGCTGGATGCGCTTCGTGCCTTTTCCCGTCATCGGCGGAGTGCTCGCCGGGGTGGGAGTGCTGCTTCTCCAGGTCTCGTTCCGGGCGCGAACGGGCCTGCATCCGGACCTGGACCTGCTGCTCGGCTTCCTGCACGGCTCCGACGGCTTTTCCGGCAACAGCCTGGTGCAGTGGCTGCCGTCCTTGTGTTTCGGGCTCCTGCTCTCCTTGGCCTATCACCGCATTCGGGCCGTCTGGTGGCTGGCAGTGCCATTGCTGCTGGGCGTGGCGTGGTGCCTTGCCGTTCCCTATCTCGGCGCACAGGGGCTGTCCGCTGCGCTGGGGCCGGAACTCGTTCAGGAATTGTCCTGCGGGAGCGCCGCGCCCATGAGTCTGGAGGGGCTTCGTCTCCTGCATTCCCCGGCGTTCCTGGCCGGGGCGGATTGGTCGGCGTTGCTCGCATTGTCGTACCTGGTTTTTGCGCTTGCTCTGCTCCTGGCGGTCAATGCCTCTTCAAAGGCTTTTGTCCTTGAGGAACACCTGGGGAGAGAGGTTTCGCCCGGTCCGGAGTTGCGCGCTCTCGGAGTTGCGAATCTCCTTTCCGGGCTGGCCGTGGGATTTCCCGTGTCCATGTCCCTGGGGCGCAGCCTCGGCACCTTGCGGGCCGGCGGCGTAGGCCGCCTGGGCTCCCTGGTGGCTTCTCTGGTGTGCGCCGCGGCCCTGGTCTGGGGGGGAGGCCTTCTTTCCGCCATCCCGCCGTTTATTCCGGCCGGTCTGCTTTGCTTCATGGGATTGAATCTGATCAAGCGCTGGCTTGTGGATGCCGTTGCCGAGGACTTGCGTTCCGAGGAATTCGCCTGCCTTCTGCTCAGCTTCGCGGTGACCGTGGGGGCCGGGTTCGCGCCGGGCGTGGTGGTGGGAGTGTTCCTTGCGCTCATGCTCGGCCTGGCTCGCCATTCCTCCACTTCGGCCATCAAGTCGATCATGTCCGGAGACACTCTGCACAGCAATGTCGACCGGGCTCCGGGGCAGGCAGACGCCCTGCGCGAACTTGGACAAAGCATCTTCATCCTGCGAATGCAGGGCTTCCTTTCCGGAGGTTCTCTGAGCGCGGCCCTGCGCGCCGTTTGGGAGCGGTTGGAAGAACCCGGCCACAGGCCGCTTCGTTTCGTGGTTCTCGATTTCACCCAGATCAAGGGATTCGGCTCCGGCCTGACCCGCGTTCTGGGCGGCATGGCGCAGCTTGGGCGGGATCAGGAAGTGCGCACGATCTTGACCAACGTGCCTTTCGTGCTTGAGGAGCGCCTGGAAAAAGCAGGGCTTGCAGGGGAGGATCAAAAGGCATTCGTGCTTTTCCGAAATCTGGATTTCGCCCTGGAGTGGTGCGAGGACAAGCTGCTTGAGCAGGCCGGGCTGCTTGAGGCCGAGGAAAGTTCGCTGGTGGATCTGCTCGCTCCGGTCTTCCCGGACAGGAACGATCTGCCTCGCCTGTTGCGTATTCTCCAGAGGATGGAGGTGCGGAGCGGGGAGTACGTGTTCCGGCAGGGCGACGCCTCGGATTCCATGTTTTTCGTCGAGTCGGGAATGCTGACCGTCGAGTTGGAGATTCCCGGAGGCAAGACCGTCCGGCTCAAGAAGCTCGGACCGGGATCCATCTTCGGTGAAATGGGCATCTATACCCACTCGGAGCGCAGCGCTTCCGTGCGGGCCAACGAGCAGAGCGTGGTGCATCGTTTGTCCAAGAAGCGGTTGGCCGTGCTCAAGCAAAAGCTGCCGCAACTGGCGACTTCCCTGGATCGATTCCTGGTCACGTTGCTGGCGCGCCGCGTGGCGGACGCGAACGTGATGGTTCGCGACTTGATGCGTTGAGGCTGTGGCCGGAGGAGTTTATTCCTCGGTGAATTGGTCCGCGAGGTCGGTGTAGACGTAATCCCGCAGGGCCTGCGCCCAGGTTCGGGGCGTTTTCCCGGTTGCCTCGGCGAGTTTGCCGGTGTCCAGTTGAGAAAACGCCGGGCGAACGGCCTTGGCGGGGTAGGCGCTGGAAGGAATCGCTTCGATGCGGCAATTCAGCCCGGCGATCTTGATCGCTTCCGCAGCCAGCTCGCACCAACTGGCCCGTCCGCTGTTGACCACGTGGAATATCCCTTTGGCTCCGGCATCCACCAGGGCGAGGGTGTGCCGGGCCAGGTCCGGCGTGTATGTCGGGGAACCGATCTGGTCGTGCACGACGGAAAGGGTTTCGCGGGTTTTTGCCAGCCGAAGGATCTTGGATACGAAATTGTCGCGGCCTGGACCGAAAAGCCACGCGGAGCGGACGATCAGCAGATCGTCAAGCCCCAAGGCGAGCAGTTTCTGTTCCCCTTGAAGCTTGGTTTTTCCATAGACCGACAGGGGGGCCGTGGGATCGTCCTCGACGTAGGCGGTTTCCTTGCGCCCGTCAAAGACGAAGTCCGTGCTGAAGTGCACGAGCCGGAATCCCATTTTTTGCGAAAGCTGCCCCAGCTTTTCCGGCAGCGAGGCGTTCAAGGCTTTGGCCTCCTCCGGTTCGTCCTCGGCCATGTCGACCTGGGTGTGCGCCACGGCATTGAAGAGCAGGGCGGGTTCCTCCCGGTCGATGAAGCCGTTCAGGGCTTCGCTGTTCAGCGGATTCAGGCCCGAGCGGGCAGTGGCCGTGACCTCGGCTCCGGCCTCATGGAGCGCCCTGACCAGGGCCTGGCCGAGCAGGCCGGTTTTGCCGCCCAGAACGATCGCCTTTTTGCCCTCGAAAAAGTTCATTTTCGTTCTCCGTACCATTGGTCCATGAAGTCGCGGTAGGCGCCGCTTTGAACCTGATCCAGCCACGCGGCGTTGTCGCGGTACCATTCGATGGTCTGCGTCAGCCCCTGGGAAAAGGAAACTCGCGGTTCGAAGCCGAGTTCACGGGATGCAAGACCGTAATCCATGGCATAGCGCCGATCATGCCCCGGACGATCCTTGACGAACGTGATCAGCGAATGGGGCTTGTCCAGGAGGTCGAGCAGGGTCTTGACCAGTTCGATGTTCGGCAATTCGGCGTTGCCGCCGAAGTTGTAGGCCTGTCCGGCCCGGCCCTTGAGCAGCGCCAGTTCCACTCCCCGGCAGTGATCGTCCACGAATATCCAGTCGCGCACGTTTCTCCCGTCGCCGTAGACCGGAAGCGGCTCGTCCCGCAACGCCTTGAGAAACATCAGGGGAATGAGCTTTTCAGGAAACTGATAGGGGCCGTAATTGTTGGAGCAGCGGGTGATGACCGCGTCCAGGCCATAGGTTTCGACATAGGCGCGGACCATGAGGTCCGCCCCGGCCTTGCTTGCGGAATAAGGGCTGTTGGGCGCGAGGGGAGTGCTTTCGCTGAAGCGGCCTTCGGGGCCGAGGGTTCCGTAGACCTCGTCCGTGGAGACCTGCACGAAGCGTTCGACGCCGTGGCGTCGCGCGCGCTCCAGAAGGTTCTGCGCTCCCTGCACGTTGGTGCTGACAAAGGGCGCCGGGTCGTTGATGGAGCGGTCCACATGCGACTCCGCCGCAAAGTTGACCACGGCTTCGATGCGATGTTCTTCGAGCAGCGCGGAGACGAATTCAGGGTCGCGGATGTCTCCGTGGGCGAAGGAGTAGTCGCCGCCCGAAGCGGTTCGGGAAGACGCTTCCAGCGGCAGGAGGTTGAGTCGGTTTCCTGCGTAGGTCAGCAGGTCCAGGTTGACGATGTTCCAGTCCGGATGGGCTTCGCGCATCATCAGGATGAAATTGGTGCCGATGAAACCGCAGCCGCCAGTAACCAACAGCCTCATATCGTATCCTTTTTGGAGTCGATCCGCATTCGGATGACTATACGTGCCCGCTCTCTTGAAGGCAAGGCGGCTCAAACGCCGGGCAGCCCGCCAGTGCGGCGCAGGGCCTCGTACAGCAGGATTCCCGCCGAAGTGGAGAGATTCAGGCTGCGCACGTTGTCCGTGGTGGGAATGCGGACGCAGGCGTCGGCAAGGTTGAGCACTTCGATGGGCAGTCCCACGGATTCCGGGCCGAGCAGCAGGCAGTCTCCGGGGCGGTATTCGAAATCGTGATAGCAGGCCCCTGCGCGGGCGCTGCTGGCCACGATCCGTCCGGGCCGGGCGGCGAAGAAGGCTTTCCAGTCGTCGTGAACGGTCAGGCGCACCTTGGGCCAGTAGTCCAGTCCGGCCCGCTTCAGGTAGCGGTCGTCCAGGGAAAAGCCCAGGGGACGGATCAGGTGCAGGGGAACGTCCGTGGCCGCGCAGAGGCGCGCGACGTTGCCGGTATTGGGAGGGATTTCAGGCTGGTAAAGGGCCATGTGCATGGGATGTACTTCTCGTTCTCAGTAGATCATGCGGACCGGAAAAAGAAAAGGCAGGTTTGATGCAACCTGCCTTTTCATGAATTCGGTGGTGGGCGATCCGGGATTTGAACTCGGGACTTCCACCGTGTGAAGATGGCACTCTAACCGCTGAGTTAATCGCCCTTGGGGAGAGATTGATTACCTAAAGAGTCTGCCGTTTGGCAAGCGCTTTTTTTCATTTCACTCATTTTTTTTCAGGCGGCGGTCTTGTCGCTGCCCGCGTCCGAGGCCACAGAGTCGGAAGACGGCTGGTCCCGGTCGTAGCAGGTCAGGCCGCAACGCAGGCAGCGCCCCGCTTCGTAGAGGGCTTCGGCTTCGGTGATGTTGCCTTCGACCTCGTCGAAGCAGCGGGTGCGCTCGTCCAGGCTGCAACTGTGGGGCATGCTGGTCCGGCGCTTGGGGTCCACGTTCTCCACGTCCTTGAAGAGCGTGTATTCCAGGAGCCCGTGCAGCAGCTTTTCCGGAACGGGCACATGCCGGGAAGCGAGATAATGGTGGATGGAGCGTGCCGCCTTGCGCCCGCCTCCGATGGCGGAGATGACGAGATTCGGTCCGGTGAACATGTCGCCGCCGGTGAAGACGTTGGGAATGGCGGTCTGGAGCGTGTCCGGGTCCGCGGCCAGGGTGCGCCAGCGCGTCGCCTCCAGGGGGCAGGATTGGCCGTCCTCGTAGAGGCAGTCCAGGGCGGGTTTCTGGCCGATGGCAGCCAGGATCGTGTCGGCTTCGAGCACGGTTTCCGAGCCGGGAACGGGTTCCGGGCGTCGGCGTCCCGAAGCGTCCGGCTCTCCCAGTTCCATGCGCACATACTTGAGTCCCTTCGCATGTCCGTTTTCGTCGAGGATGACCTCGATCGGCTGGGAAAGGAATTGGAATTTCACGCCTTCCTCTTCGGCTCCCTCGATTTCTTCCGGGTTTGCGGGCATTTCGTTGCGCGAGCGGCGGTACATCATGGTCACCTCCGCGCCGAGCCGCACGCTGGTGCGCGCCGAGTCGATGGCGGTATTGCCGCCGCCGACCACGATGACGCGCTTGCCGATGCCCGTGCCCACGCCCAGTCCCACCTTGGTGAGCATTTCCGTTCCGCTCATGACGCCGGGAGCGTTTTCGCCGGGAATGCGCAGCGTGGAGTTGGCCCAGGCGCCGATGGAGAGGAATACCGCGTCGAAACCGTGTTTCCCGATGTCGTTCAGGCTCAGATCCTTGCCGAATTGCGTGTTGGTGCGCACATCCACGCCGAGGTCGAGGATGCCCTGGATTTCCCAGTCGAGGACGGCCTTGGGCAAGCGGTATTCCGGGATGCCGTACCGCAGCTGGCCGCCGAGCATGGGCATGGATTCGAAAATGGTCGGGCTGTGTCCGAAACGGCGCAGGAAAAAGGCGCAGGAGAGTCCCGCCGGGCCGCCGCCGATGATGGCGACGCGCTTGCCCGTTGACGGGGCGCAGGGAATGGGCAGCCGGGTGCCGGAGTTCATTTCCCAGTCGGCCACGAAACGCTTGAGCATGTTGATGCCCACGGGTTCGTCCACATGGCCCCGGCGGCAGACGTTTTCGCAGGGGCGCGGGCAGACCCGGCCGCAGACCAGCAGAAGCGGGTTGCGTTCCTTGATGGTCAAAACCGCGCTTGCGTAGTCGCCGTTCTTTACGCAGTTGATGTACTTGGGAATGTTGATTTCGCCGGGACAGCGCTGCCTGCATGGCGCGAGGCAATCTGAAGTTTCGTTGAGATGCAGCAGGCCGTCCGTATTGCCGTAGACGGCCATGACGCCGCGCGGACAGGCTTCCTCGCATTTTCCGCAGGCGCGGCAGGCCACCGGATCCACCACGGGATAGCCGTTTTTGCCCATGAAGATGGCGTCGAACGGGCAGGCGCGCACGCAGCTTCCCAGGCCCAGGCAGCCTTCCGGGCACATCTTGGAACCGCCGTGCAGAAGGTGCTGCGCGCGGCAGTCAAGGACTCCCTCGTAGCGGTAGATGTCCTCGGCGCGCTTTCCGCCCGTGCAGTCGACGCGGGCCAGCCTCGGTTCCAGGGCGACCACTTCCAGTCCCATGATCCGGGCCACGTTGCGGGCGACTTCCTCGCCGCCGATGACGCAGACGCCCGCGCCCTCCTTGCCCGCCACCACGGCGGCAGCCGCACCGGCGCAGCCGGGATAGCCGCAGCCGCCGCAGTTGGCTCCGGCCAGGGCGTCCTCCACGAGGGCCAGGCGCGGGTCTTCTTTGACGTAGAGCAGGCGGGAGGCCACGCCCAGGATGACTGCGGCGGTGAATCCGATGCCCAGGAGGGCGAGAAAAGAAGCGAGAATCATGTGCTCTCCTTTAGGAGATCATGCCCTTGAAGGCGAAGAAGGCCAGGGACATCAGTCCGGCCAGAATCAGCGCGATGGGCGTGCCTTTGAGCGCGCGGGGCACGCGGACCAGGTCGAGCCGCTCTCGGATGCCGGAAAGCAGCACCAGCGCCAGGGCGAAGCCCACGCCGGAGGCGAAGGCGAAGATCACTGACTTGGCGAAACCGAATTCGTTGCGCTGGACGATGAGGGCGATGCCGAGCACGGCGCAGTTGGTGGTGATCAGCGGCAGGAAGATGCCCAGAGAGCGATAGAGCGGGGGCAGCGCTTTTTTCAGGAACATCTCCACGAACTGCACGAGGGAGGCGATGACCAGGATGAAGGCGATGGTCTGGAGGTATTCGAGTCCCGTGGGAACGAGCAGGTATTCCTGCACCGCCCAGGTGATGGCCGTGGAGAGCGTGCCCACGAACACGACCGCCGCGCCCATGCCGGACGCAACGCCGATGCTCTTGGACGTGCCGATGAATGGGCAGTTGCCCAGGTATTGCGCCAGGACGATGTTGTTGACGAAGATGGCCGCGAGAACCAGGAGGACGTATTCCTGCATGGCTTAGTTCCCCGATCCTTTGCAGAGCCCGCAGGAGCCGCATTCGTGCACGGGGTTGCTCTTGGGAGCGAGCCCCTGGCGGCGGCGTTGCAGGTTGCTGAAGTAGTTCATCGCCCCCAGGAGCAGTCCGAGGCAGACGAAGGCGCCCGGAGCTTCGATCATGAAGCTGAAGGGCTTGTAGCCCGCGGGCATGACCGCGTGCCCGAAGATCGTTCCGTATCCGAATACCTCCCGCAGCGAACCCAGGAAGGTCAGGGACATGGTGAATCCGATTCCCATGCCCAGGCCGTCGGCCACGGAGAGGTGGGGCGGGTTCTTGGAGGCGAACGCCTCTGCACGGCCCAGGATGATGCAGTTGACCACGATGAGGGAAACGAAGATGCCGAGCTGCTGGTAGAGCGGGTAGGCGAAGGCCTGCATGAACAGCTCCACGGCCACCACCAGCGAGGCCGCGATGACGATGTAGCAGGCGATGCGCACCTTGGGGGGAATGATCTTGCGCAGCAGGGAGACGAGCAGGTTGGACAGCGCCAGCACGAAGACCACTGCCAGTCCCATGCCCAGGCCGCCGTCCGCGGTCTTGGTGACGGCCAGGGTCGGGCAGAGGCCGAGTACCAGCCGGAAGGGCGGCAGTTCCTTCCAAAGTCCCTTGGCGAATTCCTTCCAGAGTCTGATCATGCTGCCCCCGTTATTGCGCGCCGGTCGTGAAGGCCGTGATGAACTGGTCCTTCAGGGCCGTGTAGACGTTCAAGGCCTGATCCACGGCGAACATGGCCGCAGTGGAGGATATGGTGGCTCCGGAAACAGCGTCGATGTCGCCGCCCTGGGAGCGCAGGGCCAGATTTTCCAGGCCGTGGCCCCGGAATTGGCCGGTGAAGCCGTGCTTGGCCACGCGCGCGCCGATGCCCGGCGTCTCCTTGAGCGTGGTCATGCTGATGCCGGCCACGGATCCCGGCTCGAAGGTGAAGCCGATCATCACTCCGAGATCTCCTCCGTAGCCTTGCCCCGTGGATTCGAAGGCGACGCCGATCAGCTTGCCGTCCTTGCGTGCGGGGAAGACCGTGACCTTCTTGTCCGAACCTGGCACGTCGAACTGCTTGCGTTCCTTGACCGGGTCGTTGTCGAAGTCGGTGAAGACGGCTTTTATGGACGGGCCTTGCACAAAGGTGAGCACCTGTTCTTCGATCAGGGGCGCGGTGAACTGCTTGATGCTCGCCAGCGAAAGCCCGGACAGGCCGCAGATCAAGGAGAGGACGACCACCATTTTCATGATTTCGCGCATCAGATCGCCTCCTTGCCGTACCCGAACGGTTTGGGCCGGATGCGGTCGAGCAGAGGGGCCACCAGGTTGGCGAGAAGCACGGCAAAAGCCGCTCCGTCGGGATAGACGCCCCAGACCCGGATGATCACCAGCAGACTGCCCGCGAAAAGCCCGAAAAGGGCTGAGGGAATCGGATAGGCGGGCGAGGAGGAGTTGTCCGTGGCCAGGAAGAAGGCGGCGAAGACCGTGGAACCGGCGAAAAGGTGGAAGAGCGGCGGAGCGTACTCTTCCGGATACGGAAAGTGGAAACAGGCCGCCGTAAGCAGGACGCCAATGATAAAGCCGACGGGAATGAGCGGTTTGATCCTGCCGCGCAGCAGCAGCCAGAAACCGCCGAGCAGAAGCGGCAGAACCTGGGTCGCGCCGAGCCCTCCGATCTGCTGGCCTGCCAACGCTTCCGTCAGGGGGAAGTCCTCCACGGCCAGGTAGCCGAAATGCTTGAGCTGGTGCAAAGGAGCCATGAAGTTGAAGCCGAGCAGGTTCAGCTCCGTATCCATGAGTTCCGGCCAGGATAGCATCAGCACTGCCCAGCCGATGCACGGAGCGCACAGGGGGCTGCCGCCCAAGCCGCCGAAGATGGCCTTGCCGAGCACGATGCTTGTCGCTGCACCGGCCATGACCAGCCACCAGGGGGCGGAGGCGGGCAGCAGAAAGGCCAGGAGCAGGCCCGTGAGCAGGGCGTGCAGGTCGTCGGTCTCGTTCTCCCGCTCCATGATCCGGGTGGTCAGATATTCGAAGACCACGGCGGAGGAAGCGGCCAGGGCCATGACCCGCAGTGCGGGCAGGCCGTAATTGATCATGGCCATGAACACGGCGGGGGTCAGGGCCATGATGATTTCGAGCATCATGGTCCGCGTGGTTTGCCCGCTATGCACGTGGGGTGCGCAGGAAACGGTCAGCAACGGGGTGGGCGGTCGCATCTATTCGGCTCCCTCGGCGTCTTTGGGCGGTTCGGCGGAGACGGGCCCGCTTGCCTTGCTTCGGGCTTCATCGAGCAGACGAAGTTCGGATTTGGCGAACTGAAGGTATTGCAGCAGCGGGCGTCGGGCCGGGCAGACGTATCCGCAGATGCCGCATTCGAAACAGCTCTCCACATGGCCGAGCCTGGCGCGCTCGAAGAGCTTCGCCTCGGCGCACATGCTCAGTTCTCCCGGAAAAATACGCGCCGGGCAGCTGCGTGCGCATTGGCCGCAGTTCAGGCAGGCCGCGTCGCGCACGGGCGGGTAGGAGTCCGCGGGAATCATGAAAAGGCCGTATTCGTTTTCCGGCAGGCCGAGGTCGAGCCGGCAGAGGGCCGTTCCGCGCATGGGCCCGCCGATGACGGCGCGATCGCCGTCCGAGGGCGTTGCTCCGGCCGCGGTCAGAACGTCGCGCAGGGGGGTGCCGATGAGCGCGCGGACGTTCTTGCCCTGCACGGTGAGGAACACTTCCGTCCGGGGACGCCCCGTTTCATGGATCCTGCCCAGGGCCATAAGCTGGAAAAGATCGACCACGGTAACGTCGTCAGCGTATTCCTTTCCGGTCACGGTCTTGATTATCAGGGGGGCGAGTCCCTGCGGGTAGCGGGCCCGCACGCGGACGACCTCGCAGTTGCCGAAGGCCGAGGCATCCACTTCCGGTCCGGCCAGCGTGACCTTGGTGGGGCCGACGATGGATTTGGCGAGCTTGAGGCCCCGCGCGAGAGTGTCGCGGTAGTCCTTGAGCAGCCTTCCGGTCACGCCGATGCCGGGTTCGGGCGGAACCGCGTTGACGATCATGTGCCGTGTCGGGCGAAGCGCGGGGATGTCTATGCCGCAGCGGGAGAGCGCTTCAAGAAGCGGTTCGCCGCTGAGCGTGGAAAAATCCAGGGGGGCGACGGCCGCCTCCTGGGTCCGCGCGGCCCGCACCGTGACGAAGTCGGCGTCCACCTCCAGCACTTCGCCTGCGATGGGCGTGTGGATCCAGGCGGCCAGCGGCGCGCAGGGCTCGCCCACTGCCGCTCCCGCAGAAAGCGAGTCTCCTGCGGCGACCACCGGGGTGCGCCCCCGCAGGGGAATCCGGGCCAGCTCGGGCGGCGCGAGAATCAAGAATGCGGAGCCTGTTTCCGTCGTCAAGGTAAAATCGTTTCTGCCCATGCCCGTCACCTGATGTGGCATTTGCCGCATTCGTTTTCGCCGTAAGGGCCTTTTTTCAGCTCCTTGTGGCAGTTCATGCACTGGTCGTGGAAGGCGTTGGTGCGCGTGAGCACAAGCTCCCTGTCCGGGCTGGGAGTGCGGTGGCACTGCTGGCAGGGCGTGTACGATCCCGTGTAGCCGGTCATGTCCTTCATCTTGTGACAAGGGGCGCAACCCTTGATGCCCTTGTCGAACATGTCTTCATGGCAGGTCGCGCAGCGTTTGTGCGCGGCGTCGCGCAGGCTGGGCATGGTCTCGCTTCCGGCAAGGTCGTGGCACTGGTTGCAGTGGCCCGGCTCCGCTTCGATGTCCGTCCCGTGGTGGCAGGCCTGGCAATCCTCCGAGGCGTATTCCTTGTGGGCTTCGTGGTCGAAGGCAAGCACTCCGAATTCCGCGTGGTGGCACTTCACGCAATAGCTCTTGTCCGGGAAGGAATTGACGTGTTCGGCCACGTAGTCCTGGTCGAAGGAGGCCGGATGGCAGGAGCCGCAAGGAAGGGGTTCCGAGGAGGTTGCCGCTTGTCCCTGGCCATGCCCGGAGTCCGCCTCATGGTGGCATGTGGCGCAGGCGATCTGGTAGTTCTTGTGGTGCCGGAGGTGCGAGAAGATGACCCGGCCGCCGTTGTTCTGGAACAAGATGCGCACGGGCAGCTTCTGGGCCTTGACCGGCGTGAGGTAACCCGCAAGCGCCGCCGCGGCGAGCAGGCAGACTACAACGGTGATGGGGATGTAGCGTTTTTGCAAGATGGTGCACCTATTTGCTGATCGGCGCGCAGTATAACCACTTTCGGATGAACTCGTCCAGACCCGCGCCTGCGGCGCCGGACTCTGCCTATGCCTCCGGTTCCAGCTCCGCGTCGGTTTGCGCGGTCGTGAGCTTGCGGGCGTATGTCGCGGCCTCGATGCCCGCGACGCAGCCCTCGCCCACCGCCTTGGCGATCTGAAGCGGCGGGCCGCAGATGTCTCCGGCGGCGAACACGCCCGGAATATTCGTGCGCTGTTTTTTGTCCGTCTGGACGTACTTCATGCTTTCGTCCAGCTCCAGGCCGAGGGTGGCCGCCAGTTCCAGCACGCCCTTGGCACCGAGTTCGATGAACACGCCCGTGACGTTCAGAGTGTTGCCGTCCTTGAGGGCCAGGCCGGTCACGGCGGTTTCTCCGAGAATGGATTTGACGCTCGTGCCTTCCAGCAGGGTCACGCCGCTCTCCGCTGCCTGGGCCAGGAGCGCCGGGGCGACCTCGAAGGATTCGTTCACCAGCCAGACCTTGGAGGCGAGCTTGGAGAGCGTCACCGCGCCTCCGACCGCGGCGCTCTGGCCGCCGAG
Organism: Paucidesulfovibrio longus DSM 6739; assembly: GCF_000420485.1. Taxonomy (NCBI): domain Bacteria; kingdom Pseudomonadati; phylum Thermodesulfobacteriota; class Desulfovibrionia; order Desulfovibrionales; family Desulfovibrionaceae; genus Paucidesulfovibrio; species Paucidesulfovibrio longus. Next base: position 377,996 of record NZ_ATVA01000013.1, on the reverse strand, counting down.
AACGGCCACGGGTTCGTTCCGGAAGAAGCCGCCGTCGCACTCCACGCAATAGCTGACGCCTTTGCCGAGCAGTTCCTTTTCCCCGGGAACCCCGAGCTTGTTGCGGGTGGTGCCGGTGGCCAGGATCAAAGATCGAGCGGTGAAGCTCGTTCCGCTCTCGATGGTCAGCACGAAGTGCTTGCCTTCGGGAACGATGGAAAGCACGTCTTCCTCAATGATTTCCGTGCCGAAATTCTCCGCCTGCATCTTTCCCGTTTCCAGCATTTCCTCGCCCGTGACGCGGAACTGGCAGCAGAAGTTTTCCACGTGGGCCCAGTAAAGGCTGCTCTTGTGCATCCGGCCGAGCATGAGCACTGCGGCTTTCTTGCGGGAGGCGTGGATGGCCGCCTGGATTCCGGCGGGGCCGGAGCCGAGGATGATCACGTCATAAATTTTATTCATAGGTGCTCCTGGAAAAGCTGTGGTGAAGCGGGCGGCTGCCCATTGTAAGCCCGCGCGGGAAAAAAGCAAGCGTGCGCTCCATGCCCGCAATTAAAGGAACGGGAGCAGCAGGAGCCGGTCGATTCTGGAGAACGACGGGGACCGAAAGATATTCAGCCCGATTTCCATTCCGAGTTGTCCCTTGTCCGGGTGCGGCTTGTAGGTCGCGAAGATGCGGTCCCACCAGGGCACGCTGAATCCGAAGTTGCGGTTCGATTCGCGCATGTCCGTGGAATGGTGGACGCGATGCATGTCCGGGGTGATCAGCAGCAGACGCAGGAGCCTGTCGGCGCGGGGGGGCAGCGCGAGATTGGCGTGGTTGAACATGGCGCAGCCGTTGAGCAGCAGCTCGAAGACCAGCACCGAGACGGCGGAGGCCCCCAGAAGAACCACGAGCAGCATCTTGAAGATCAACGACGCCAGCAGTTCGATGGGATGGAAGCGCAGTCCGGAGCTGGCGTCCAGGTCCAGATCGGAGTGGTGCATGCGGTGCACGCGCCAGAGCGGCCGGAAGCGGTGAAAGGCACGGTGTTGCCAGTAGATGGCCGCATCGAGGAACAGGACGGCCATGACTCCCTCCACAAGAGGGGGCAGCGGCAGCGCGTGGAACAGGCCGACTCCCTGCTGGGCGCTCCAGAGCGCGGCCCCGACAGGGGCCATGGGCAGAAGCAGGCGCGCCAGCAGGGCCGCCGAAGCGACCATGCCGAGATTGCCGGGCCAGCGCCGGAGCCGGGGAAGCTTGCGCGGGCGGCGCGGAAACGCCGCCTCCAGTGCGGACATGAGCACGAAAACGCCGAAAAAGGCTCCGAGTCTGATCCAGACTTCGTTCTGCAAGGCTCAGATGTCCTTCTGCGCTTTGGGGGTCGCGCTTTTGGACTTGCGCGGCTTGCCGTCCTCGGGCCGCCAGGCGCGGTTGAAGAGCCGCATGTAGAGCTTTTCCGCCTCCGGAAAATCGCTGTTCAGGGACAGGGCCGAGTCGAGCCATTTTCCGGAACTCTCGATCTCGCCCATGTAGTAATGGGCCTTGCCGAGGTTGAAATGGATGTTCTCGTCCTTGGGCGTGATCTGAAGGGCCTGCTTGTAGGCGTGAATGGCCCCTGCGTAGTCCCCCTGCTTGCGCAGGTTCACGCCGAGGGTATTGTAGGGGTTCGGGGAATCGCTCTGGTACTTGAGAACCTCGATGAAGGTCTGCTTGGCTTCTTCCAGGCGGTCGAACTGTGCGTAGATCTCGGATGCCTTTTGCATGTAGAGGCGGTAGTTTTCCTTGTCCCCCTTGCCCTTGTAGGCCTCTGCCAGCCCCTTGTAGGCTTCCGCGAAAAGGTCGTTGATGCGCAGGGCCTTTTTGAAGGCCACGATGGCCTTGCCGTAGCGTTCTTCGGTCAGGAAGCGATAGCCCATGTCGTAGTAGTGCTGGGCCTCGTCCTGGATGGAGAGGATTTCCTCGAAGGTCTCGATGGCTTCGTCGAAGTTGCCCGCGCTGACCATGTCCTTGGCTTCGTCGAGCTGCATGTCCTCGATTTCTGGGTAGTGCACGAGCTGCTTGGCCATGACCAGGTAGCGCTCGAGGGTTTCCGGAGCGTAGGGCCGCAGCACGTAGCCGATGCAGCCGGCAGCGATGGCGTCGAGCACATGGCTTTTCTGGTTCTCAAGGGTGACCATGACCACGGGAAGCATCTTCAGGCGCATGTTTCGTCGCAGTATGTTCACGAATTTCACGCCGGGCATGTCCGTGAGGGTGTTGTCGCAGAGAATCAGATCGACGGGGTGGGTGCCGACATAGTCCACGGCCTCGGCTCCGGAGCGCAGGATGCGCATGGTCTGGGGAGCGAATGCGGACATGGATTCCTGGTCGCGGCGGGCGTGCACGTCCACATCCGTGAGGATGAGGACATGCTGGAAGTAGCGGAAAACGCGGCTTTCTCTTTTCAGCGCCATGCCACTGGTCCAGGGTTGAAATCTGACAGCATGACCGGAATCTACCTTTGCGCCGCGTGTTAATCAAGGGCGGAGACGCATCGGAGGGAAACGTCGTTCACGGCGAGCTCTCCGAGGATCTTCCGGCGCAGCGTGCGCATGGACTCGTCGTCCGGCAATGCCGCGAACAGGGTTTTGAGGTAGCCGCGCTCGACGTAGAGCCGCATGCTTGTGGGAAAATTCAGGTCGTAGAGCCAGCCGAGAACCAGCAGCCGGAAATCGTGCGCCCAGCGCATTTCTTCATATTTTGCGGATTCCCCGGCCAGCACCTGTTCGTAGATCGAGCGGGTGTAGTTCGTGGGGTGCGACTTGATGCCGAGGGTGACGACGCTGCTGCCTTCGGCACTGGCGTCGAGATGTTCCAGCACCACGGGAACGATGTCCAGCTTGTCGCTGTCGCGCACGACCTTGACCACGGTGGACAGCGGTTCGCGCAGGTTCGGGGGCAGGGTGCGGACGTTGTGCAGGAAAACGGCGCCCAGCACGGTGCGGCGTGCGTCGTTGGGCAGCCCTTCGAGCAGGTTCGTCGAGAGCAGGGCGCGTATGCCCAGGCGGGCGTGGTTTTCGGTGCTGGGATCGTGGAAGCTTCGGTAGCGCTGATACTGAACGAAGCGGCCCGTGTCGTGGAACAAGGCCGAGGTCAGCGCGGCTTCCGCAGCGGGCGCGGGAATCGCCTCTTCCTTCACGATGCGCCGGGCCAGTTCATAGACCCGCAGGCTGTGCCGGAGCTTCAGCTCGATGTGAAAATCGTTGTCCGCGTCTCCGTTGAAAAAGTCTGCGACATACGCGCGGAAACGTTGCTCGAAATCCGCATGGGAAACGTTCATGAGTTTTCGATGTGTCGCTTTTTCCGGCGGTATTGTCTTTCGGACCATTCGCCCCGGCGGTATTCCGCTTCCAGTTCCGCCAATTCCTGGCGGCGCAGTTCTTCGGCCTCGCGGTCCAATTCCTTGTCGCGGAAAAACCCGTTCGGTCCGAACTGAATCCTCAGAAAAATGGCGATGACAGCGAAGATGGCGAGCATGAAGCCGATGCGGGCGATCATGGGCAGCCATTTTTCCCCGTATCCGCTGGAGAAGGGCCAGAATTCCCAACCGTTGGGAACGGCGCTGGCCTGGGAAAGGAAGTGCAATGGGGTCAGATCCATGGGTGCTCCTTGCTGTGTGCAGCCTTCACCCATAATGTGCGCGGCGGCGCATGGCAAGTGGCGAAACCGTCTGGAACTGGACAGTCGGGCCGTCATTCCGTATCGTCCGTCCCGTTCAATCAACCCCCGAACCTGGGAGCTGACCATGGGAAAGACGTGGTTGCCGGCGATTTTCGCTCTGGTCGCGTTGTTGTGGCTTTGCGCGCCCGCGCCCTCCTCGGCGTGGAGTCTGGCCCCCGAGCACGGCTCGGGCGGCGCTTTCGCCGCGCAGCAAAGCGACGGCGGCCTTCCTGACAATCAGGTCGCCCCGGAACGGGAAACGCACTCGTCCCGCGGGTTCGGCATGCAGATCATCCCCTTGATCCTGATCATTCCCCTGGGGTGGCTTTTCTTCCGGAGCATTGCCCGCAGGGGGCGCGACCAGGACGAAGAGGGGCGCCCGGATTCCCCGTCCGGGCCGGATGTCCACACGCGCGATGAGGATCCGCAGAATCTGCAGGAAGCCTACCGCCGCGCCCGCGCCCAGTGGGAGTGGATGACCTCCGAGCCGACCGCCGGACCGAAGAGTGTCGAAAAGCCTTCCGGCGTCGAGCCGGGCGGCTTCGACAAGGCGGAGTTCTTGCGGGGGGCCAAGCTGGTCTATTCCCGGTTGACGGAAGCCTTCGACAAGCTGGATGTGGAAGCCGCCGCGCCCTTTGCGGGCGAGGCCGTTCTCGAAGGACTGCGGGCCAGGACCGCTTCGGGCGCGCGTCCGGCCAGCACGGAGATCGTGCTTGTCGAGGCGGAACTTCTCGAACATGCAAAAAAAGAAGATTCGGAAGAGGCGGTCGTGCTCTACGATGCGCTGGTGCGGCGCGGCCCGGATGCGGCCGAACCCGAACAGCTGAAGCAGGTCTGGCGGTTTTCGCGCGATCCGCGCGACCCGTCCTCCATGTGGCGGCTGGAGCGCATGGAGCCTTACAGCGACCCCGTTTCCTGACGAGGAGCAATCTTGACGAAACCTCCCTTTGATCCCAACGCCTCGTTGGAAGAGCTGCTGGCCAAGGCGCGGGCGCGCTTCGGCGAGCTGGTTTTCGACCAGGTGGAAATCGGCGGAGCCCCCTTGGATATCCTCCAGGTCAAGGACATGCCCGCCTACATCGACAAGCTGCTGGCCCGTGCGGGCGCCGGGAAAAAGGTGGATCTGCCGCTCTGGGCCAAGGTCTGGCCCACCAACGTGGTGCTCTCCATGTTTCTCGGCAAATATCCCTTTCCGCAGGATTTCGAGTTCCTGGAGATCGGTGCGGGCGTGGGGCTGGCCGGACTTGTTCTGGCCCGGCGCGGCTATGCCGTGACCATCACGGACATCGAGCCGGACGCGCTCCTGTTCAGCCGCATCAATGCCTTGCGCAACGGGCTGGCCGACAAGGTGGACATCCGCATCGCGGACTTCACCAAGGACCGCCTCGGCAGACGCTACGACGTCATTCTCGGCTGCGAGATTCTCTTTCGGAAATCCTTTTTCGAGCCTCTGGGCCTGTTCCTGGGCGAGCATCTTTCGGACCGTGCTGAGGCCGAGATCGTGCTGGGCTCGGACGGGGCTCGGCAGGGCTTGGATTTTTTCAAGAAGGCTGCCGAAACATATGCAATGATGCGCAAGGACGTGGAGTATGCCGACATGGAGTGCGACGAGCAGAAGACAGCCTGCCTCTATCGGCTTCGGAGGAAGCAGTAGATGTTCGTGCTGAAGAGCTGCCCCAAGTCCTACGTGGTGGACCAGGACAAGGCCGTTTCCCCGCGGGAGACGATCGAACGCGTCAAGGCCCGGCTGGACCGGGAATTTCAGGGCGTCCTGGAGGAAATCGACCGGGTGGACACGGGGCGTCTCGGTATTCCCGTGTTCGTCAGCCGCTGCGGTCCCCGCGCCAGGGCGATCATGCCCACCCGCAAGCAGATGGGCAAAGGCGCTTCGCCGGAGCAGGCCGAAGCCTCGGCTCTCATGGAACTGGTGGAGCGGTTCAGCTTCTTCAATTTTTGGAATACTCCCGACCGATTCGAGGAATTGACCTGGAGCGAGGCCGAGGAACGCTGGGGCGATATGCTCATGCCCTTGTCCGAAGTGCTCCGCTCCGTGGAAGACGGCCTCTGCGAGGAGGACGCCCGCAGCGTGCTCGATCTGGTGCGCTGGCGTTTTCACCCAGCCTTGCATGTCGCCGCGGGCAAAACGGTGATGGTGCCTCTGGACTGGTTCAAGAAGCTCAATGAGTTCAACGGATCGTCCGCCGGGAACACCTATGAGGAATCCATCCTCCAGGGAGCCTGCGAGCTGGTGGAGCGGCACGTCTGCGCCGTCATCGACAAGGATCGGCGTCAGACGCCGACCATCGACCCCGCGAGTTCCGACGATCCGGTTTTTCAACGCCTGATCGGCTGCTTTGACAACTGCGGAGTGCGCGTGCTGCTCAAGGATTTCAGCATGGGCCTTCCCGTGCCCACCGTGGCCGCGGTGGCCTGGGATCCCAAGTCCTTTCCCGGCATGAGCGAGATCGTGTTCACGGCGGGCACCTCTTCCTCTCCGGTCAAGGCCGCTGTGCGCGCCCTGACCGAAGTGGCCCAGCTCGCCGGGGATTTCGAAACGGGGCGCGTGTACGAGGCTTCCGGACTGCCCAAGTTCACCAGCCTGAGCCAGCTGGACTGGTTGCGGCAGGGGCCGACGGTTCCGATGGACGCGCTGCCCAGCGTGGAGCGGGACGACATCCTGGACGAGCTGCTGGCGCTGGCGCGCGGCCTGGAGCGCGAGGGATATCGGCTTTACAGCGTGGACACGGCCATTCCCGGACTGGAAGCGGCCGCCAACTACAGCTTTGTGCCGGGGTTCGATTTTCGCGAGCGTGCGGCGCGGCGCAGCCTGGGGCTTTTCGTGGGGCGGATGCTCGCGGAGGACGCGCCCATGCCCGAAGCCGCCATCGGCCTTGAAATTCTTTCGGACATCTACCCGGATGCTTATTTCCTGCCGTTCTTCAAAGGCTTGCTGGCCCTGAGGCTGGACGACGCTGAAGAAGCCGCACGGCTTTTCGCCATGGCGGAGACGCTTCAGCCCGCCGCCGAGGAGCAGGCTCTGGCCGCGTTTTACCATGCCTACGCTCTCAGCCGCCTGGACCGCTGGGATGAAGTGGAGCCCGCGCTGGACCGGGCCGCCGAACTGGACGCGGAGATCAAGGAAGTCTTCAACCTGCGCGGCGTGGCCCGTTTCAAGGCCGGTCGATACGAAGAGGCCGCCAGGGATTTCAGCGCGGCCCTGGACATCGACAGCGGCTCGGCCGCGGATCTGGCCAACCTGGGCCTCTGCCACAAGTTCATGGGCAACAGCTCCGCAGCGGTCGATTATCTCGGCACCGCCCTGGGCATGGACCCGTCCCTGGAATGGGCCAAACCGCATCTGGAAGAGCTGCTGGGCGGAGAGTAGTCGAGCTTTGCCGTTCGGAGTATTGACATCTTGAGCCTGGGCATTTATTCCAATGATTGAACCGTATGGTCGACAAGCGACGGATCGTCGCTGATCGGATATGGAACAGCCCCGGACTTCGTTGCCGGGTGCGGAGTTGGCGCCGAAAGGCATTCAACCAACCAGGAGGAAAGAATATGGCTACTGTTGAATTCAAGGGCAAATCCTTTGAGGTCGATGAGGACGGTTTCCTGCAGAGCTTCGATACTTGGAACCCGGATTGGGTCGAGTACGTCAAGGAGCAGGAAGGCATCGCCGAGATTTCTCCCGACCACCAGAAGGTCATCGAGTTCCTGCAGGACTACTACAAGAAAAACGGCATCGCCCCGATGGTGCGCATCCTCTCCAAGGTCACCGGCTTCAAGCTGAAGCAGATCTACGAGCTGTTCCCGTCCGGCCCCGGCAAGGGAGCCTGTAAGATGGCCGGCCTGCCCAAGCCCACCGGCTGCGTGTAATTCGCGCGACCAGAAAATTCTAAGGCGGAAGCTGCGGCTTCCGCCTTTTTTTTGCGCCGTTGCATTTGCCTGTTCCCCGGTGCGCGTAATGTGTGCTAGAAAAAATCGTCTCGCATTGCTCTTCGGGAGTGGTTTGGACCGTAGTACCGTCGTTGCGCATTGTTCAACCCAAATGGAGGATCGTTGATGGCTGGTTTTGATATTGCTGGCACCGTGCAGAGCATGCTGCATATGCTGTCGCTTTGGATCGGGGAATACGGGATTCGGCTGGTCGTGGCCCTGGTCATCTTCTATGTCGGCCTCGTGATTTCCCGCAAGGTCGCCGCACTGGTCGGACGGATCATGTCGAAGGCCAAGGTGGACGACACGTTGATCTGCTTCACCCGCAACATGATTCACTACATGCTTCTGACCGTGGTCGGCATAGCCGCTCTCGGACAACTCGGCATCAACGTGACCTCCTTCCTGGCCGTACTCGGCGCCGCAGGCCTGGCCGTCGGCCTCGCGCTCAAGGATTCCCTGTCCAACTTCGCCTCCGGCGTCATGCTGATCCTCTTCCGCTTTTTCCGCGTCGGGGACTATGTCACCGTCGCCGGCACGTCCGGCACGGTGAAGGCCGTGAACCTCTTCAACACCGAACTGGCCACGCCGGACAACCAGAAGGTCTACGTGCCCAACTCCAGCATCACGGGCGGCGTCATCGTCAACGTCACCGCCAACGACACGCGGCGCATCGACCTGGTCGTGGGCATCGGTTACGGCGACAAGATCTCCCAGGCCCAGGGCATTCTGGAGCGACTGGTCGCCGCGGATTCCCGCATCCTGGAGACTCCCGCGCCCACTGTGGCGGTTTCGGAGCTGGCCGACAGCAGCGTGAACTTCGTGGTCCGTCCCTGGGTCGCCACGGGCGACTACTGGGCCGTGCGTTTCGACCTGATCAGGGCCATCAAGGAAACGTTCGACGAAGAAGGCGTTTCCATCCCCTTCCCGCAGCAGGACGTGCATCTTTTCAACGAAAAGTAGTGCTTCCCCGCGCCGAATCCGGGCCGGGCGCGTCTCGAACGGCGCGTCCGGCCCGCTTGCTCATGCAGGAGCGATCTGCTAGGCAAAACAACAGCCGATAGGGGTGCTTCGGTCGGACCGAAGCTGAGATCACACCCTTCGAACGTGAAGCAGTTCGCACTGCCGTACGGAATTTGGCGCAGATAATCTTTGCACCTCGTTTCGCGCAGTGCCCCTGGAATACCTTCTCCAAAGGGGCTTTTTACGTGTCCAAACAACAGCTTTCCTTTGCCAATCTCTTCTTTCTCTGGTTCGGCGCGGCCGTGTCCGTGGCCGAAATCCTCACGGGCGGGCTGCTGGCCGACCTCGGCCTTGAGCGGGCCATGTGGGCCAACGTTCTGGGGCATCTCGCCGGAACCTCGCTGCTCGTGCTGGCGGGCTGGATCGGGTTTCGCGAGCGCCTGCCCGCGATCATGTCCACGCGCATCTCGTTCGGCCGCCAGGGATCCTGGCTCATTTCCGGCATCAACGTCCTCCAGCTTCTGGGCTGGACCGCATGGATGGTGCTGCTCGGCGGCGGCGCCTTGAACAGTCTGACCACGCAGCTGTGGGGATTCGATCATCAGGCGGCGCTCTCCGCCGTGGTCGGGGCGTGCATCGCCTTCTGGGTCTTTCTCGGCGTGCGCGGCTTCAAGTGGCTGAACATGGTCGCGGTGAGCCTGCTGCTGGTGCTCACGGTCGTTCTCAGCTGGGTGCTCCTGAACCGTCCGGGAGCGCTGTCGGGCGGGGCCGGGCCGGGCGAATTCCATTTCGGCTTTGAAATGGCCATCATCATGCCCCTGTCCTGGTTCCCGCTCATCGCCGACTATACTTCCATGTCCCGGTCGCGCACGGCTTCCTGGCTGGCGCCGCTTCTGGGATATCTCTTCGGCAGTTGCTGGATGTACGGCATCGGCATTCTTGGCGCGCTGCATTCCGGCAGCTTCGACCCCGCACGGATGATGCTCGCGGCCAATCTCGGTCTGGCCGCCCTGGCGGTCATCGGCCTGTCCACGATCACGACCACGTTTCTTGACGTCTATTCCGCCGCGGTTTCCACCCTGAACGTCTTCCCGAAACTGGACCGCCGCTGGACCTCCGTGTTCTTCGCCGCCGTGGGAACGGTTTTGGCCATGTTCGTGCCCATCACGGAATATGAATGGTTTCTCTACCTGCTCGGCTCGATTTTCGCACCGCTTATCGCCGTGCTGCTGACGGATTACTTCATCTTGCGCACGGATCGGCGCGATTCCGACTGGGATCCCGCCGCGACCTTGAGCCTTGCGCTCGGCGTCGCGCTGTATTATCAGCTGAAGCCCTACGGACTCGTGGTCGGTCCAACCCTGATCACGATTCTGGGCACTTGTCTGCTGCACTTGACGGTGCGCGGCCTGGCCAAGACGTTTTTCAGGGTATAAAAATGTTGGAGCATGCCGAATGTCCCTTGCCAAACGGGCGACATGCGGATATATAGCTCTGCTTCACGCAATCAATGACAGGAGACCGTCATGAAACAGGATATCCATCCCAAGCTTTACAAGGCCAAGATCACTTGCCACTGCGGTTACGAAGCCGAGATTCTTACCACCAAGGGCGAGAAGCTTGAGCTTGAAATCTGCTCCCAGTGCCACCCCTTCTACACCGGAAAGCAGCGCTTTGTGGACACCGCTGGCCGCATCGACCGCTTCCGCAAGAAGTACGCGCAGTTCGGGCAGGAAAAGAATTAGCCTTCTTCTTCGGCCTCGGCCGCAAGAAATGCCTCTATTGGGCTTACCCAATGGAGGTTTTCTTGTTTGTCCGAAAAGTGGGGAGGCCCCATGCGGCGCGCTTTACTTTTCCGGGGCAGACATTATCCTCGGTGGGTGGCTGAACGTCTTTCCACAGTGAGGTTCCCGTGAATTTGACTCGTCTTCTCTGCGCTGCGCCGAAAATCTCGGTGGGCGGACAGGCCGTAATCGAGGGCGTCATGATGCGCGCCCGCGACCGTCTCGCCATCGCTGTCCGGCGGCCCGACGGAGAGATCAAGGTCGAGCTGCGGCCCTGGTTCTCGCTGACCGACCATCCCTGGTTGAAAAAGCCGTTCGTGCGCGGCTTTCCCGTGCTGCTGGAAACCATGGTCAACGGCATCAAGGCGTTGAACTGGTCGGCCAACGAGGCCCTGCTGGAAGAAGACGAGGAGACGGGCGAGGAGTCGAGCGGACTTTCCACCTGGCATCTCGTGCTCACCCTCGGTGCTGCGCTGGCCTTCGCCCTGGGGCTTTTCGTGGTCCTGCCGCACTTCTTCTCCATCGTCATGGAATGGTGGGGGCTCGGCGGAGATGTGGACGCGCTTTCGTTCCATGCCTGGGACGGCCTGTTCAAGATGATCATGTTCATCGGCTACATCCTGGCGATCTCCTATATGCCCGATATCCGGCGCGTATTTCAATATCATGGGGCGGAACACAAGACCATCTGGACCTTCGAGAGCGGCGCGGAATTGACCCCGGAGAGCGCACGCGGCTACAGCCGTCTGCATCCCCGTTGCGGCACGGCCTTCCTGCTCTTCGTCCTGGCTCTGTCCATCATCCTTTTTGCCGTGCTCGTTCCCTTGCTGCTGCGAATCTGGTCGCCGCAGGTCTTTCTGCTCAAGCATCTCTACATCGTGGGGCTCAAGCTGGTGCTGATGATTCCCGTCAGCTCCCTTTCCTACGAATTGATTCGTTTTTCCGGAAAGTTCCACAAGAATTTCATGTGCCGCATGCTCTGCTGGCCCGGCCTGCTGCTTCAGGGGCTGACCACCAAGGAGCCGGACGACGCACAGATCGAGGTAGCCATTGCGGCCCTGCAATGCGCCATATCCGAGGAGGGCGCCTAAATGTTCGCAAGATTGGATGAGACCGAGGTCGCATTCGAAGAGCTGGAAAAACAGCTCGCCGACCCCGCCATTTTCAACGACCAGGAACGCTATCGCAAGGTCACCAAGGCGCACAGCGAACTGGGCGAGATCGTGAACGTCTATCGAGAGTACAAGGCGGTTTCGCAGAATCTCGCGGACAACAAGGAATTGGCCCGGGACAAGGATCCTGAAATTCGGGAAATGGCCCATGCCGAGATTCCGGAATTAGAGGAACGAGTGGAAGAGCTTGCCGAAAAGCTCAAGATTCTGCTGCTTCCGACCGACCCCATGGATGAAAAGAACATCATCCTCGAAATCCGCGCCGGAACGGGCGGCGACGAAGCCGCGCTTTTCGCCGCGGACCTGTTTCGGATGTATTGCCGCTATGCCGAAGAAAAGCGCTGGAAGGTCGAGCTGGTCGATGAGCATGAGACCGGCACCGGCGGCTTCAAGGAAGTCATCGCCAGCATCGCGGGCGACCGCGTCTACAGCCATCTGAAATACGAATCCGGAACGCACCGGGTGCAGCGCGTTCCGGCCACGGAATCCCAGGGCCGCATTCATACCTCCGCCGTGACCGTGGCCATCATGCCCGAGGCCGAGGAAGTGGACGTGGAGCTTCGGCCCGAAGAGATCCGCGTGGACGTGTACCGCTCCTCCGGCCCCGGCGGCCAGTCCGTGAACACGACGGACTCGGCCATCCGCGTCACCCACCTGCCCACGGGACTGGTGGTCATCTGCCAGGACGAGAAATCGCAGCACAAGAACAAGGCCAAGGCGCTGAAAGTGCTCCGATCCCGTCTGCTGCAAATGGAGCAGGACAAGGCCAAGGCCGAGCAGGATGCGAATCGCCGTTCCCAGGTCGGTTCGGGCGACCGCTCCGAACGCATCCGGACCTACAATTTTCCCCAGGGCCGCGTCTCGGATCACCGCATCAACCTGACCCTCTACAAGCTGGATCAGGTCATGGAAGGGGATCTCGACGACTTCGTGGACGCGCTTTCGGCCCATTATCAGGCCGAGGCCCTGAAAAGCCACGACGGTTCCTAGCCTCACGCCTCGACGCCCTGAGACGCCGGGGCAAAAGGGAAAACGTCCGGTGCGGGAACGTCTGAACACGTTCCACCGGACGTTTTTCGCGTCCGGAAGACAAGATTTTGCCAGGAGCGGACCATGACCTTGCGCGACAGCCTGCTGGCGGCGGAGCGCCGCCTTTCAGACGCGGGAGTCGATTCTCCCGGCCTTTCCGCGCGCCTGCTGGCGGGAAGGGCCCTCAATCTTTCCGCCGTGCAGGTGCTCACCGAAAGTCGGAGGCTTGTGAACGACGCCGAAGCCGCGCTTTTCGCTTCCCTGATAGCGCGCCGCGAGCGCGGGGAACCCGTCGCGTACATTCTCGGCGAGCGGGAGTTTTACGGATTGTCGTTCCAGGTGGGGCCGGGCGTCCTTATTCCCCGGCCCGAAACCGAATTGCTGGTGGACGAGGCCCGCAAACGCTTTGACGAAACCAGGCCGCTTCGTTTCATGGATTTGGGCACGGGCTCAGGCGTCCTGGCCGTGACGCTGGCCCATGTCTTTCCGCTCGCGCGCGGCTGGGCGGTGGACCTTTCCCCGGCCGCCCTGGACGCGGCGCGGAACAACGCGCGGCGGCTCGGCGCGCAGGAGCGGATAGAGTTCGTTTCGGGGGATTTCACCGCGCCCCTTCCGGCTGCGGACCTGGATCTGGTCGTGGCCAACCCTCCCTATGTCACCTGGGACGAGTACGGCGAACTCAGCCGCGAGGTCGCTGATTTCGAACCGCGCTCGGCCCTGGTCAGCGGCGGCGAGCAGGGCGACGGTCTGGACCATCTCCGAGGTCTGGCTCCCCGCGCGGCCGAGGCGCTGCGTCCGGGAGGAACGCTTCTGGTCGAGATCGGCTGGCGGCAGGGGGAAACCGGCGCGGCGATCCTGGGCGACCCCGCGCTGGAGCTCTGCGACGTTTGCGTGATGCAGGATCTGGCCGGACTCGACCGCATCTTGGCCGCACGCAAGCGTCCTTGCTAGTGGTGCGAATGTCCCTTTCGTGTGGCATCCTTGCGACGATTGGTGAAAAAGACACAGTTCCGGTGCGTGTGGCGTTTCTGAAATGTCCATTTATACTAATCGTTTGAGAGCTGATGAAAGCCTGGTATTTTTCTTGCTTTAAGGGGCGCAGGAGGAGACATGCTACAGACCACCATTCGCACCACCACCCGCTGCACCGGAATCGGTCTCCATAGCGGCAAGCAAGTCGGTTTGACCCTTCGTCCCGCCACCGAGGACACGGGCATTCTTTTTTCCGTGCGCAACGGGGCGGGCTCCGCTTTCCTGACGCCGACGCCGGAACTGGTCGTCAGCACCGGATTGGCCACCACCCTGGGCAACGGCTCCGAATCCGTCTCCACCGTCGAGCACCTCATGGCCGCCGTCCGCGGCATGGGCATCGACAACATCCTCATCGACGTGGACGGACGCGAGCTTCCGATCATGGACGGCAGCGCCGCTCCTTTCGTCTACCTCCTCAAGCAGGCCGGACTCCGCACGCTGAACAAGCCCCGCAAGGCCCTGGCCGTGAAAAAAGCCGTGACCTTCGAGAAGGACGGCAAGTACGTCAAGGCCATGCCCTACGACGGCCTGATCATCGACTACACCATCGAATTCGCGCATCCCGTCATCGGGCGTCAGCGCCTGGAAGTGGAAATCACTCCCGAATGCTTCGCCGCCGAAGTGGCCAAAGCCAGAACCTTCGGGTTCCTGCGCGAGGTGGAGTACCTGCACGCCAACGGGCTCGCCCTGGGCGGTTCCCTGGACAACGCCGTGGTCCTGGACGAATACGCGGTGCTCAACTCCGAGGGCCTGCGCTACGAGGACGAGTTCGTTCGCCACAAGCTGCTCGATTTCATCGGCGACATCGCCGTGCTCAACCGTCCGCTGCTCGGTCGCTTCGAAGTCTTCGCCTCCGGCCATGAACTCAACAACATGTTCCTGCGCCACCTCGTGGCCAACGCTTCGGAATGCCTGGAAGAGGTCGTGGGGGTGCTCCCCGTTCCCAAACGGGAAGAAGTGGAACTCGACATGCTCGAGCCCATGGCCGTTCCTGCCTGATTGCTTCCGCTGGCTTTCGACTGAGCAGAAAACCCCGCTACGGCGGGGTTTTTCTTTTGGGGAAAGCGTCGTTGCGAAGCTCAGATGGACAGTGAGGCAAAAAGCGGGGAGAGCAGTTCGGCGAGCAGCCCGCCGCGATGGCGCTTGGGCATCAATTCCGCGCCGTGGCATTCCAGGTTCCATTCACCAGTGGGGCAAGGCACGGCTCTAGCCAGGAGCGGGGCCAGGCGGGCCGCGATTTCCGGATGTTCCGCGTAGACGCGGCAACGGAGCAGCGGAGGCCTGAGCATGGCGCGAATCTGGACGGCGCCGCAAGGCGGCAGGCGCAGGCCCAGCACCGCGCGGCCGAGTCCCTCGTCCGGAAGCGCCGTGACGAGTTCCGTTTCCCTCGCGTCCGGGGCGATCCAGGGCACGTAGGAAAGGCGTTCGGTTCTGGAAGGGCTGGCGCTGGCGAGATTCGCGTTCACCTCATCGACCGCGGATTCGACCTGCTCCAGAAGCTTGGCGAGCAGAGGGTCCAGCGCGGCGTGATAGGCGTCGCGTCCCGCAGGCAAGGTGTCGCGTCCGTCCAGCTCCGCCTCGTAGGCGGCGCGGGCCGCGTAGAAGTCTTGTACGCCGCCGGACAGGCCGCGTCCCTGCCCGTTTTGGCGCGGCGCGCTTTTGAGGGTGATTTCAGGATGGAGCTGGAGCACCTGAAAACTCAGCACGGATCCGGGAGGGGGGCAGTTGGGGATATTCGTCAGCAACGGCTCGCCGTCGAAGGCGACCCAGGCCATGTCGCCCGGTTCCACCCGGATGACCCGGCCTTGCACATGGTCGCCAACACGGTGGCGACGGCGAAATCCGAGGCCGCGTTCTGAACTGCCGCTGGAAGAGAAGGCGGATGTCTTGCCGGAATTGCGAATGCGCATGGGGGCTTTGTGACGGGTGGACCTCAGCCCGACTGGTCGATGATCAGCTGGACTTCCTCCAGGGAAAGGCCCGTGGAGCGTGCAAGCTCCTGCGGGGCGACGCCGTCCTTGTGGCCAGCCAGGATGATCTGACGCAGAAAGCTGGGGGATTTGCTGAATTCCCTGGCTTTGGCCAGGAGCTTTTCCAGGCGCTGGGCCTGGGTTTCGAGCTGGCGGTCCAATTCGCCGAGGCGCTCCTGGCGTTGCTGAAAGGAGCGCACCAGTTCGTTCTCAAGCTGGGCGTTGAAGTGCAGCTTGTTCAGAAATTCTTCCTGGCGCGATTGCAGCGTGGAGATGATCGCTTCGGATTTCTTGAGCCGCATGAAGAAAGCCACCACAACGCACAGCAGCAGCAGTTCCAGGATGGTGAAGCCCACAAGGAGCAATCCGGTCGCATCCATCAGGTCAGACTCTCCTGTTGACGATGTTTCCCGACCAGGGGGAAGCGTTGGAGCCCAGGGGCGTTTCCTCGGACTCCTGGCCGCGTTCCTTGGCGTTGTTTTGCCGGGGCGCGCTTCCGCCGCCGGAGCCGCCGCCGTCCCTGGAGACCGTATTGGGCTTGTCCTGCTTTTCGACCTGCTGGACCCGCTGTTCCTCCTCCTTCTGCTTCTGCCGCAAAAGCGGCGCGAATAGTTCCTGGCGCACCTCGGGATGGGTCTGCTCCGCCGTGGCGAGCTTGCTCACGAACGGCAGCTGGGATACCAGCATCGGGTAGTCGATGGGAGAAGGCATGGCTTCACCTCACCAGGTATTCCTCGAAGAGGACGGTTTCGAAACGGCCGGCGGACATGTACTGATTGACCACGGTCAGAAGCTCTTTTTTCAGATCTTCCGTATTCTTCTCATCGGTCAAAAACTGCAGATCCTTATTCTTCATGTAATAATAAAGCGCATAGCGGACCGTGGGGGTTTCGCGCGTCAGGTTGGAGGCAAGCATGGGGTCGGGAGTGGAGAACACCAGGCTGACCTCCAGAAATCGAACCTTGCCGTCCGAATCCTGCTGTTCGATGAGGAAGGGGTCGAGCCGCACCAAGGATTCTCCCACGGGAGCTTCTTCAGGAGGAGCGACCTCCTGGGGGGGAGCTTCGGGAGCGGGTTCCGGCGTTGCCGCGGGAGGCGCGGGAGCCGGAGCCTGGGCCACCGGAGGCTCCGGTTCGCCCGGACCCGACAGAAAGTAAAACAGCGCGCCGCCGAGCAGCAGCCCCGCGAGGATGCCGACGATAAGCAGCTTGTTCCGGAGCCAGAGCGGCGGCTCTTTTTTCGGCTTGTCTTCCTGTTCCGGCTGGGGGGCAAAGGGCTCCTCTTCAAGGATTTCCTCCTCCTCTTCCTCTTCTTCGAGGAAGGGGGCGTCGTCCAGGTCGAGGTCGACCTTCTGGGAGGCGCGGGATACTTCGGTGTCGTCGAGCTTGGCCTTTTGCGCAGCATCGCCGCCAGAACCGTCATCCGGCATTTCGAGACTTTCGTCCGGCTCGTCCGGCACCATGAAAACCATGCCTCACCTCCCGGCGGCCGGCATCAGCCGCCGAAGATCTTGTCGATCTTTTGTCCCAGCGTTTCCGGCGTGAAGGGCTTGACGATGTAGTTGTTGACCTTGGCCTGCACCGCCTCGATGATGTTTTCCTGCTGCGCCTCGGCCGTGACCATCAGGAAGGGAAGATCGACGTATTCCTCGCTGCCGCGAACCTTGCGCAGCAGTTCGATGCCCGTCATCTTGGGCATGTTCCAGTCGGAAATGATGAAGTCGATGTTGTCCTTGTTCAGGACTTCCCAGGCCGTGGTGCCGTCGTCCGCCTCGACCACGTTTTCGTAGCCGAGCTGGCGCAGAATATTTTTGATGATGCGGCGCATGGTGGAGAAGTCGTCCACGACGAGAATGCGCATTTTCGGGTTCTTTTTCATTGTCGTTGTCGTGCGTTCGAAGGGTTAATCGCTGTCGAAGCGTTCACGGTATTTCGTGCGCAGCTTCAGCAGCGCCTGGGAATGGAGCTGGGAAACGCGTCCTTCGGTGATGTCCATGACCTCGGCTGTTTCCTTCATGTTCAGCTCTTCGCCGTAGTAAAGGGAGATGACCAGCTTCTCCCGGGGAGTCAGTTCTTCGATCAAAAACGCGACCTTGTCCACCATTTCCTGGAATGCCGCGGATTGGTAGGGTTCGTTTTCACCCAGGGCGTTGCGTCCGCCCACGAGGTTCTCCTGGAAGGCGTCGAGGCTGATGCAGAGCTGGTTTTGCAGCGCTTCCAGTCCCTGCTGCACTTCCTTGGCGTTCATGCCGGTGCGTTCTTCCAGCTGGCTCGACGTGGCCTGTTCGCCCGTTTCATGCTCGATCTGGCGCATGGCCTCTTCCAGGGTCTTCACCTTCTGGCGGAGCCCACGCGAGAACCAGTCCATGCGCCGAAGCTCGTCGAGCATGGCGCCCTTGATGCGGTTTTCCGAATAGGTGTCGAACTTGATGCCCAGCGACGGATCGAATTTCTTCAGCGCGTCGAGAAGCCCCACGCTGCCCGCGCTGATGAGCTCCGAGAGCTCCACACTTTGGGGCAGCTTGGACTTGAGCCTCAACGCAAGAATGCGGATCTTGGGGGCGAAGTGTCTGACCACGGCTTCCTGTTGCTTGGGGCTGAAATCGTCCCAGGCAACGCGGCCCGTTTCCAGATCACGCCACGGATCGCTCTTGGAAGAGGAGCTTTTTCCAGAAGAACTTAATGTTTCCATCGACGTTGTGTGGCGCTTTCCATTTGTTGATACGTTCGGCCGCCTGCCGCACCGCGAGACTCGCCGGGGCTCCCGGTGTGGTCGCGACAAAGGGTCGCTGGCCGATGACCGCCTGGCGCACGGTCTTGTCCATGGGCACGAATCCGACCAGATCGAGGGACACGCCGCTCAGGAAGTGATCGCAGGCGTTGGAGAGCTTGAGATAGACTTCCTTGGCCGCCTTTTCGTCCCGGACCATGTTGATGAGCACTCGGAACCGCTCGACGCCGTGGTGTATCTTGAGCACCTTGATGAGCGCGTAGGCGTCGGTCAGCGAGGTGGGTTCGGGAGTGAGCACGAGCAGTCGGTCCTGGGCCGCAATATTGAAATATAAGACATTGTCGTTGATGCCGGCACCGGTGTCAACGATGAGGTAGTCGATGTCGTCTTCCAGCACGTCCATGGCTTCCAGCAGTTCGAGCTTCTGGCCCGTGGAGAGGCTGACCATCTCGCTCACGCCGGAAGCGGCGGGCAGGATGCGGAAGCCGTAGGGGGTCTCCATGAGGATCTTGTCCAGGGACGCGCCTTCGTGGAAAAGGTGGAACAGGTTGTATTGGGGCGTCAGCCCCAGGATGACGTCAACGTTGGCCAGGCCGAGGTCCGCGTCGAGGAGCACGACCTTCTTGCCCATGCTCGTCAGAGCGCAGGCAAGGTTGACCGAGATGTTCGTCTTGCCCACGCCGCCCTTGCCGGACGTGACGGAGAAGACCAGGGGGAGAGTGCCGCTCATGGCTTATGCGTTCTCCTTGCAGTTTTGCTGACCGGGCAGCTGATGCTTGAACAGAAGCCGCCACATCATCTCGGTTTCGGCCGGGGCGATGCCGTCCCGAAATCCCGCTCCGAAGGAGAGGGCCGAGACGGGCAGGCCGATCCGGACCGCCACGTTGAGCATGGCTCCATACGTACAGGCTTCATCCAATTTCGTCCAGATGACGCTTTTCACGCTTTCAGCGCGGTAGCGGGCTTCAAAGCTCCGGTACTGCGCGTTCGAAAGAAACGGCGGGAGGACCAGATGCGCGGCGAAGTCCTCGCCCGGCAGCATCCCGAGCCGCAGCAGGCGGGCATCGAGCACCTCTTCGCGCTCCAGGCCGGGCAGATCGATGAGAATCCGGTCGAACAGTCCGGATTCGGCCTTGAGCTGCGCGAAATCCTCGGCAGTGGAAACCTCGCGGAACGCGAGGCCGGAAAGGTCGGCGTAGTGGCGCAGCACCAGGCGGCCCTGGCCGCGGGACTGGTCCGCCGAAACAAGGCAGATGCGCGCCTTGGGGTCGCGCTTCTTTTCCATGAGCGCCAGCCGGATGCAGCAGGAGGTCTTGCCCGCGCCGTGCGGCCCGGCAAAAGCGTGGAACTTTTCGCCCCAGCCGCCGCCGAAGGGCTTGGCCGAGGCCAGGGAGTCCAGGATGGGCAGGATGCTCAGCTCCGGATTTCTGCGCAGCTCCTGGTACACGTCCATGACCACTTCGTCCTCCACGCCTTCGCGCTCCAGGTAATCCAGGGCCACCCTCTGGCGGGGCGCCAATTCGTCCAGACGCATCTGGGGCTTGAGCAGCGCGGTGAAGTGGTCCTTGATGCGGCACCATTCCTGGACGAACGGCAGGCCCGCGTCCAGGGCTTCGGAGAGCACGTCGTCCTTGGTGCGGCCGAGGGACGCTCCGTTTCCGTTCGTGGCGGCGCGCACCTTGCCGATGGCCCTCGCGGCGCTCGCGGCCTGGGCCTTGTGTTCCGGTCGCTCCACGGCGGCCATGATCTCGCAGACCTTGCCGCCTTCCTGCTGCACTGTGCGGTTGGAGAGTATCACGGCGTCGTCGCCGAGGCTCTCCTTGACCATCAGCAATGCCTGTGCGGTGCTCTTGGCGTGAAACGTCTTGACTTGCATGGGCTAGCTCAACTTGACCACGGCCAGGGAGTGGATCTTCACGTCTGCCGGAATCTCGGCCTGGGAGATCACCGGCAGGGTCGGCAGGAAGCGGACCGTCAGTTGCGAAAGGTGCGAACGCAGATGCGGCGTCACGAGCAGGATCGGGGTTCCGTCCGTGCCCACGGCGTTGTCCAGGGTGCGGTTGATGGTCTGGATGATGCGTTGCGCCAGGCCGGGCTCCAGGGCGAGGTAGGCGCCCTGGTCGGTCTTGCGCAGGCTGTCGTTGAGGATTTGATCGATCTCCGAGTCGAGCGTCAAAATCGGCAGGCTGTTGTCGCTGGCCAGGTAGGGCTTGAGAATGGTGCGGCCCATGCGGGAGCGGACGTATTCGGTCAGCTGCGCCGGATCGTGAATGGCGGTGCCGTAATCGGCCAGCGTTTCCACGATGGTCAGCAGGTCGCGGATGGAAACGCTCTCCTGCACGAGGGTCTGGAGCACCTTCTGGACGTTGCCCAGGTTCATGACGCCCGGCACCAGGTTTTCCACGGCCTTGGGAGCGCGCTTGGAAAGGTTGTCGAGCAGTTCCTGGACTTCCTGGCGGCCGAGGAATTCATGCAGGTTGCGGCGGAAGACTTCCGTAAGATGCGTGGCCACCACGGTGGAGGGATCCACAACGGTGTAGCCCGCGAGCATGGCCTCTTCCTTCTGGGCTTCGGGAATCCAGACCGCGGGCAGGTTGAACGCGGGTTCGATGGTTTCGACACCCTGGATGCGGTGCTTGGCGTCCCCCGGATCCATGGCCAGGAAGTGGTCGATGAGGATTTCCGCCGAAGCAACGGGGTTGCCCTTGATCAGCACGCGGTATTCGCCGGGCTTGAGCTGGAGGTTGTCCCGCAGGTGCAGCGACGGAACAATGACACCCATGTCCAGAGCGAATTGACGGCGGATGGAGCGGATGCGCGAGAGCAGGTTGCCGCTCTGTTCTTCGTCCACCAGCGGAATCAGGCCGTAGCCCACTTCCAGTTCCAACTGGTCCAGGGGCAGAAGCGACTGCACCTCTTCCGGGGTGTCCAGGGTGGGCGCGGGGGCCTTCTTCTCGTCTTCCGCGGCGTTCTGAAGGTGCGCGTTCTGGTTCTTGGAGAGCCGCGCAAGGACGAAGAGCAGGCCGGCGAGGAAGAGGAAGGGGATGGTCGGCATGCCGGGCACGACGGCGAAGATCAGCATGATTCCGGAAACGAGCTGGAGAGCGCGGTAGTGGAACGTCAACTGCCCGATGAATTCCTCGCCCATCTTGGCCTTGGAGGCGGCGCGGGAGACGATGATGCCCGCCGAAGTGGAGATGATCAGCGAGGGAATGGTGGCGACCAGGCCGTCGCCGATGGTCAGCAGGGTATACGTGGAGGCCGCGTCGCGCCAGTTCATGTCCTTCTGGAGCACGCCGATGAGGATGCCGCCGATGATGTTGACCATGGTGATCATCATGCCGGCCTTGACGTCGCCCGAAACGAACTTGCCCGCACCGTCCATGGCGCCGTAGAAGTCGGCCTCGCGGCGGATGTTCTCGCGCTGCTGGAGCGCGTCCTTTTCGTCGATGAGCCCTGCGTTGAGGTCGGCCTCGATGGCCATCTGCTTACCGGGCATGGCGTCCAGGGTGAAGCGCGCCGCCACTTCGGCGATGCGCGTCGTACCCGCGACGATGACGGACTTGTTCAGGATGAACAGGATCATGAAGATGACGACGCCGATGACGTAGTTGCCGCCGACGACGAATTCGCCGAAGCTTTGGATGACCGAACCTGCGGCGCTGGTGCCTTCGTCGCCGTGCAGCAGGATGGCGCGGGTGGTGGCGACGTTCAGGGCGAGGCGGAGCAGGGTCGTGACCAGCAGCAGCGAGGGAAAGATGGAGAATTCAAGCGGGCTGGTCATGAACATGGAGGTGATCAGCACCACCATGGCCAGGGAGATGCTGACCGTGAGCATGAAGTCCAGGAACAGCGTCGGCATGGGGACGAGCATGACGAACAGGATCGTGACGACGCCTCCGGCAAGCAGGATGTCGCCCTGCTTTGAAAAGCGTTCGTAATCGATCCCGTTCAGGAAGTTCTTGGCGCCGGTTCCGGCCATAATTTTGACACCTCGCGCAGTTGGACAGTGAGCGTGAGCGGAGCCGGGAATCAACGGCGGGTGCGGAATCTGTCGAGTCTGGCCAGAATCGCGGCCACCGCCTGGAAAAGCTCCTCGGGGATGGTGTCCCCGATCTCCACCTGTTTATACAAAGCCTGTGCCAGAGACTTGTCTTCACGGATGGGGATATTGTTTTCCCGGGCGATTTCCTTGATTCGTTCGGCAACGGCTCCGGCTCCCTTGGCCACCAGCAGGGGAGCGGGGGCTTCCAGGGGATTGTAGCTCAGGGCCACGGCGAGGTGCGCGGGGTTGGTGACGACCACGTCGGCTTTGGGAACGTTCTCCATCATGCGCTGGGCCATGCTCATCATCATTTTTCTGCGCTGCTCGGCGCGAATCTTGGGGTCGCCTTCCGCCTGCTTGCGCTCGTCCTTGACCTCGTCCTTGGTCATCTTCAGCTGCTCTTCGTAATTCCAGCGCGTGTAGATCAGGTCGAGGATGCCGATGATCAGCATGGGCACCAGGGCGTAGCAGGCCATCTTGTAGCCGATGCTGAGGATGTAGGCCGTGATGCCTTCGGTCGTCATGTCGAAGAGGGTGATCAGCTTGGGATATTCCTGGCGCAGGATGATGACCGGGGCGATGCCCACGGCGAAGGCCTGGCCGAGGCTCTTGCCGAACCGGACCAGCGCCTGCGGGCTGATCATCAGCTTCTTGATGCCCTTCATGATGTTGAACATCTGGCCCCATTTGGGCTGGAAGACCTCCGTGGTCCACAGCTTGCCCACCTGGAGGCGCATGGTGATGAAGGCGACGGCGGCGATGGTCAGCATCAGGGGCAGAACCATGACGGCCATCTCCGACATGCTCCAGACGAACATTTCGTAGGCGCGTTGCTTGTTGATTTCCATGCCGAGAGCGTCTTGGAGGCTCCAGCGGAAGATCTTGAACAATCTCTCGTAGATGAACGGGATAAGATAGCGGAGGGCGACCACCCCGGCGAGCATGGTCATGACCTTGCCCATCTCGCTGCTTTTGGGAACGTTGCCCTTTTTGCGCGATTTGTTGCGGCGCTTGGCCGTGGCTTTTTCCGTCTTGCTCGGATCTTCCTGACCGAAGGCCATCGCGTGCTCCTATCCGCCGAGGCCCGGCCCGATCGCGTGGAAAAGGTTGTTGTAGACCGCGTCCAGGGATTGAATGTAGTTCCCCACGTAAGTGGCCATGATGTCGAAGAGGAAGCCGAGGAAGAAGAAGCCCACGGCGATCTTGATCGGGAAGCCGAGAACCAGGATGTGCATTTGCGGCGCGGCGCGGCCGATCAGCGCGAGGGCGAGGTCGATCATGAACAGGGCGGCCATGACCGGTGCCGCGATATGAATGGCCAGGATGAAGAGCTGCTTGGAAAAGGAGAAGACCTGGTTGATGGCGTCCGGGGTCAGCAGCAGCGAGCCCGGAGGCACCAGCTCGAAGCTCTGGGCCAGCCCGGCGAGCAGATGCAGCGGGCCGTTGAGGGCGAAGAAGGTCAGCATGGCGATCATGTAGAGAAAGTGGGCCGTAACGGCTTCGCTGGTGCCCGTTACAGGGTCGATGACGTTGACCATGGAGAAGCCCATTTGAAAGCCGATGAGTTGGCCGCCGGTCTGAATGGCGGAAAAAAGGAATTGGACCATCATGCCCATGATCATGCCGAGCAGCAGCTCGCCCAGAAACATGATGCCGATTTCCCAGCCGCTGGCGGGCATCAGGGTGCCGGGGAAAGAGAGTTGCGGCCAGACCGCCAGGGTCAGCACGAGCACCAGCGCCCCCTTGGCCGGAGCGGGGATGGATTTGCCCCCGAAAAAAGGCAGCAGAAAAAGCACCACGCTGATCCGGAAAAGGGTCAGGTAGAAGCTGAGCAGCGCGTTCGGGTCAAAGTTGAAGATGTCCATCGGGCCTTCCGAAGCAAAATGCGATCCAAGCCGAAGTTGCGAAATCCGTGTGCTGGTCTGGAAAAGGGTATAGGAAAACCCCGCGCCTGGAAAGATGCAGCCCTGCTCGGAAGCGGTGAAAGCAATGGCCGCGACCGGACGGCGGGCAAGAAAAAGCCCTCCGTGGAGGGCTTGGGCGTTCTAGTTGAGAATGTAGTGCCGCGGGTCCACGGGCACCCCGGAAAGGCGGACCTCGTAATGCAGGTGCGGTCCCGTGCTGCGGCCCGTGTTTCCGACCCTGCCGATGATGGCTCCCCGCGTGATTTCCTGGCCGACCTTGACGTCGACGGATTCAAGGTGCGCATAGCGGGTCAGCAGGTTCGAATTGTGGGCGATCTTGATGGTCAGTCCGTAGGAGCCGTCGCGCCCGGCGAAAACGACCTTGCCGTCCGCCGGGGCATACACCGGGGTGTCTTCCGGAGCGGAGATGTCGATGCCCTTGTGGAACTCGCGTTTGCCCGTGAACTTGGACACGCGCGGACCAAAGGGGGACGTGACCCAGCCCGCCGTGGGCCAGACCGAAGGCGTGGTCTGGAGCAGATCCTGGTTGTTGCGCAGGGTCTGAAGAATCTCCTGCTGGCGAACCTCTTCCAGCCGGGCTTCCACGTTGAGCTGGTTGAGGAACTCGTGCATCTTCCGCGCGAGCAGCTCCTGGCGGTAGAGCGGCAGATAGCCTTCGGAGAAGTCCGCGCCCGTGGCGCCGCCCTGGGGATTCACGGTTTCGCCGGAATCCTGGTCGATGTTCATCATGACGCGGAGCTTGGAGTCGAAATTGCGGATGCGGGAAAGGTTTTCTTGAAGATTGGCGATTTTTTGAGAGAGGGAAAGCAGTTGGGTCTTTTGTTCCTGAACGACCTTTTCGGAAACGGCCAGCCCGCGTTCGAGACGGGCGTGGTTGCCGTAATACTGCCAGAGGAAGATGTTTCCTCCGGCTAGGCCGGCCATCAGGAAGAAAAGGAAGAACAGCATCCAGCCGCGGAGCTGGAACTTTCGGCAAGACCCCTGTTTGTCCTTGAATACGACGATGTGATATTTCCTAAAAAACATCAATATCCCGGGTCGTTGAGAGGTGGATGAACAGCGGTCGCATGATTATTTCCAAGATTGATTTCATACTCTAGAGTTTCTGCAAGGTCAAGTCAAGCTGGTGCCGCCGGAGCGCGTTGAACACCTTGTTTTTAGTACCTTTTCCGAGCGTCATGCACTCTTCGATCCGGTCGTGGATCTCGGCCCGCTTGGTCTTTCCGTTGGAGGGGCAAGCATTGGACCAGATGGGCAGCGCCCATTGGCGGGCGGCGGTGCGCATGGTCGCTTTTTCCACGAAAAGCGCGGGCCTGATGACCTGAAGCCTGCCGCCGAAAAAGGATTCGCTGGCCGAGAGTCCGTCCACCCGTCCGTTTTGGAAGATGTTCATGAAGAACGTATCCACGAGGTCGTCGGTGTTGTGCCCCAGGGCCAGGTGGCTCAGGCCGTATTCGCTGCACAGCTCGAAAAGCCGCTTGCGCCGCAGCCACGCGCAGTAGAAGCAGGGCGAGTCCTTCCTGTTTTCCTCGGAATGGGCTCGCGGTCCGAAGTCGGAAACTTCGATGTGCGCGGCAACGCCGTTTTCACCGCACCATTTCCCCAAAGCCGCGTGGTCCCCCGTGTTGAAGCCGGGATTGACGTGCAGGACCATAATGTCCATTTCAAAGGGGAGAATGCGTTGACGAATGGTCAATACCTTGAGAAGAGTGAAACTGTCCACGCCGCCGGACACGGCAACTCCCACGCGGGAACCGGGACCGACCATGCGCGTCTTCTGCATCAGCATGCCGACCGTGGCGACGCATTTTTTCTGGGCATAGGAAAGCTTGATCCGGGACATGCATACTCCTTGAACGGAAACGAAGGCGGGCGGTCCTAGGTAGTGGATTTGAGCTTGACTTGCAAGGCGTGCGGGGATAATTTTACCCGCTTTGCGGGAGGGCTTTTCCAGGGCCTCAAATTTTCTGGAAAATTCGTTCCGGACGTTGACAAGCGGCCCCACCGCATTATCTCTCTGTCCTCCGGCCGTTTCGGCTGGACACTTCTTGAGGAGACATCATGGCGAGAATTACCGTCGAAGATTGCCTGGAAAAAGTCGGCAACCGCTTTCTTATTGTGCAGATGGCCATCAAGAGGGTCAAGCAGTATCGCGAGGGCTACGAGCCTCTCGTGGAATCCAGGAACAAGGAAGCCGTGACCGCGCTGCGCGAGATCGCCGCCGGAAAGGTGCTCCCGGACAGCGACCTGCCCACGGCAGGAATCATCGTCAGCGAAGATTCGGCTGAATAAGTATCATGTCCAAGCGGGATTTTTACGAGGTTTTGGGCGTTTCGCCCGAAGCGGGCGACGACGAGATCAAGCGGGCTTATCGCAAGCTCGCTTTTGAATATCATCCGGACAGAAATCCGGACGATCCCGAAGCGGAGTCCCGCTTCAAGGAGGCGGCCGAGGCGTACGACATTCTTCGCGACCCGGAGAAGCGTCGGCGCTACGATCAATTCGGCCATTCCGGAGTGGACGGCAACGGCTTCTCCGGATTCTCCTCCAACGAAGACATCTTCGGCGCATTCAGCGACATCTTTGGAGAATTCTTCGGCTTCGGAGCCGCCGGGCGGCGCGGAAGGCCGCGCGCCCAGGCCGGAGCCGACCTGCGCTATTCCATGAACATCTCCTTCCGCGACGCCGCGCGCGGGACCGAGGTGGATCTCAAGCTGCCCAAGGACGTGCACTGTTCCGAGTGCAACGGGTCGGGCGCGAAACCCGGCTCCAAGCCCGAAACCTGTCCGCAGTGCGGCGGCGCGGGGCATGTTCAGCAGGCGCAGGGATTCTTCCGCATCTCCGTGACCTGCCCTGTCTGCCACGGCCGCGGCCAGCTGATCTCCGACCCTTGCGGCACCTGCGGCGGACGGGGCGTGATGCGCGTGACCAAGGATCTCAAGGTCCGTATTCCCGCCGGAGTGGACGACGGCTCGCGCCTGCGGCTGCGCGGCGAGGGCGAACCCGGCGTGCACGGCGGCCCTCCGGGCGACCTCTTCGTGGACATCCGCGTGGAGCCGGACAAGATCTTCCGCCGCCAGGGCAAGGATCTCGTGGTCAGCCAGGACATCAGCTTCGTGCAGGCCGCATTGGGCGACAAGATCAGCGTTCCCACGCTCGACGAGCCCGTGACCGTGGACGTGCCCAAGGGCGCGCAGAGCGGCGAGGTCTTCCGCATCAAGGGGCTCGGACTGCCGCACCTCGGCAGCTCCCACAAGGGCGATCTGCTCGTGGAGATCAAGGTGCTGACTCCTGTCAAGCTTTCGAAGCGCCAGGAGGAGCTGCTCCGCGAATTCCAGGAGCTGGAATCCCAGAAGCCCATGAACAAGGCCAAGAACTTCTTCAAGAAGGCCAAGGACAAGGTCATGGGCGAATAGGGCTGCGGCCCGCTCCCCGGTTTCCCTCATGTCTCGACGCAACGAATATATGGAAGGCGCGCGGGCTTTGCTGCCCATCGTGCCGGGAGTCCTGCCGTTCGCGGCCATCTGCGGCATGGCCGCCGTGGAGGCGGGCATGTCCGTGCGCGAGGCCTTCGGCTTCGCCTTTCTGGTCAACGCCGGAGCCTCGCAGCTCGCCGCGCTCCACCTCATGGGGCGCGGAGCCGGGTTCGCTCTCGTCGTTCTGGCCGTGCTTGTGGTCAACCTCCGTTTCACCATGTATTCCGCGTCCGTGGCTCCGTACCTTCAAAATGCGCCGACCTGGGCGCGCTGGATCGGCGGATTCATCCTTTCGGATCAGGCCTTCGGCGTCTCCGTGATCCGGATGGAGCAGGGCGCGTCCCACCGCTTTTACATCGGCGCGGCCCTGACCATGTTCGCAAGCTGGCATTTCGGCAACGCCATGGGCGTGCTGCTCGGCTCTTTCGTGCCCGCTTCCTGGGAGCTGGAATTCGCGGTGCCGCTTTGTTTTCTGGCCTTGATATTCCCCGCGCTGCGCGACCGTCCCTGCGCCGTGGCAGCCGTCGTGGGCGGCGTGGTGGCCGTGTTCGCGGCGTCGTTGCCCTACAACCTGGGCCTCATGGCGGGAGCCTTTGCCGGAATCGGCGCGGGCCTGCTGGCGGAAGTCCGCAAGAAGGCAGAAGCATGAACGCCGCGGAAGCGAACACGGCGGTTTCCGGCCTGGGCGGATTCAGCGGCCTCTCGCTCTGGCTGCTGTTCCTGGCCTGCGGCCTGGTCACCGTATGCGAACGTCTTTCCTTCATCCTCGTCTTCGGCAAGCGCGACATGCCTTCATGGCTGATGCGAGGGCTGCGCTACGTCCCGCCGGCCGTGCTTTCCGCCCTGGTATTTCCAGCCATCCTCCGGCCCGAAGGGGTCATGGACCTTTCCCTCGGCAACCACCGCATCCTTGCCGCCGTGGCCGCCGCCCTGGTGGCCTGGAGGTTCAAGAACCTGCTCTGGACCATCCTCACGGGCATGGGCGTGCTTTGGCTCCTGGGGTGGCTCGTCTGAGCTTTTGCCGAATTCCGTCGAACGCCGTTCCCCGCGAATAGACCTTTACCGTCCGTTCCGCTCCGGGTATCCTTTGCACATGAAAAAAACAGCGTGCCTTTTCCTGCTTGCCGGGTTGCTTCTGCTCGGAGCCTGCGCCCCGAAGAACGCGCCCGCTCCCGACTCGGCGAAAGCCGAACCGTATCGCCGGGAGGCTCTCGTGGTGCTCGGCAATCTGCACCGCTCCGTGGGCGGTTTCGCCCGGCTGGAATATCTCGTCTCGTTCCCGAACGAAGAGGGAACGGCCTGGTTCCGCAGCCACAAGAACGATTTCGCCATGGTGCTTCTGGAAGCGCTGTCCATCGAGCGCTTCGACGGGCTGGGCACTGCGGAGGGCAACGAGGTCTTTGCCGCGCGCATGACCGCGCTGGCCAACAAGGAGCTTTCGCCCATGCGCGGGCAGGCCGAGTTGGCCCGTTTCGAACTGCGCTGACGCACGGCATGCTCCCGCGTGAAAAAGGGCGGCTCTCCGGTTCGGAGGGCCGCCCTTGTCGTGCGCGCAGG
The DNA here is from genome assembly GCF_000420485.1 of Paucidesulfovibrio longus DSM 6739. NCBI lineage: Bacteria > Pseudomonadati > Thermodesulfobacteriota > Desulfovibrionia > Desulfovibrionales > Desulfovibrionaceae > Paucidesulfovibrio > Paucidesulfovibrio longus. The sequence goes on along the minus strand of NZ_ATVA01000013.1, from coordinate 348,713 downwards.
TTTCGGTCGCTACCAGACCATGCGGGTACGCACGCCCTGGTCGTGCATGAATTTCTTGATCTCCGGGACGCTCCACTCCCCATAGTGCACGATGGAGGCGATCAGCGCGGCCGAAGCCTTGCCTTTGGTCACCGCGTCGACCATGTGCTGGGGGTGGCCTGCGCCGCCGGAAGCGATGACCGGGATGGATACGGCCTCGACCACCAGGCTGGTCAGCTCCAGGTCGTAGCCGTCCTTGGTGCCGTCCGCGTCAATGGAATTGAGGCAGATCTCTCCGGCTCCCAGGGCCTCGGCGGTCTTGGCCCATTCGATGGCGTCCATGCCCATGTGCTTGCGGCCGCCGTGGATGACCACTTCGAAGCCCGAAGGAATGTCCTCGGACTTGTCCACGCGTTTCACGTCCATGCCGAGCACCACGCACTGCGATCCGAACTGGACCGCGCCCTGGCTGATGATGTCCGGGTTCTTGACCGCGCCGGAGTTGACCGAGACCTTTTCGGCTCCGGCCCGCAGCACCGCGCGCATGTCTTCCACGGAGTTGATGCCCCCGCCCACGGAAAAGGGGATGAAGATCTGCTTGGCCACTTCCTCGACCACGTCGAGGAAGATGCCGCGCCCTTCGGAACTGGCCGTGATGTCGTAGAAGACGATCTCGTCCGCGCCTTCCTCATAGTAGCGCTTGGCCGTCTCCACGGGATCGCCGATGTCGACGTTGCCCTGGAACTTGACGCCCTTGGTCAATCGGCCGTTGCGCACGTCGAGGCAGGGGATCACGCGCTTACTAAGCATCTTCCACCTCCCGGCAGTAGTCGTGGAAGTTTTGCAGGAGCTTCAGACCGGGCCTCCCGCTTTTTTCCGGGTGGAACTGCACGGCCCAGAGGCCCCGGCGGCCGTGCACGGAGCAGAACGGCCGACCGTAGATGGTGTTGCCGAGGACGAATTCTTCCTTGGGCGCCGGGTAATAGCTGTGCACGAAATAAAAATTGGCGTCGGGCTCAATGCCCTTGAACAGCTCGCACTCCCGGACCAGCTCGACCGTGTTCCAGCCCATGTGGGGAACGCGGATGGGCATGCCTTCGTAATCCGTCCAGGAAGGGTTGAAGAGGCGGCATTCTCCCGGAATCACGGCCAGCGCCTTGGTGTTGTTCTCCTCGCTGTAGTCGAGAAGAATCTGGCAGCCGACGCAAATGCCGAGAACTGGCTTTTCTTGCCAAATCAGCGCCTTGAGCGCTTCGTCCAGGCCGCCGGAGGTGAGTTCGTCCATGGCTTGCCCTGCGGCGCCCACTCCGGGGAAGATGATTCCGGTCGCTCTTTGAAGCTCGTCCGGATCGTTGGTGATCTTGTTCGGGATGCCGATGGCGTCCAGTGCCCTGCGCACGCTGGTCTGGTTTCCAGCATTGTAGTCGAAGATGGCGAGCATTCCTGCAACTCCTCCTTTGATGCTTTCTGCGACTAGTAGAATATCGCGGGAAGTTCAAGGGGGGGGAAGCCGTCCGGGAGGGGTTTCGAAAACAGGAAAAAAGGCGTGAAGAGGAGAAGCCGTGGCTCCGGCGATGATTCCGGGCTTATTTTGCGGCAATGCGAAGGTAGAGATCCCCTTTGTAGGGGCCGAGTTGGCGTCCCAGCCCTTTGAGACGAATAGGCTTGCCGATGGCAAAGTCGGATGGAAGCCGGACCTCGATGGTCTTCGGCTTGGAAAAGCGCGAACTGACGTCGATGCGGATGAGTCGTCCGGGAATGAGAAGGTGCGCGGGAAAGGTCAGCGTCTGTTCGTCGTCGAGCTGGTGGCGCAGCCAGTCCTTGATCCGCGTCTTCAGGCCGCGGCTGAGGTCGAGGTTGAATTTTCGGCCGCCCCAGTCCAGTTGGATGCTGCGGCGCGAGACCTTTTCCGGTCGCCTGGCGGGCTGGGAAGTGCGTATCTGCTGGTAGATGTCTTCGAAGACCTTGCGGGCGAAGGGATCCTTGAGCAGGTCGCTGAGGACTTCTTCTTCCTTGTAGTGAAACGCTCCGCGTCCCGTGTCCGAGTCGTTGCGGGGTTTTTTGTGTCCCGCATCCGTTCCGGGGCGCTGTCCGGCCCCGCTGCGGCTCTGGCGTTCGTAGGCGCCTGCCGCCTCGGCGCGGTCCGCGCGGGGTTCCGGTCCTGTCTTGCCTTGCGGCCCTTTGCCCGTGCGCCCGCTTTTGGGCGGTTCCTGCTTCAGCGTCCTCGTGAGCAGGACATACGCCTCGTTGAGTTCCCGGAATTTGCGGGCGGCGTCCTGGCCGGGGTTCAGATCCGGGTGAAGCTGGAAGGCCTGCTTGCGAAAGGCGGACTTGACTTCGTCGAGCCCGGCTCCTTGTTGCACCTTCAGAATGCGGTAGCAGTCCCGAACGTTCATGCCCGACGGCTCCCGTCAATCCCGGTCCAGGATCAAGGCGTTGGGGTCCACGGCCGGGTCGTCGCGCAGCAGTCCGTGCGCGCGCAGATACTCCCGGCCCTGGCGGACGAATTCCGCGTGGCCCGCCGCAGGATTCACCCCCGGACAATAGTCCTGGATCATTTCCCAACTGGTCGAGTCGATGAGGTTGCCCCGGAAATAGGGCCAGGCACGGCAGATGTCCGGGCGTCCGGGGTGCACCGTGCAGCCCTGTCCCTCGGCGAAGAACACGCAGTAGCCGTCTTCGCCGGTGCGCAGGCTGGGCTTGCCCGAACCTGGGCGAGCGTATTCGCTGAGAAGGGCGGCTACCTCGATGCCGAGGTGCGCAGCCAGGCGTTCCTGGTCGCGGGGGCTCATGACGATGCCTCCCTCGCCGTGGCAGCAGTGGCCGCACATGCGGCATTCAAAGGCGAGGCTCACAGGCCGCCCCGTATGTGCTGCTGGTGGAAGACCTTCAGGCAGAGATCCTCGACCACGAGGATGCCGGAGTCGGCGAGAATGCTCCGGGCCGCCGGACTGGCGATGCCGGACTGCATCCAGAAGCAGCGGGGCCTGGGGTTCATGGCCAGGGTTTCCTCGGCATGCGCCGGGCAGTGCTCCGGCGCGCGAAAAAGGTCCACGAGATCCACGGGAACGGGAATCGCGGAAAGGGCGGGATAGGTGGTCAGGCCCCAGACGCCGGTGCGCTTGGGGTGCACCGGGATCACGTCGAATCCCGCCTCGATGAGGTAGCGTCCCACCATGTCCACCGGACGGCCTGGCTTGTCCACGGCGCCGACCACGGCGATGGACTTGACCTGTCCGAGCAGGGCGGTTAGCTCCTTGGTGTCGTGCAGCATGATTGTACCTCGTTGTTCCGTGCACCTCCCTACCGCAATTGAACAGCGTTGCCTAGCCCGAAACCCTGTCGGAGCCTGCCATGTCCCATGCCGAGTATCTCATTCCGGAGTCCGAACTGTCCACGCGCTGGCAAAAGTGCCGCGCCATGCTGCGCGAAACCGCGCCGGAAGCGGGCGGCCTCTTGGCCTTTTCCCGCGTGAACATCTATTACCTTTCCGGGACGCTCGGCATGGGGGTTTTCTGGCTGCCGCTGGAGGGTGAGCCCGTGCTCTTCTGCCGCAAGGGGCTGGAGCGCGCCGGGATCGAGAGCGCCGTGCGCCGGAAGGTGGCCTTCAAGTCCTACGGCCAGCTCGAAGCGCTCGCCGCCGAGGCGGGCAGCCCGCTGCCCGAGACCCTGGCCGTGGAGACCGGGGGGCTGACCATGCAGCTCGGCGAGTTGCTGCGCGCCAAGCTCAAGGGAAAGAGATTCGTCCCCGGAGACATGGCGCTCGGACTTGCCCGCAGCTTCAAATCCGAGTGGGAACTTGGGATCATGCGGCGTTGCGGGGCGTTGCATCACGAATGCCTGCACGAATTGCTGCCAACGGTCATCCGGCCCGGCATGAGCGAGCGGGAAATCTCGCATCGGATTTGGGAGGTCTTTTATTCCAGGGGACACATGGGCGTGATGCGCATGGGCTCCTTTGGCGAGGAAATTTTCCTGGGCCATGTCTCCGCAGGGGAATCAGGCAATTATTCCAGCGCGTTCAACGGCCCGCTCGGCGTGCAGGGCGAGCACCCGGCCATCCCGTACATGGGGAGCGCGGGGAATGTCTGGCGGATGGGCCAGCCCCTGGCCTGCGACGTGGGCTTCTCCCTCGAAGGCTACGCCACGGACAAGACCCAGGTCTACTGGGCCGGAACGGATGCCTCCATTCCGGACGCGGTGCGTTCGGCGCATTCCTTCTGCATGGACGTCCAGGCCTGGCTGGCCGAGAGCATGGTGCCGGGCGCACTGCCTTCGCAGCTGTATGCGGGCTGTCTGGAGATGGCGACGAAGGCGGGCATGGCCGAAGGATTCATGGGCATTGGCGACAATCAGGTTCCGTTCGTGGGACACGGCATCGGGCTGACCATCGACGGATATCCCGTCATCGCCAAGGGCTTCGACAGGCCGCTCGAAGTCGGCATGGTCCTGGCCCTCGAACCCAAGCAGGGCGTGCCCGGCGTGGGCATGGTCGGCGTGGAGAACACGTTCGAGGTCACGCCGCAGGGCGCGGCCTGCATCACGGGCGACCGCTTCGAGATGGTCTGCGTGGAGTAATTTTTTCCGCTGACGCGATGCGCCTTGCGCGCGCGAACGCCCCGTTGTCCGCGATCCGGAAGGCGGGGCGTTCGGCGGTCTGGATTTCAGGCTCGCGATTTTCCGTCGAAGACTTCCCGCATGACTTCCAGGGCGAACCGGGCCGAAACCGTTGCCGGGCCGCCGCCCATCTCCATGCCGACCTCCACGGCTTCGAGCACCTCCCGCTCCGTGGCGCCCGCTGCTGCGGCCTGCTCGATGTGCCACTGCATGCAGGATTCGCAGTCTATGACCACGGAGATTCCCACGGCGATGAGTTCCTTGTGCTTCTTGGGGAGCGCGCCGTCGGAGTAGGTCGCCTGTTCCATATCCAGGAAAGCGGCGTAGGTGCGTGATTCCAGCTTCAGGAGGCGGGAATGGGCCGCCTTGCGTTTTCGGGTCAGTTCGCGGAGCTTGTCGGACACGGCTCAACCTCTGCGGTGCGGGTTGGGGTGGAAACGGGCCGGGGCGTCATGCCGCGCGCACTGCGCGGCGCAGCATGGACGCGACGATGAAATGATGGAAGGGCCGGATCAGGTTGAAATACAGCGGGCCGATCCAATGGCGATGGCGCACGCTGGTGGCGACATGGAAAAGGGCCGGACCGGCGGCCGAGGGTTCTCGGACGACAACGACCCAGGCCGATAGATGCGCGTCGTTGATTTCGCCGACCCACCACGTGTTTTCGCGGGCGGAAACAACGTTGAAAAAGCGCACCTTCCCGCCGGGCGACATGGAGATGGCTTCCGGGCTGACGTCTCCGGCGGAGAGCTCCTGATCGTGGCGCAGGCCGAGAAGCCGGGCCAGCAGGCCGCGAATGCGGTAGAAGCCTCGAAGCCATGCCGGGCAGTAGGTGAACATCTCCGTGACCACGGCGCGCAGGCTCTTGTCCGAGCGCGCGTTTTTGTGATCCGTATAATCCTTGTTTTCCAAGAATTCTGAGAGTTCCGGATGCAGCTCGCTGAGTCGGTGCATGCAGCCTCCAGGGATGTGCGCTGAATCTTCGAAAATGATAAATAGAGAAAAGCCGAATCGTCAAGGCGATTCGGCTTTTTGTTGCGCGATTTCAGCCGGGTCGGCTTTGGGAAGGGCTCACCCCCGGATGGCCGATTCAAAAATGGCGGCCACGTCGCGGCGCGTCAGCACGGCCGGGGTGACGTCGAAGAGCGCGCCCATGTTCTCGAAGGCGTTTTCTGCCAGGGCGTCGGCCTGCTCCACGCTGAATCCGTAGTCGGAGAGCTTTTCCTCGCCGAGGCCGACCGTCTCAATAAGTGCGCCGAGTTGCTCCCTGAACAGGCGCGGGCCTTCGGATTCGGGCAGATCCATCGCTTCTTCGGCTCCCAGGGCGAGCGCCAGGTCCGAGAAGCGTTCCGGCGCGAGTTCTCCCAGGCGGGAGAAATAGGGCACGGAAAGCAGCACCAGCCCCGCGCCGTGGGGCAGGTCCGGGTTGAAGCCGCTCAGGGCGTGCTCCATGGAATGGTGCGAGATGCAGCCGCCGATGGACTCGCAGATGCCCGCGGCCGTACTCGCCCAGGCCAGGGCCGTGCGCGCTTCCATGTCGGAGCCGTTATTCACGGCGGCGGGCAGGTATTGGCCGATGAGGTTCACGGCCTCCATGGCGAGCATGTCGTTCATGGGCGAGCGGGTGGTGTTCAGGTAGGACTCCACCGCGTGGAAAAACGCGTCCATTCCCGTGAATGCGGTCTGGCGCGGCGACAGCGAAACCATCAGATTGGGATCCACGATGGAGAGGGCCGGGTACGTGGAGTCGTTGCCGAATCCGATTTTTTCTTTGGAGCCGCTCTTGGTGATAACGGTCCAGGGATCGGCCTCGGTGCCGGTGCCCGCCGTGGTGGGAATGGCGACCACGGGCAGCGCGGGATGCTCCGGCGTTTTTTTGCCTCCGCTGCCGCCTTGCATGTAGTCCCAGTAGGAGCCTTCGTTGGCGGCGAGCAGGGCGGCGGATTTGGCCGTGTCGATGGAACTGCCGCCGCCGAGGCCGACAAGGAAGTCCACGCCGAGCTTGCGGCAGGTGCCCGCCGCTTCCTCGACCATGTCGGATTCAGGGTTGGGGCGGACCTTGTCGAAGACCACGCTGCGCACGCCGCGCTCGGCGAGCAGTCCCTGGACGCGGGCGAGGTAGCCGTTCTGAATCATGGCCCCGGAGGAGCCGATCACGATCATGGCTTTGTCGCCCTTGGGCAGGTTCGGCGTGTCGGCAAGACGGTCAAGGGAGCCGGGACCGAAGAGAAGCTTGGTCGGCATGAAGAATTGGAAGTTGAGCATATGTTTTCTCCTCGCGGCGATAAGGCCGCCGATTGGTTTTGAAATGTTGGGTTGTGGTCAGCGTGCTCCGGCCTGGACAAGGGCTGCCTCCACCTGGCGGGCGCTGAAGAGGTCGCGCAGCACGATGGGCCTCTTCGCGTCCTCGCCTCTGGGGAAGATCGCCAGAAGCGGGATGGAGCGGCTTCCCAGAGCCCGCAAAAGCGCTTCTGCCTCGGGATCGTCGTCCGTGAGGTCCACCCGCACGAACACGGCGTCGTGTCGGCTCGCCCAGTCGCGCACGTTCTTGTCCGCGAGCACCGTCTGCTCCAGGAATTTGCAGGTGGGGCACCAGTCGGCCGTGAAGTCGGCAACGATGAGATCCTGGCCGATCCTGTCGCGCAGCCTGTCCGCGCGAAACTCTTCCCAGGCGAATCCCGCGCTGCGCGGCAGCAGAAGCCAGAGCAGCGCACCCGCGACCAGAACCAGCGCCAAAAGGCGCATGACAATCCGTTTGCGATCCGAGGCTTCCGGTCCGGCCAGCCCCCAGAACCAGCAAGCCAGTGCGATGGTCCAGAGCAGCGCGAGCGCTCTTGAAAGATACGCATCCGGCAGAATGTTGACAAGATAGCCCGCCGTGGCGAGCAGAAAGAATCCTGCGGCGCGTTCCACATACAAGGTCCAGGCGCCGGGCCTGGGGAAGTGGCGCGAAAGGCCGGGCAACGCGGCCATGGCGAGATACGGCAGGCTCATGCCCAGCCCCACGGCCAGGAAGACCAGGGCCACTTCGTAGGCGGGACGCAGCAGCGCCCAGCCGAGCACCCCGCCCAGAAACGGACCGCTGCAAGGCGTAGCGAGCAGGGTGGCCAGAACGCCCGTGAAGAACGCCTGGGCCGCGGGATTTTTGGTCTTGGTGTCCAGCTTGAGGTCGATCACCGGGAGGTTGAAGACGCCGAAGAGGCTCAGGGCCATGGCCAGGACCAGGGCGGCGAGCAGCGCGACCAGCAGCGGGGTTTGGAAGATTTCGCCCCAGGCCATGCCGGACGCGGCCAGCAGGATGGCGAGAAAGCCGAACCAGCTCAGAATCCCCAGGCTGAAGAAGATGTTGTGTTCACGGAAGGCACGCCTCTTTTCCGGGGCGGAGAGGCCTCCCCCGGTCAAAAGGCCTGAAAGCTTGAGGCTGACAACCGGCAGCACGCAGGGCATGGCGTTGAGTATCAGCCCTGCGAGCAGACCGAAAAGAATCGCCGTCAGCAGACCAGTGACCTCCATGCCGGGCGAGGCTGCGCGGGGCGAGAAATCCCAGCCTTCGGGAGCGGTCTGCGCCGGGGTAAAGGCTGGCTGGAAGGTCGGCTGCGCCATTCTTCCCGGCACCTGGGGTCCGAGCTTCACGGCGGCCATGAAGTCGGGCCACCAGGATTGATCCTCGGCGGCGGGCAGCGTCGCCGGGTCCGAGATCGTGAACGGATAGACCAGCTCCACCGAGGTCTCGCGGCATTTGTTGTCCAGGCAGAGGGCCAAGCCGAGCCGAAGCTTCAGTCTTGCCGGGGCGACAAGTCCGGAGGGCAGCGGGAGGAACAGGGGCGTGGGACCGGTGTAGACGCGCATGGTCCGCGTCGGGTCAAAAGGATCGGGCTTGTCGGTTCCCGGAGGGAAATACGGCACCACGGCTTCGCCGCCCGGAATGACTTCGGCCTTGATCACGGGGGGCCTGCCCACGGGACCGGGGTGGTCCGCCGCATAGGCGTACCAGCCATCTTTCGGCGCCAGGGTGAGCACGACCAGAAGAGCGTCTTTTTCGTTCACTCCCGGCGTCGGGGACAGTCGATATACGTCGAAGGATATATCGAAGGGTTCGTCCGGCGCTATGAATTGGGCTTGCGCAGGCAGTGCGGCGAAGCAGGCGAGGAGAATAAGTGCCGCTGTAACTATTTGTTTTTTAATCATAATATTAATCGTGAAAAAAGGTGACATTTGTGGTTGACAATTCAGACCCTGCTGGATAGATACCTCTCCCGTCGGGGCGAAACGCACCGCGCTTCGGGTCACTAGCTCAATTGGCAGAGCAGCGGACTCTTAATCCGGAGGTTCAAGGTTCGATTCCTTGGTGACCCACCAAGAACACAGAGGGAGTTGATCGAAAGGTCGACTCCCTCTTTCTTTGTCCCGTAATCCTCGTAACGTTTTTTCTGTCCTTTGATCCTCATCCCGTATCCTTCTCTCCGCTGCTTCCGCGGCACTTCGGTTGCTTCCCGGCTGGAAACCGCACGCAAAAGTCTAGCTGCCCATGTTGCTCGGCGCAAGCCGTTTTGGTCGTGAGCCCGGAGCGTGGGATTCTCCGGCGCTGCTTCCCGTCCGGCTATTTCCGCGCTTTCCGGACTGGAGGCGTGGAACCGCGCCGCGGCAAAGGAGGACTCTTTTCTTCATGCCGGGGATGCGGGAGAATCATCCTTGCGCGGTTGACCGTCCTGTTTCCGTTTGGCAAGGGCGGTTTCCGCAAAAATGCCGGAAAGCAGCTTGGCGAGGGCGTCCAATTCCACCGGCTTGGAAAGATATCCGCTCATGCCCTGCGCCAGGAATTCTTCCCTGTCCCCCCGCAGGGCGTAGGCTGTCAGGGCGATGATGGGAATGTCGGCCACCTCCTTGAACTCCGGGAGCGTGCGGATTCTTATGGTGGCTTCGAGACCGTCCAGAACCGGCATCTGAATGTCCATGAAGACGATGTCGAAACGATTGTTGCGCAGGAGTTCCAGGGCCTCTTCGCCGTTACCTGCGCTTGTGACGATCATGCCGTGTTTTTCCAGAAAGCGGGTGATGGAAAGCAGGTTGACGCGGTCGTCTTCGGCCACGAGAACTCGCAGCCCCTCCATGTCCAGGCCTGCCGAATCCGTTTTGTCCGGGGCGGTTGGTTTTATGCCCGTTTCGCTGACGGCCAAGGGCAGTCGGACGGAAAATTTCGATCCCTTTCCCGGCGTGCTTTCCACGTCCACGCTTCCCTGCATGAGGTCCACAAGCCGCTTGACGATGGAAAGACCGAGTCCCGCTCCCTGGTAGCGCCGGGTATAGCTGTTGTCCTCCTGCATGAACGGTTCGAAAAGGTGTTGCAGGGCATCCTGCCCGATGCCCGTTCCGGTGTCCTCCACGGTGAAGAGGATGTCGCAGGCCTTCCCTTGTTCGCTTCCCGCCAGCGTCGCCTGCACGGAGACGGTGCCGGCGTCGGTGTATTTCAGGGCGTTCCCGATCAGATTGCTGAATATCTGCTGCAATCTCGACGGGTCGCCCATGAGCGCGGGGGGAATTTCCGGATCAATGTGGAAAATCAGCCGGAGTCCCTTTTGCCGGGCCGATGGCTCGAACAGCGTGGAGAGGGTTTTGAATTCCTCGGCGAGGCTGAAGGGCTCGTTGCGGATCTGCATCTTTTTGGACTCGATGCGCGAGATGTCGAGAATGTCGCCGAGCAGTTGCGTCAGCCGATTGCAGGATTGGATGGCCTCGTGCGCGTAGAGCCGCTGTTCCTTGGTCAGGGAGGTGTCCTCCATGAGCTGGAGCATGCCGAGCATCCCGTTCAGGGGCGTACGGATTTCGTGGCTCATGTTGGCGAGAAAGCGGCTCTTGGCCTGGTCCGCGTTTTCGGCTTCCTCCTTGGCCCGGACCAGGTCCGATTCCATCTGAAGTCTGGACGTGATGTCCCGGACGATTCCGAAAAAGTAGCGCTGATTCCCCTCGGAAAAGGCCGCGAGCCGGACTTCGACGGGCAGGGTGCGTTTGTCCTTGCAAAGGAGCCGCGTCCGGAAGGTGGCCGGCTTGACGCGAAGTTGCTCGAAGAGGCGATCGTTCCGGGCAGCCTGGTAATCCGGCGCGATTTGCGAGGCCGTATGCCCGATGAGTTCGGAGCGGTCGTAGCCCAGGCTGTCGCACGCCGTCTGGTTCACGTCGCGAATGATGCCGCTCCCGTCCAGCAGGAAGAAGGCGTCGCCCGCGTTTTCCACGAGTCTTCTGTAGCGCTGTTCGCTTTTCTCCAATGCGTTTTCGACCGTCTCCCGCTCTGCGAGCTCATGCCTCAATTCGGAGGTCCGCTCGTCCACGGTGCGGCGCAGGAACCAGCTCCAGGCCAGGGCCCAGGCGAGGAAACCAAGGCAGACGGCCAGGGCGACGAGGATTTCATCGCCCCATTTCTCGATGAAGGACGGAGGATTGAAGCGTCCGAACCATTTGTCGTAGAGCTTTCTGTAGGCTCCGGTCTGCCGGGCGATGGCCAGCCCCTCGCTCAGGCTGGAAAGCAGCTCGTCTCTCCCCTCGGGCACTGCGAAACAGTAGTCGCGCGGCTCGATCGGACTTCCCACCGTGATGATGTTTTCCAGTCCGAGCTTCTCCACATTGTAGAGGCCCTGGATCGTCGCCAGCAGCGCGGCGTCGAAGTAGCCCATGGTCAGCAGCCGCATGGCTTCGGCCTGGGTTTCCACGGCCACGACGTTGGAGTTCGGGAACCGCTTCAGGGCGAAATCGTGCATGATGTCGCCGCGCTGCACCAGGATGTCTTTGCCGACGAGGCTGTCCAGGTCGCTTAATCCCGATTCCGAGCGGGTGAAGATGGAGTGGTAGGTGCGGATGAACGGCGGAGAAAAATCAATGTTTTGGTCGCGCTCCGGCGAATAGTACATTCCGGTCATGCCGTCGATTTTCCCAGCTTCAAGCTGGCTGCGGACCTCGCTCCAGGGGCCGAGCTCGATGCGGATGTCCAGGTTCATGATCCTGGCGACCGTCTGCAGCAGTTCCACGTTGAATCCCGTGGGAACTCCGTTCTGCATGTATTCATAGGGAGGGTAATCTTCGTCGCCCCGGAAAAGGTAGGTCCGTTGCGGTTTCGCGGCGGCGTCCGGAGGAAGGAGGCAGGGCAGGACAAGAGCAATGCACATCCCGGCCCACAGCATGAGCATGAAGGCTCGCTGGCGGCTGGCCGCAGAGCATCGTTGCGGCGTTTGCGCGGACCGTGATGCCAAATGACCGGCACAAGGCACGGCGTTCCTCCCTTTGCCCGCTGGGATGGTGGAGAATTGGCGGGTAATAGTATCTATACGCGAATCAAGCGAAAAGTCGAGAACGTGAAGGCGGCTCAGGAAGAGCGGGGGACATGGAAGATATGTTTCAGCATGCGCGACTTGCCGAAGTTTTCGAGCTGCCGGGTCGCAGGCTGGGCGTCCGCATATGTAAGGCCGTGGATGATGTCGTAGCGTTCCTCCACGTTGAGGACGCGGCCGAAATTTTCAAGCTGGAGCTGGAGCGATTCTCCGGAAAAGGGAGTATCGATCTCCCATGCGCAAGTCAGGGAGGCGTCCGCCTGGAGCTGGAAGACGCCGAGCAGATCGTCCTCGCCGAATCCCTTGAGCAAGGGAAGCAGTTGGATTTCAGCCTGTTTCGAATTGATCTGTTCGGGCGACTCCTCGCAGTCGTTGGCCAGGATTTCAATGCCGAAATGCTTGGCCTGCAAGTGCATGCCTTGTCGCAGGACGTTGACCTTGGGGGTGTAGCCGCCGTCTTGGAGGAAATCGCGCAGCAGCCTTTTGCGGTTGGGACCGACCGCCATGAGACCGAGGTGGGTCCGCCAGCTCTCGCCGCGTTGCTGTTGAAGCCTTTTGATGGCGGGGCGGGTCAGGTGCAGCAGGGCGATCGCGTGGAACGTTCCGGATATGATGACTTTCAATTGCATGTACTCTCGGTGCTCCCGAAACACCGATACAGTTCAGAACATGCAAACGCAAGTGCCGGATTCAGTTGATGACGTCCACGTGGCCGGTACGGCGGTCGTAGTGGAGCAGCTTTTCCCCGCGGGAACGGCTCCGCTCCTGCTTTTGCTTTTGCACGGGGCGCTCCACGACCTTGCCGATTTCGGAGACGGCCTTGAGCAGGGGGGCAGCCAGTTCCGAGCGGTCCAACTGGGCTTCCTGCATGATCTTTTCCACATGGATGACGAGGTAGCGGGCAAATTCGCGTGCTTCTTCCGCAGACGCGTTCAGGTCCAGGCTGGCGGCGAGGTTGGACACGCAGGCCTGGTAGTCGCCCTTTTCGAAGCTTGCCCGTGCGAGGTTGAAATAAAGGTTCTCATCCGTGGAATCGAATTCCAGCCCGCGTTGGAAGTAGGCCAATGCTTCGTCGAACATGCCCTTCTTGCGCATCTGGATTCCGAATTCGTTGAAGAGGTGCTTGTGTTCCGGGGCGAAGGCGGCATTGATGGCCACGAGTTCCGTAAACACGAGGCGCGCCTTGTCCGTCTCGTTGCGCGCGAGATACACGAGCCCCAGGCCGAAAAGCGCGCGAACGCACTTCTCGTCGAGGTCCAGCGCGATGTTGTATTCGAACTCGGCGGAATAGGGTTCTCCGCGCTGACGATGGCTGTCGCCGCGTTCCACGGCGGTTTGTATCTTGCGCAGAACCGGCATGATCTTCGTGTTGAAGATGTCCACCTCGGGGTGGAAATCCTTGAAGAACTGCGCAGAAGAAATAACCGAGACATCGCCGGAGGGGGCCAAGTGATTGTTGACCCGCTGGACTTCAAAAAGGTCGTCGCCAATCTGCTTGCCGATCCAGAGAATCTTGGATTCCTTCTTCTGGGTGGTGGTCCCGGTGCCTATCTTGATGATCTTTCGCGTCGAAAAGGCGCACTTCGGCATTCCGCTGGTCCGCACATACTCGTCCCAGGCTTCCGCGGCTTCGTTCGGCTTGCTCATTTTCAAAGTCCTCCAGTGGCCACCTTTCCGCTCATCATGATTGATCAGGGAAACGGAAACCTTGCCTGGGTTGTGCGGTCTGGCAATCTCGGAAGAGACCCATGACTTTCCGTCCCCGCCTTGCGACGGGTTTAGCTTTTGACATGTGGAGACTATGTTTGAGCGGGCAGATTGTCAAATCAAGAAACCGACATGTTTTCGCAGGGATATAAATGAGGCCTCCTAACTATCTGATAATTATTCTCAAGTTTTTTGTTATGAATATGTGACGCAAACCCGGTCCTGCCGGACTTGTCCTTTGGTGCAAAAACTGCGATGGAGAATAGTCTGATTTTAGTACGTTGTGAGCGCATGAGGAAGAATAATGCCGACAAAGCAGCGCATTCTGGTCGTTGACGACGAGCCAGTAAATATTCTTGTTTTGCAAGGACTTTTGAAGAGCGCGGGCTTCGATGTCGTTTCCGCCAACAGCGGGGAAGAGGCTCGCGAGTCCGTGGACAGGCAACCTCCGGACCTGATTCTGCTCGATATCATGATGCCCGGGGAGTCCGGTCTGGAAACATGCAGGATATTGCAAGAAAATCCAGCCACATCGGGAATCCCCGTGATCTTTCTGTCCTGCCTCGACCGGGTCGACAATAAAATTGAAGGCTTGAGCCTTGGGGCCGTCGACTACATCGCCAAGCCGTTTCACGGACCTGAGGTCTTGGCCAGGATTCGAAGCCATCTCGGCTTTTCCCGCAAGCGGGAGCGGATCATCGAAAGCCAGTCGCAACGGCTCGGCCAGGTCAAGCAGGCCCAGCGGGCCATGCTGGTGGGCCCGGAAGAACTGCCCCAGGCCAATTTTTCCGTGGCCTACATCCCCACGCAGGAAGCCGGGGGGGATTTTTACGACGTGGTGGACCTCGGCGAGGGGCGCATCGGGTATCTTGTCGCGGATGTCAGCGGTCACGACCTGGGCGCTTCGTTTCTGACGTCTTCCCTCAAGGCCCTTTTCCGGCAGAACGCGCGCCCCGAATATTCGGCGGCCCAGACCCTGCGCCAGATCAACGAAGTGCTCCGGGGCATCACCCTTCCGGAAAAATTTCTCACCGCCGCCTATGCGGTGCTCGACCGCGCCCGCGGAATGCTGGACATCGCCCTTGCCGGGCATCCCGCTCCGGTCATCCTGCCCGCCGACGACGCCCCATTCTTTCTCCAGGGCGAGGGCGACATCATGGGCGTCTTTTCCGAGATCGAACTCGGAGAGCTGGAACTTCCCGTGTCTGCGGGCGACCGTCTCGTCCTCTACACCGACGGTCTTGTGGAATCCAAGGGAGTCAGCCTGGCGCAGGAGAATCTGCTCAAGCTCTTCTCAAGCGGCCGCAGCCTGCCCCTGAAAGAGGCGGCCGAGGGAATCGTCGCGGAAATCTACGGTTTTTCCATTCCTGAGGACGACGTCCTGGTCCTGACGGTGGAGGTCTGAGATGTACTCCAGGTCAGGGGGCAAGGATCGTCTTCAGGTGGTCATGAGTGCGGATGTCGGCTACATTGACCGCCTGTGCGACGATATCGCCGCTTTTCTCGCGGACGCCGGATTGGCCGACCTGGAATTCGACATCACCCTGATGCTTCGGGAGGCGGTGTGCAATGCCGTGCTGCACGGCTCGGACCGCGCGCAGGACAAGCAGGTTCGGATCCTTGTGGAATGCGGCTCCGAGAGCCTGATGTTGCGGGTCCGGGACGAAGGACCGGGCTGGGACTGGAAACAGCATGACTGGTCTCCGCCGCCGCCCACCGAGGAGGGGGGACGGGGGCTTTTCATTGTCCGGCATTACTCCGACGGCGTGCGTTTCAATGATCGGGGTAATGAAATCAGTATAACCAAACGATATAAGGCTCGGGAGGAGGGCATGGATACAACGAAGCAGAAGGCGCGCCGCGAGGTCGTCATGGGGCAGGTCCTTTCCGCAGGGGTTCTGGACGAGTACCGTGCCGACTTTAAAAGTTACATCGACGGCGGCGTACGGGAACTCGTCTTGGATTGCTCGTCGCTGGAAGCGGTCGATTCCATGGGCATCGGCCTGCTGGTCGCCACGCACAACAGCCTGACCAAGCTCGGCGGCGAACTCGTCATGATCAACACTTCCGAACCGATCTACAACCTGATGAGCACCATGCGTCTGAACCGCCATTTCACGGTGCGACGGGCCTAGGGGAGAAACCCATGTCCTATGTCGGAGACGAACTCGTCGTCAGTTTCGTAGAGGATTGCAGAGATCATCTGGCCCACATCGAACAGGATCTGCTCGACCTGGAAGCCGCGGGCAAGGGCGCGGACGGCTCCCTGGTGAACTCGGTTTTCCGCGCGGCGCATTCCATCAAGGGCGGCGCCGGCATGCTCGGCTTCAACAACATCAAGACGCTCGCCCATAAGCTTGAGAACGTGCTGCACATGATCCGCAGCGACGAGCTCGACCCTTCCCAGGAAGTGGTGGACACCCTGCTCAAGGGATTCGACCGTCTTTTGACCCTTGTCGAAAGCGTGGACCAGAGCGATTCCATGTCCATAGACGAGGCGCTCCAGCCTTTGACCCTGCTGATCTCGCCGGACAGTCCGGAGGCCGCTTCCCCGGCAGGCGCGGACATCCGGCTGGACAGCGGCAGCGTGTTCACGGTGGACGCCGTCAGCCTGGAACAGGCGCGCCGGGGCGGCAACAACATCTTTCTGATCGAATACGATTTGATTCACGACATCCATCTGCGCGACTCCTATCCGCTTGAGGTATTCACGGATCTGGAGAAAAGCGGCCGCGTTCTCGATTGCCAGCTGGATTTCGCGGCCGTGGGCAGCCTTGAAGGCGACTTCGGCAACCGGATTCCATTTTACGTGCTCTTCGCCACCATCCTGGAGGCGGATCTGGTCAGCACCGTGACCCGCGTGGCCCTGGAGCGCATCCGCAACCTGGAGACGGCCCTGGAAAGCGGAGCCGTGCAGGTGGTGGACAAGCAGGCCGAGTTCGGCCCGTATGTGCTGCTGGGCGACGAACAGACTTCGGTTTTGCGGTTTCCGCAAAGCGCCACCCTTGATAATGCGCAGCATCTTCGGTCCGCGCTGCTGCAAGGATTGGCGGGCAACCGCCGGTTGCAGCTGGACCTGGAAGAGGTGTCCGAGATGGATTTCCACAGCCTGCAACTGCTTTGCGCGGCCCTGAAACATCATGGCGGCGATGCCGGGAATGTCGTTCGCGAGGGCGGGGTTTCTCCGGAATTGCGCAAGCAGGCCAGAGAACTCGGATTGCTCGCCGAGCCGGGCAAAGGCGTGGAGCCGCTTTTCAGCGAATAGAATCGCTGGCGCATCGTGTCGGCAACGAAAAACCGCCTCCTGAAGAATCAGGGGGCGGTTTTCCGTTGCCGATCCGTTTGGATGGCTATGCGGTCTGGTCGAGACTGTTTCCGGCCTTGGGAAAATCCTCGGCCTGATATCTCTCGACGGCCCGGCGCGTGACGGTTCCGGCCGTTCTGTCCGGGCTGGCTTCGGTGGCGCTTTGGTGAACTGCCGCAAGATTTGCGTGGGACGCGGCTGGCCGATTCGGGATCAGCGCCATGACGGATTGGGATTCGAGGGCTGCGGCTTCGGCCGCGACGTTCTTGTTCTGCTTGACCGCCTGGGCGGCCGGATCGCTCAACGCGGCTACCGAGGCGCTGGCCATGGGATCAATGGCGGAATAATCCGCAACGCCTTCATTGCGGCGGGGGAGCATGGCGGCCAGGGAAAGGCCGTGGTCGGAAATGGCGAAGCTCATGGTTTCTCCCGAAGCGGTGTTGGGGATTGAAATCCGCTCCGCTTTTCTTATCGGCGGGCAAGAGAGAAAACTTTAGGGTGCGAATGCATAAATAAGTGCTCTTGCGGTGCGCCAAAAAAAAAACGGCGACCGGGATACGGTCGCCGCAGTGGGTTCGCGTTCGGAGTCCGGGCTGCGCTCGCCTAGTCCAGGGGGAAGCCCGCCCGTGTCCAGGCCGTGATCCCGCCCGCAAGGGAGTGCACGTTTTCGTAGCCCTGCTTTTTCAGGGCGGAGGCCGCGATGTTGGAGCGGTATCCGCTTCCGCAATAGACCACGGTTCGAGCTTCCTTGGGCAGGGGCAGCCCCTTTTCCAGGACTTCTGTCAGGGGCGTGTGCTTCGCGCCGGGAATGATGCCGCCCTTGACTTCTCCCGGAGTGCGGACGTCCACGATGTTCAGATTCTTGTCGCCGGCGAGTCCGCGCAGTTCCGAGGCGGAGAACTGGTCCAGCTTTTCAAGATCGCGTCCCGAAAGCAGCCAGGCGCTGATGCCGCCTGCGAGGTACCCGAAAATCCGGTCGTAGCCGATGCGATGCAGTTCCGTGGTCATGGCGTCGTAGGCGTCTTTGTCCTCGACCACGAGCAGCAGATCCGCATCCGGCGGAACCACCATGCCGACCCAGTTGGCGAGCTGTTTTTCAAAGCCGATGTTCAGCGAACCGGGAATGTGGAATCCGCCGAAGGCCGCCGTGTCGCGCGTGTCGATGACCAGCGTGCCTTCCTGGATGCGCTCGGCGAAGCGTTCCGGCGGCAAGGCTTTTTCCAGGGGGCAGCACTCGAGCAGGGGGGCGCCGTCCTTGTTCGTGCTGATGATGTGCGTGAAGCTCTTGGGCCGGGCCGGGTAGTCCCCGGTCATGGCCTTGTGGAACTCGTCGAAGGAGGCGAACTGGAGCATGGGATTGTGCTTGCGCTCGAATCCCAAGGTGGAGCTTGTCTTGGAGCTCATGCCCTTGCCGCAGAGCGAGCCCATGCCGTGGGCGGGAAAGACCTCCAGATAGTCCGGAAGTTTCGCGAACTTGTTGTAGAGGGTGTTGTGCAGGTTGCGGACCTGATCCTCGATGACCTCGCTTCCGGCGAGATCGGGACGGCCTATGTCGCCCACGAAAAGCACGTCTCCGGTGAGGATCATCCAGGGCTCTTCGGAGCGGGAGAGGTCCGTGACCAGGACGGAAAGCGCGTCCGGCGTGTGGCCGGGAGTATGCATGAACTCCATTCGCGCGTTGCCTATCTCCAGCTGCTGGCCTTCGGCGACCTTGCTGAAGCGGAAGTCCACGGGAGATGATTCGTACATCATGATTTCGGCCCCCGTGGCCGCTCGAAGCTCATGCGCTCCGCTGACGTGGTCCGCGTGCACGTGCGTGTCGATGATGTGCGTGATCTTCATCCCTTCCTCGCGCGAGATGTCCAGGTAGTCCTGAATGTCGCGCTTGGGATCGACAACGGCCATTGCTTTGGCCCCCGGGCAGCCGATGGCGTAAGAAAAGCAGCCCAGTCCGGGCACCGTGATTTGCTTGAAGTACATTTTTAGCTCCTCGTTTCAAGATTCAACATTAGATAATAATGATTATCGAAATTGTTTCAAGTAGATTATTGGAAAGTACTTTGCCCGGTGTCGAATCGTCATGAAAATTTTTCTTGTTGACTTGAGCTATCCCCATGCTAGTGGTAGAAAATATGTTCAAGCAAACATGATATGGAGGAAGCAAATGAAACAAGTACGTATGATTGTGATGGTTATGGCGCTGATGCTCCTGACGCTCGGCGTTGCCCGCGCGGAAACCCTGATGATGGCCACGACCACCAGCACCGACAACACCGGCCTGCTTGATTACCTCGCGCCCATTTTCCAGGCGGACACCGGCATCGAGCTGAAATGGACGGCCGTCGGCACGGGCAAGGCTCTCAAGATGGGCGAAAACTGCGACGTGGACGTTCTGCTGGTGCATGCTCCCGCCGCGGAGAAGGCCTTCATCGAAAGCGGTTTCGGTTCGGAACGCCGTCAGGTCATGTATAACGACTTTGTGATCATCGGCCCTGCGGCCGACCCCGCCAAGGTCAAGGGCATGAAGGTGGCCGCCGCGCTGAAGACCATCGCCGGTTCCGGAACGAAGTTCATCAGCCGAGGGGAT
Source organism: Paucidesulfovibrio longus DSM 6739 (assembly GCF_000420485.1). NCBI lineage: Bacteria > Pseudomonadati > Thermodesulfobacteriota > Desulfovibrionia > Desulfovibrionales > Desulfovibrionaceae > Paucidesulfovibrio > Paucidesulfovibrio longus. Next base: position 329,200 of record NZ_ATVA01000013.1, on the reverse strand, counting down.
GATTCCGGCACCAACAAGAAGGAGATTTCCCTTTGGAAGGCCTCCGGCATGGAGCTGCCCGACAAGGAAGCCTGGTACGTCCAGACGGGCCAGGGCATGATCGCCACCATCAAGGTCGCCGAGGAGATGGGCGGGTACACCATGACCGACCGCGGCACCTTCATCAAGTACGCCGACACCAACAACGGCAATCCGCCGCTGGTGGTCCTGGTGGAAGGCGACGACGTGCTCTTCAACCAGTACAGCGTCCTGCTGCTGAACAAGGAGCATTGCCCGAACGCCCGCCACGACCTGGCCGAGAAGTTCGCCGACTGGATGACCTCCGAAAAGGGACAGAAGATCATCGGCGATTATCTGATGCTGAACCAAAAGCTCTTCACCCCCAACGCAAAGTAATATAGTTGTTTTCGGACGGGGGAGCGGCTGACCGCTCCCCCGCCTTTTGTGTTCGCATCCGGCACGCCCGTGCCGCAAACCGGAATGCCGCAGCTTATGGATTTCATCGCGCAAGGAGTGCTTGAGGCATTTCGCCTGCTCATGCTGGGGGACCCGCAGACGTGGTCCGCCGTCCGCACGACCATCGGCGTTTCCACCATGTCCATCATGGCGAGCCTGGTGCTGGGGGCTCCGCTCGGCTTCGCTCTCGGCTACTATGAATTTCCCGGCAAGCGGGGCGTTCGCCTCCTCGTGGACACGCTGCTCAGCCTGCCCACCGTGGTCATCGGCCTGCTCGTCTACGCCTTCATCACCCGCCAGGGCCCTCTGGGCGACTTCGGGCTGCTCTTCACCATGCGCGGCATCGCCCTGGGCCAGACTCTGCTCGGACTGCCCGTTGTCGTGGCCATGACCGCCACCGCCGTGGAGAGCCAGGACCGCAGGCTGCGCCAGACGTTGCTGACGCTGGGGGCAAGCCCGGGCCAGGTGCTGCTGACCACGCTCGCGGAGGCCCGTTTCGCCGTGGCGCTCGCGGCCATGGCCGCGTATGGGCGCATCGTTTCGGAGGTAGGCATTTCCATGATGGTCGGCGGCAACATCAAGTGGCACACCCGGACCATCACCACGGCCATCGCCCTGGAAACGGGCAAGGGGGAATTCGGCATGGGCGTCGCTCTCGGCCTGGTGCTCATGTTCATCGCCTTCGCCGTGAACCTGCTGGCCGTCATGCTGAGGAGGTCGTCGCAGCGATGACCGAACCCCTTTACCGATTGGAAGGAGTGCGCCGCATCTACGGCGAGCGCGTGGCCCTGGACGTGCCGCAGCTGGCCATTCCCGAAGGCGGCATCCTGGGGGTGGCCGGCCACAATGGTTCGGGAAAGAGCACCTTGATGCGCATCCTGGCTTTTCTGGAAGCGCCCGACAAAGGCGTGCTCTATTTCATGGGCAGGCCCGCCGGACCGGCGACTCCTAACATCCGCAGACAGGTGGCGCTGCTGACCCAGGAACCGTATCTGCTCCTGCGCTCCGTCGCGGCCAATGTGGGGTACGGTCTCAAGGTGCGGGGCGGTTTTCGTTCCGTGGAAATTCAGGCGCGGGTGAACGAGGCGCTGGAAACGGTCGGCCTCGAACCCGATTCCTTCGCGCGCAGATCGTGGCGGGAGCTTTCCGGCGGCGAAGCCCAGCGGGTGGCCCTGGCCGCGCGGCTGGCGCTGCGTCCGAAGGTGTTGCTGCTGGACGAGCCCACAAGCAGCCTTGATCCCGAAAACGCCGAGCGCATCATGACCGCCGCCATGCTGGCCCGAAGAGAATGGGGCGCAAGCCTGGTCATCGTCAGCCACGACCGGAACTGGCTGGAATCCGTAAGCGACGGCGTCGTTCTCATGGAACGCGGCCGGGTGTCGTCTGTTCCGGAATTTTGTCTGCCGCCGGAAAACGGCCGGACCTGACGGCTCCGTCGTCCTTGACTTGTTCTGCTTTCGACGGGTATTCGTAACAATACGAAAATCATGGGCAGTCAAGGGAGTGCGCAATGGCAGCGGAAGGCGGACGCAAGACAATTCTCATCGTGGATGATGAAGAGATCAACCTGAAGGTACTGTCCGGATTCGTGGAGAGCTTCGGATACGATTTTCTTCTTGCCGATTCCGGGCGCAAGGCGCTGGACATGATTCAGAATGCCGACCTCGTGCTGCTGGACGTGATGATGCCGGACATGGACGGCTTTGAAGTGGTTCAGAAGATCCGCTCCATGCAGGGGTTTCAGGATTTGCCCGTGGTCATGGCCACGGCTCTCTCGGACAAGCGCGACCGTCTCGACGCGGTCCGTTCGGGTGCCAGCGACTTCATCACCAAGCCTGTGGACGTGACGGAACTGCGGATTCGTCTCGACGCCCATCTTCGGCTCAAGGAATACCACGACCAGGTCATGCGCTACCAGGAGGGACTGGAGCGGCTAGTGGCCGAGCGCACCCGCGAGCTTGAGGAGGCCCAGGAAGCCAAGATGGCCGCTCACCTGGAGACGCTGCGGCGGCTTTCCCAGGCGGCCGAATACAAGGACGAGGACACGGCCCGCCACATCGACCGCATGAGTCGCTATTCCGCGCTGCTGGCCGAAAAGCACGGCCTGGACCGTGCGGAGGTCGATCTCGTTCTGCACGCCAGCCCCATGCACGACATCGGCAAGATCGGCATCCCGGACTCCATCCTGCTCAAGCCCGGCCCCCTGACCCCGGAAGAGTGGGAGATCATGAAGACCCACACGCTGATCGGGGCCAATATTCTGGACTCCCCTTCCTCCGCCTATCTCGAGGCGGGCAGGATCATCGCCATCAGCCATCATGAGAAGTGGAACGGTTCCGGATACCCGAGGGGCCTTTCCGGCGAGAATATCCCGCTGCACGGCAGGATTTGCGCCATTGCCGACGTCTTCGACGCCCTGACGACCCGAAGACCCTACAAACAGCCTTATTCCAACGAGAAAGCCCTGACCATCATGCGCGAAGGACGAGGAACTCATTTCGATCCGGGGTTGCTCGATCTCTTCCTGACGAACCTGGACGAAATCCTGGCCATCCAGGAGCGCTTCCGGGATTAGACCGCATCCTTTGCCCCTGAAAGGGGCGTTGCATCCGATGAATGCGTTGTAACGATATCGGCATGCCATCGTAACCTGACCTTCAATTCGGGGCGGCGGCATGGGCGTATTGTTGCAAACATGAGCAGATCGCCCTTCCTTTCCCCCTCGGCATGGTTGCGGCTGGCGCGCAAGCGGGTTCCGGGCCAGGTCGTCGTCCAGTACACGACCCGGTGCAACGCTTCCTGCACCCAGTGCGGCATGCGGACGTCCAATCCCGAACCGCGCGTGACCATGAAGCCGGATCAGGCGCGGCGGCTGATCGACGCCATGGCCGAACGCGGCGTGTTCTCCGTTTCCTTTACCGGAGGCGAGCCCCTGCTCCACGCCGAAGAGATCGTCGCACTCGCGAACCACGCAGCGAGCGTGGGGATCCGCTTCATTCGTACCGGCACAAACGGTTTTGTGTTCCGCAATCACGACCGCCCCGATTTCATGGACCGCATCAGACGGCTTGCCGATCTCCTGGCTGGCAGCGCGCTGAACAATTTCTGGATCAGCCTGGATTCGTCCGACCCAGCCCTGCATGAACGCAACCGGGGTCTGCCGGGCATGGTGGCGGGCCTGCGCAAGGCTCTGCCCCTGTTCCACGAGCGCGGTCTCTACCCCGCCGCCAACCTGGGCATCAACCGTCTGACCGGAGGGGCGGGACTGGTTCCCGATGCGGACGAGCCTTTCGAGCAGGAACGCTTCCGGGCGGCTTTCGACGAGGCCTTCCGGCGCTTTTACGCTTTTGCGGAGGAGTTGGGCTTCACGACGGTCAACGCCTGCTACCCCATGAGCATGGATGCGGAGGAGGCCGGGGACGGCGCTGTGTATGCCGCCACTTCCACCGACGGCTTCATACGTTTCAGCCGCGAGGAAAAGGCGGCCATGCTGCGCGCCCTCTTCGACGTCATTCCGGAATTTCGCCACAGGCTGCGCATCTTCACCCCGCGCAGCGCGCTTCTGGCCTTGATGCGGCAGCATGTGGGGCTGGACGAGGGGATGTTCCCTTGCCGTGGGGGAATCGACTTCTTCTTCGTGGAGGCGGGAAGCCTGGATGCCTTCCCATGCGGGTATCGCGGAAAAGAGAATCTGGGAAAATTCTGGGAGCTGGACGTGAATCGTTTGGACCGCCGCCAGGTCTGCGAGAAGTGCGACTGGGAATGTTTCCGGGATCCGTCCGTGCTGCTTCAGCCCATGCTCAACGTCCTGGAAAATCCGTTCACGGCGTGGGCCCGTCTTCCGAGGCACAAGGGGTTCCTGCGCGCGTGGTACGAGGATTTGCGATACTATCGAGCCTGCGGCTGGTTCGATGCCCGCTCCGCGCCGGATTACGGGCGCATGGCGCAGTTCGCCCGAACGGGGCAGGCGGCGTTGCTGCCCGTCTTCTGATTTCCGTCGAGTCTGGTCAGCGGCAATCGGGCCTTACCGGGCCGCTGAAGACGCTTTCCACGTATTCCCCCAACAGCTTGCGCGCTTTTTCCTCTTCATGCAGGAGCAGTACCGCGTAGCGTTTTCCCGAAGCGATGAATTCGCGCAGCAGGCGGCAGCGGAAGGAAAAGCGTATTTCCGGGTCGATGACGTGGAATTCAAGGAGAAGCTCGTCGTTTTCCGTGAAGAGGAAAACGGGGTGTTCTTGGAAAACGTCTTCCAGGGCCACGCGGAACGCGCTGGCGGAAATATCGTGCACGAGGCCGGGCAGGTCGAGTCCGTTGCCGATGATCCGGGACGGAAAATTGCACAGCAGGCGTCGTTCGCTTCGCTGGTCGCAGGGCGTGGTCTTGTCTGGAAAGGTCAGGAAAAGGAGCGATTCGGAACTCTTCGGCTTTTCCAGCAGCGGTGCGTCAAAGCCGAGCAGCGTGCTTTCGTGGGCGTAGCGCACGGAGACGAACGGATGCTTCCGCAGGCCTTTGGCCGCCATCGCGGGCAGGTCGGCATAGACCACGAGCAGGCGGCCTTCTTCTTTTCCCACCAATACGCCCAGGTGGCGTTCCTCAAAATGTGCGCATTGAATCAGCAGCGTGTCGCCGATATCGAGATGTAGCATGCTTCTCTCCGGGCTCAATGGCGGAGGGACGCGCCTTTGCGCCCCCATCGCATCTATGCCGTAAATGGAGAGGACGGGCAAGGAGGAGGAAGGTTCTTCCGTGGTTTCGTGTGCTCGGATCAGTGACGGTTTTGTTCGCGCGTTTTGGCCGCGTCGAAATCCAGCTCGATGGGCATGCGGCTGGCAAACGACTTGGTGCGGGACTTGCCGCGTCGCAACAGGGTGCAGGTCAGTCCGAAGCCAAACAGGGCAAGGCCGGATAGCAGCAGGGTGCTTTGCATGGTCATTCCTCGTGTTGCGGGGGCGCTCCGCTGGAAAATGAGCGGGCCGGCGGAAAATCACGCTGGGCGTGCGAAAACCCCCGGTATTGGCCGCTCCATCGCGACCGACATGAAAACGGAAGGGTGCGTTTAATACAAAAGGATGTGCTTGGCAAGAATTCCGATCACGACCGGGGAGCCTGCGCGGTTGGCAAGCGGTCCATGTGGATGTAAAGGGAGGGAAAGGTTTCGCGCGTTCAGGATAACTTCGCGGGAACCAGGGAGAACAATACGCATGAATAAGCTGGCCATTACCGTCACGTTGGCTCTCGAGGAGGAAAATCTCGAGGATGCCTACCTGGATTTCCTGCTCACCGTGGACGGCACGTATCTGCACGATTCCCAGAACCATTGGGTCGATCCCATGGACCTTGCCGCCAGCGCCGCTGCGCCCGGAGAGTATTTCATCTTTACCTGCAATTGCGGCGACCCCGGCTGCGTGGGCATCGACGAGGGGATACTCGTCGGCCACGACAGCAGCTCCGTGACCTGGAAACTGCGCACTCCCCTGGGCTGGCCGCCGGAAGACGAGCTGCCGGAATGGACGCACGAAGTGGAATACCGTTTTCCGCTCGAAGAGTACGTTCAGGTCGTGGCCGGAGCCTTGCGGCAGGCAAAGACCCTCGTGCGCCATTGGCGCTCGCCTGGCCGGCTTTGGGTCGGCCCCGACATGACGGTGGAGGAGCTCATGGCCTTGGAGGTTTCCCAGGAGGCCCCCCCCACATCTGCAGCAAGGAGCCGTTTCGTTCACTGAGCGCGCGGCAGTGCCGGATCGTCCCTGGCGGCGATGGCCGGGGATTGCCGGGAACGTGACATGGGTCGATCGGAGGTTGAGCAATGGGTGTGCTTGATGTGATTCCCGGCGTCAGCGCCGCCAAGAATATCGCCGCGGGAGTGGGCGGCGCGGCTCTTGGTGGCGTGATGGGCTTTTTTGTCGGGCGGCGCGGACAAAAGGAAGCCCGCAAGGAACTGGAAGTGGCCCGCAAGGAGTTTGAACAGGAAAAAAACCGGCTTCTTGCGCGGCTGGAGAAAATCGACCAGGAGCGAGAGGAAATGGCCCTGCTCCGCGTGGCCCTGCTGCGGCAGCTCGCCTGGGAGGACGGCGTTCTCTCGGACAGCGAAAAGCTGTTCATCATCGATTATATCGTGCACAGTGAAGAGATCATGGACAGCAAGAAGATCGAGGCCATCAAGGAACTCGACCTCAAGCCCGCGCGGATTTCCAGCTTCCTGAAGCATGTGGCCGAGCGCTTCGGCTCTCCGCCGCATATCTGCGGCTCGCGCATCGAGGCGGAGGGCTTTGTCAGCGTGTTGACCAAGGTCGCCCATGTCGACGGTGAATACACCAGGGACGAGGAACGGTACGTGGAGTACGTCAAGCGTCTCGTGGGAGTTTCCTGAGGAAATCCCGATCGGATGGGATGCGAGGTTGACTGATCCCGGCGGATTGGAATAGCGAATCAGGTTGCGTGTGCGGCAATGCCGCCGAACCGGATGTTGGATCTGAAGCACGAAAACGGGTTGCACGTGGGCAATACGACACGCATCGATCTCCATTACCATGCCAACGTGTACGGACTTTCCCGCAGGCTGCGGCGAAAGCGCGTCCGTCTGACGCGCAGGATTGTCGCCGACGGCGGTCTCGCCTGCCTCGCATCCACCGAACATTCCTACAAGAATCCTCTGGAGGCGTACCACCATCTCCTGGAAGTCGCCGAAGGGGGATGTACGCATGTTCTGCCCGGCGTGGAGGCGGTTTCTTCGGAGAACGTCGAAGTCATTTTTCTGTTCCGGGACGAAGACCATCTTCGCAAGGGCCTGGGACTGCTGCCGAGTTTTGGCTGGTCCTGCCGGGACGCGGCCCGCATCGCAGCCGAGCTGGACTGCATCACCTCCATCCCCCATCCGTTTCACATCTGCAGGAGCGCCGCCGGGAACGTCCTCTCCAGCGACGCGTACGCGGCATTGCTGAACATGGTCGATTACGTCGAAATCCACAACAGCTCGGCCCTGACCATCAGTTGCAGGTTGTTCGGCCCCATGACGCGTTCGTTGTTTCGCCGCTCGCTTCACAAGCTGCACGCCACCTTGGACCTTCCGCCTGAAAAGCGGGGCAGGGGCCTGGGCTGGGCCATCGGATCGGACGCGCATTTCCCGCAGGAGCAGTTCATAGTCGGTGAAACCGGGCAGCAGCTGTGCGAAGGTGAAACCTACTTCGACATGTTGCGGCGGAGAATCCGATTTATGCCTTACGGCATGGTTTCCCTTTTCGAGCAGGGGCTTTCCAACGACATGAGCCTCCTGCGCAATTGCCGGAGCGCGATGCAGGAAGGGATCATCAAGAAGTATTGCAAGACGTTGTTTCAGGCGGGAGTGTACGCCACGGCGTTGCCGTTCATCAGTGCGGCGCCCGCTTTTCTCACCAAGATCAGGTAGGGGTCCGTTGGACAGTTTCAATAGAAAGGAACGAAGGACGCAGAAGGCGTTCGCGGTCATGCGGGACAAGCTCTTCAGCCCGCTCGTGATTCTGCTGCAAAAAATCGGGGTCACCCCCAATCAGGTCACGCTGCTTGGCGTCGTTTTTCTGGTGCTCGCCTGTCTGGTTCCACCGGACTGGTACAAGGTCGCCATCGTCTTCATCGTGCTGAACGTGACCTGCGACGGCATAGACGGCCCGCTGGCGCGCCGAAAGGGTCTGGCGCATCCCGGCGGCTCCCTCGTGGACATCGTCGCGGACCAGCTCGGGGTGGTGTTTCTTCCGGCAGCGGCGATCTATCACCTGAATGCGTTCGGTCCGGTCATGCTGCTCTTCAGTTCGGCCTACCTGCTTTTCATCGGGCTGGTGGTCTACGCCAACGAGCTTGGCCTGGAGGTCCGCCTGTTCATCCGTTCCAAGTACCCGTTCTACGTTCTCTATCTCTTCTGTCTTTACCAGCGGGTGGACTGGGTCACGTATTTCTGCGGGGCATTCGGGTTGTATTATTCCGTGGAGTCCTTTTTCACGCTGCGCAAGATCTACCGATATTTCGGGGAGCGTGCCGCGCGGGACGACTGACGTCCGCAAGCTCAGCGATGGAGTGGACGCGCATGTCTTCCGGGGCGTTGATTTCGTCCTGCCGCCGATGCTCCGGCGCAAAAAACGGGTCACCCGGCCTTTCTCAGGCTGGGTGACCCGTTTTTTCAGCTTGCGTATCGGCCTATGGTGAACACCGGCGGCCATGCCTGGCCTTTCGGCATTCCGGATGACGGCAGGGGGCGGCGCGTTCAGCGGCGGCTCGTTTCATATTGATCCGTTCAGACGCGAAAAAGGGCTGACTTGGCGTTTTGCCTTGTCAGCCCTTGATCATTCTGGCTCCCCAGCACGGACTTGAACCGCGAACCTAGTGATTAACAGTCACCCGCTCTGCCGATTGAGCTACTGGGGAATGTGACTCGCTCTCGCGAGGTCGAATCTCTATCGAAAACCGCCCGGATTGGTCAAGAGCTTTTTTGGTTTTTTTTTTCAATTCATGCGCGGTGCCTCGCCCGGCGGCAGGCCGCTTGACGCTCGCAGTGAATTGGCATAGTCATTTCCTTCTTGTGCCTACGGGCTTAAGAGACTTGAATTCACACGGGATATCACTTTGGCAAACAACAATAAGAACAAAAAGATCAAACTGCAGGCCAAGCCTGAGCATGCCGAGCGTTTCATGCCCATGCTTGAGGCTCTGCAGGTGCGTGACGAACTGAACCCGGTCATCAAGACCCGGGTGGAGAAGGCTTGCGCCCTGCTTGAAGGCGGGGTCAATCTCTATCCTAACGATTTTTCTAAAGATTCCAACGTCGAAGATATCCTGAACGAGTTCGGGAAAGCCGATGCCGAAGAGCTGGAAAAGCTCGACCGCGAATTCACCGTGGCCGGCCGCGTCATCGCGTGGCGTTCCTTCGGAAAGGTCACCTTCTTCCAGATTCAGGGAAAGACCGAGGGGCTTCAGGTCTATGCCGCGCGCGATGAACTCGGCGCCGAGCAATACGGATTGTTCAAGAAGTCGGACATCGGCGACATCGTGGGCGTCCGGGGCAAACTCTTCCGGACCAAGACCGGCGAGCTGACCATCGCGGCGGCGGAATGCCGCCTGATGACCAAGTCGTTGCGTCCCTTGCCCGAAAAGTACCACGGCCTCAAGGACGTGGAGATCCGCTACCGCCAGCGCTACGTGGACCTCATCGTCACGCCGCGTACCCGGGAGATTTTCACCAAGCGGACCAAGATCGTGCGCGCTCTGCGCAACTACATGGATTCCAGGGGCTTCATGGAAGTGGAAACGCCCATGATGCAGCCCATCCCCGGCGGGGCCACGGCCAAGCCCTTCGAAACCCATCACAATGCCATGGACATGAAGCTGTACATGCGCATCGCCCCGGAGCTGTATCTCAAGCGGCTGCTGGTGGGCGGGTTCGAACGGGTTTACGAGGTCAACCGCAACTTCCGCAACGAAGGCATTTCGACCCAGCACAACCCGGAATTCACCATGATGGAGTTCTACTGGGCCTATGCCACGTTCGAGGATCTCATGGACCTCACCGAGGACATGTTCTCCAGCGTTGCCGCCGAGGTCTGCGGTTCTCCCGTCGTGGAATACCAGGGCGAGAAGATCGATTTGACCCCCGGAAAGTGGGTCCGCATGCCTTTCCACGAATCGCTGGAACGCATCGGGGGCGTGTCCCCGGACGTTTATTCCGATTACGAGAAGTGCAAGGCCCTGGTGAAGCAGAAGGGCGAGAAGGTCGTCGAGGGGGAAAAGCTGGGCAAGCTCCAGGCCAAGCTCTTCGACGTTCTGGTGGAGCCCAAGCTGGTCCAGCCCCATTTCATCTATCATTATCCGACGGACATTTCGCCGCTTTCCCGCCGCAACGAGGCGAACCCCGACATCACGGACCGCTTCGAGCTGTTCATGACGGGACGCGAAATGGCCAATGCCTTCTCGGAACTCAACGATCCGGTGGATCAGCGGCTGCGCTTCGAGGAACAGGTTCGGGAGAAGGATGCGGGCGACGAGGAGGCGCACTTCATGGACGAGGACTATGTCCGCGCCCTGGAGTACGGCATGCCCCCCGCCGCGGGGCAGGGCGTGGGCATCGACCGGCTGGTCATGCTGCTCACGGACAGCCCGTCCATCCGCGAGGTCATCCTCTTCCCGCTCCTGCGGCCCGAGGCGGTCACTGGAGGGTCATGAGCCTCGAGTCCATCGTCGCGGTCCGCTATCTCTTCGCGCTCCGCAAGCAATCCTTCATCTCGGTGATTTCCCTGTTCGCCGTGTGCGGCGTGGCTCTGGGCGTCGCCGCTCTGATCGTCGTCATCGGAGTCATGAACGGGTTCACCAAGGATCTCCAGTCCAAGATTCTCGGCGTCAACGCCGACATCATCGTGGGCGGCGGCGTGGGCGGCGTGCACAATCCGGAAAGCCTGGCCGAGGTGATCCGCACGGTGCCCGGCGTCACGGGTGTTACTCCCTTCCTCTATTCCGAGGTCATGCTTTCCGCGCCGGGCGGAGGCGTCAAGGGGCTGGCCCTGCGCGGCATCGACCCGCACAGCGCAGGCAAAGTGCTCAGTCTCGGCAAGGACATGGTCCAGGGCGACATCGAATCCCTGGACACCAAGGACGAAATCCCCGGATTGATCGTGGGAGCGCAGCTCGCCGACAGGTTCGGCCTATGGAATGGCGCCACCATCTATCTGCTTTCCCCCAGCGGTACGCAGACCGCTGCGGGCTACTCGCCGAAAATGCTTCCCTTCCGCGTCGTGGGGATCTTCCGAACCGGGCTGTACGAATACGACACCACGGTGGCCTACGCCACGGTGGAATCGACGCGTGGTCTGCTCGGCTATCCCAAGGGCATCGTATCCGGGCTGGAAGTCAAGGTGGACGACATCTACAAGGCGCCGGAAATCGCAGTGAATCTGCGCGAGCTCCTCGGAGACAGCCCTCTCGACGTGCAGACCTGGCAGGAGATGAACGCGAACCTTTTCGCGGCGCTCAAGCTGGAAAAAACGGCCATGTTCATCATTCTGGCCATGATCGTGCTGGTGGGGTCCTTTTCCATCGTGACCACCCTGGTCATGCTCGTCATGCAGAAAACCAAGGACATCGCCATACTTATGTCCATGGGGGCGGAAGTCTCAAGCATTCGCAAAATTTTCATGTATCAGGGAACGCTCATCGGCGCCGTGGGTACGGTGATCGGTTATTGCATCGGCGTGCCCGTTGCTCTGCTGCTGAAGAAATACCAGTTCATCAAGCTGCCGAAGGATGTGTATCCCGTGGACTATCTTCCAATCCGCCTGGATGCCTTGGATCTGACGTTCATCGGAGCGGCTGCCTTTCTGCTTTGCTTTCTTGCGACCATCTATCCGGCATGGCGAGCTGCCAAGCTGCGGCCCGCGGATGCCTTGCGTTATGAGTAACGAGGCGTTATACGAACTGATCGAAGTGGGGAAGACGTTCCGCGGCCCCACGGAAGAGATCGACGTGCTGCGAAACGTCAATCTCGATGTCGCCGCAGGGGAATCCCTGGCCATTCTGGGGGCGTCGGGCTCCGGGAAAAGCACCTTGTTGCATATTCTCGGAACCTTGGATTCGGCTACGAAAGGTGTTATACGGTTCGCGGGCCGGGACTTGGCGGGCCTGAAATCAGGCGAGCGGACCCGGTTTCGAAATAAAGAGATAGGCTTCATTTTTCAGTTTCATTATCTTCTGCCGGAGTTTAATACACTGGAAAACGTCGCCATGCCCGCGATCATCGCGGGGAAGTCCAGGCAGGAAGCGCTGGCCCTCGCTGAAGAGGCGATTGAAATGGTCGGACTGACCGGCCGAAAGGATTTCGGGGTCACGACCCTGTCCGGCGGGGAGCGCCAACGGGCCGCCATCGCCAGGGCGATTCTGATGCGGCCGCGCGCGGTTCTTGCGGACGAGCCCACGGGCAACCTGGACGAACGGAACGGACAGAGAATTGCGGAAGTATTGGCTGGCCTGAATGCCGACTTGGGAATGACACTCATCGTGGTGACGCACAATGCGGATTTGGCCGGCAAGATGAATCGCCGGTATGAGCTTCGCGCAGGAGAACTGTATGCCCAATCGTAGACGCTGCCTCGCCCTGCTCGCGACAGTGCTGTTTCTCGTCTTGAACTCCTTTTCCGCGCTGGCCCAGGACGTCGGAACGACCAAGGTCGCCGTGCTTCCGTTTCAGGTCAACGCCGGAGGGGATCTCTCCTATCTCAAAGACAGCCTGCCGACACTCATGGCCGACCGCCTCAAGGCGGCCGGGTTCGAAATCACCGACCCGGACGCCGTGCAGCGTGTCCTCGAGGAGATGGGGATCAGCGTCGTGGACCTGGCCAAGGCTCGCGAAATAGCCCTCATGACCGGCTCCAGCTACGTTCTCTATGGGAGCTTCTCCCAGCTCGGCGATTCCCTCAGCATCGATTCACGCCTTGTGGAGGCTTTCGGCAAGGAACCTGCGCAGCCGATCGTCGCCGAGACGGAGGGCATCATCAACCTCCTGCCGCTTGTCGACGATGTGGTCGCGCAGGCGAAGAAGGTCATGCTCAACCAGCAGCCCATCGCCGTCATCGACGTCGATGGAACCAAGATCCTGGACAAGGAAGTGGTCTTGATGCGTCTCGGCCTCCAGAAGGGCGAGACCTATGATCCGGCCCGGATCAACCAGGAATTGAAAAATATTTATGACCTCGGCTACTTCGACGACGTGAAGGTCGTGGTTTCCGACGTTTCCGGCGGAAAGAAGGTGCTGTTCCAGGTCGTGGAAAAGCCCCGCATCCAGGAGCTTGGCGTCAAAGGTGCGGACAAGCTGGACGAAGCGGACATCCTTGAAGCGGTTTCCACCAAGAAAGGGGCCGTGTTGAACCTCAAGGTGCTTCGCGACGACATGAACACCATCCGCGGTCTTTACCGTACGGAAGGGTACTACAAGACCAAGGTTTCCTACGAGGTCGAGGGCGGGGAAAACGGGCAGGCCAAACTTAATTTCGTGGTCGAGGAAGGCCCCAAGCTCTACATCAAGGAAATCATTCTCGACGGCGCCGAACAGGTCGATGCCGATGACCTCAAGGGAGAATTGGCCCTTTCCGAGAGCGGCATCATGAGCTGGTTCACTTCCTCGGACGTCCTCAACGAGGAGTTGCTGGAGCGCGACGCCACGGCCATAAAGGCTTACTACGGCAACCGCGGCTTCCTTGACGTTCAGGTCGGACGTCCCGAAGTGGACTTCCGCGACGACGGCATCTACGTCACCTTCCGCATTTCCGAAGGCCAGCGGGTCAAGATCGGAAACATCCAGTACAAAGGCGATTTGATCGAATCCCCGGAGGAACTGGACAAGGTCATCAAGCTCGACGAAGTCCGCGAAGACGAGGAATACCTCAATGCTTCCGTGGTGCGCGAAGACGTGGAAGCGCTGACTGCCCTGTACAGCAATCAGGGCTACGCCTACGCCGATGTCGGAGTGCAGTTCGCCCAGGGCGCGACCCCGGAGCTGACAGATGTCATCTACACCCTTTCCAAGCACCAAAAGGTCCATATCCGCCGGGTGCTTCTGGAAGGAAACACCAAGACGAGGGACAACGTCATCCTGCGCGACGTCTCCTTGTCCGATGGCGACACCTTCAGTGCCAAGGCGCTCCAGGATTCCGTGAAGGCTCTGGAAAACCTCGCTTATTTCGAGGGGGTGGACATCGAACCCATTCCCACCGGCGACCCTGACGAAATGGACCTGAAGGTCAAGGTCAAGGAGGCCCCCACCGGCCAGATCGGCGGCGGTTTCGGCTTCTCCTCCACCGGCGGCTTTTATGTGGCCGGCGCGATTCAGGAAAACAACCTCTTCGGCAAGGGCTACATGCTCAGCCTGAGCGGTTCGTACGGCGGCAGTTCCAACGAGTTTTCCCTGCAATTCGTGGACCCGCGCTACGACGATCAGCCCTGGGGCTATTCGCTGACCGCCACCCGTTCCGTGAATGATTACGACGAATACGACATGAGCGACCTGAGCCTGACCGGGGCTCTGCTGTATCCGCTCGGCGACCACACCCGGGCCAAGCTCAGTTATACCGCCAGCTTCTATAATATCTACGACGTGGCTTCGGATGCTTCCGACTCCATCAAGGACGACGAAGGAAATCATCTGCTCAGCGCCGTTACGGCCACCATCGCCAGGGCGAACCTGACGCGCGACACCTTCTTCATCTCCGAGGGCACGTCCCAGAGCGTTGCGCTCACTTACGGCGGCGGCGTGCTTGGGGGCGACGACGCCTTCGTCAAGTATGGATACGATATCGAGCATTACGAGCCGATCTTCTGGGACATGTCCTTCCGCGCGCACGCGAACCTCGGGTATGTTCACGAGAACTTCGGCGGCGATGACATCCCCACGGCGCAACGCTATCGTCTCGGCGGCATTACTTCCGTTCGCGGGTACACGAACAGAAAGATTTCCCCGCGCGATGAAAATGGCGAGGCCATCGGCGGCGACAAGGCCCTCTACACCAACCTCGAACTTCTTTGCCCCCTCAGCAAGGAATACGGCGTGCTCGGCATTCTCTTCTTCGACGCTGGCAATGCCTGGAAGGAAGGGGAATGGTTCACCACATCCGACAACACGACGACCGAGGAAGGCGGCGATCCTTCCCTTGGACTCTATAAGAGCGTCGGTATCGGCGGACGTTGGAACTCGCCCATGGGGCCGCTGGAAATTTATTGGGGGTATGGCTTGGACGAACTTCAGGACAGTTCCAACAACCGTCTTGAATTCCGCATGGGCCAGACGTTCTAGAGAACCCCAGGCATTGTTGATGAGTTGATCATGACGAAGAGCGTCGGGCCGTTGCGTGCCCCCGCGCTGTCGTTACTATTTGCTGAAAATGAACGGCCAAAGGAGATACGGATGAAAAAGGTATTGTTTCTCGCGGTGATCATGGCTCTCGTTCTGCAGGTTCCCGCTTTCGCGGCTGATCTGAAGATCGCGGTGATCCATATGGAACGCCTGAAGAAGACCTCGGAGCCCGGACAGCAGATTGCGGCTCAGCTCAAGACGAAGCTTGATCCGATGGTCCGCGAGCGCCAGCGCCTGGAAGACGAACTGAAGCAGCTTTCCGAAGAGTTCAAGAACAAGAGCGCTGCCTATTCCCTGGACACCAAGCGTGAAAAGGAACTCCAGCTCAAGCGCAAGTATCGCGATCTCGAAGACCTGCGCCGCGACTTGCAGCAGAAGGCCATTGCCGAAGACAAGGCGCTTTCCGCCCCTGTCCTTGAAATGATGCAGAAGGTCGCAGAGAAGTTCATCGAGAGCAAGGGCTATACCCTCGTTTTCGAATTCCAGCAGAGCGGTCTGCTTTATCTGGACAAGAGCTTCGACATCACGGACGAACTGATCCAAGAGGTCAACAAGGCCTGGAAGGCTCAGGGCCACTAGGCATATGCTTCTTTCCGAGATAGCCATGCAGTTGGGGCTGGAGCAATCCGGCCCCGACCGCGAGATTCTTGGGGTAAATACACTGGAGAGCGCCGGGGAATCGGAGCTCTCTTTTCTCGTCAATCCCAAGTATGTCAAAATGCTGGAGCAGACCAAGGCCGGCGCGGTTCTTCTCGCCGCCGACCAGGTCGGCATGGTCGAGTCCGCGCTCATCAGCGCAAACGTATATATGGATCTCGCCCGTGTGGTGACCCTGTTCGCCAAGCCGCAGGGCGAATTCGCCGGGCAAAGTCAGCTTGCCTTTGTCGGCAAGCAGGCCGAGATCCATGAAACGGCTACGATCTATCCGTTTGCCTTCATCGGCCCCGAAACCGTCATCGGTCCCGGAACCGTCGTTTTCCCGGGCTGCTATATCGGCGAACGCTGCCATATCGGCAGTAATTGCCTGATCTTTCCCAATGCCGTGTTGATGGCCGATACCACGCTTGGCGACCGTTGCATCATGCAGCCGGGCAGCGTGCTGGGTGGGGATGGATTCGGCTTTGCCCAGACTCCGCTGGGGCATATGAAGATTCCTCAGATCGGTCGCGTCGTTCTTGGCAACGATGTTGAGGTCGGGGCGAATTCTTCCATCGATCGCGCAGCCCTGGACAAGACTTCCATCGGATCCGGTTCCAAGATCGACAGCTTGGTGCAGGTCGGCCACAACGTGCGCATCGGCGAGCATTGCCTGGTCGTCGCGGGGACGGGAATCGGCGGCAGCACCAAGATCGGCGACGGCGTGATCATCGGCGGACAGGCCGGTATCAAGGATAACATCGAGATCGGCGACGGTTGCATGATCGGCGCGCGCGGAGGCATCAACAACAATCTTCCCGCCGGGAGCAAGGTCACCTACAATCCGATGATGGAGGTGGGCACCTTCCTGCGCGTCGGGGCCGCCTTGCCCCGTCTGCCTGAACTGCTCAAGCGTGTCCGCCGACTCGAAAAGGAATTGGAACGCCTTCAGGAGGCGGACTCCGGAGATTCGAATGGCTAGCAACACGACTGTTTTGGACATCCGTCAGATCATGAATCTGATCCCGCATCGCTACCCTTTCCTGCTCGTGGACAGGGTCGTTGAATTCGAAGCGGGTTCGCATATCGTCGCCTACAAGAACGTGACCTTCAACGAACCGTTCTTTCAGGGGCATTTTCCCGGACTTCCCGTCATGCCCGGCGTGCTGATGATCGAGGCTCTGGCGCAAACCGGCGGCCTCTACGTCATGCAGGATCCGAGCATCGACATTGTCGGCAAGGTCTTCATGTTCACGGGCATCAACAAGGTCAAGTTTCGCAGGCCCGTCATGCCCGGCGACAGACTGACGCTCCGCATGTCCGACTTTGTCCGGAAAATGTCGCTCTGGAAGATGCAGGGCGTTGCCGAGGTCGACGGGGAACTCGCCTGCGTGGCTGAACTGTCCGCGGCTCTCGTGGACAAGGAGAATCTCTAGTGTCCAATACCATTCATCCCTCCGCCATCGTATCGCCCAAAGCGGTCATCGGCGAGGGCGTCGTCATCGGTCCCTACAGCGTCGTCGAAGACAACGCGACCATCGGCGACGGCAGCACGATCGAATCCTTCGTGCACATCAAGTCGTTTGTGCGGCTTGGCAAGAACAACCACGTCCACTCCTACGTCTGCATCGGCGGCGAGCCGCAGCACCTCGCCTACAAGAACGAGGAGACCTGGGTTGAAATCGGCGACTCCAACACAATCCGGGAGTGCGCCACCATCAACCGCGGCACCGTTCAGGGACACGGCAAAACCAGCATCGGCTCGCATTGCCTGATCATGGCGTATGCGCACGTGGCTCATGACTGCGTCCTCGGCGACCATGTGATCATGGCCAACGCCGTGAACCTCGCCGGACACGTCGAGATCGGCAATCATGCCGTGGTCAGCGGCATGGCGGCCGTGCAGCAGTTCCTTCGCATCGGCGAATACGCGTTTCTCGGCGGTTCCAGCGGCTACAACCTGGACATTCCCCCATACATGCTCGCGCACGGCGTGCGGGGCAGACTGATGGGGCCGAACCTGATCGGGCTGCGTCGCCATGGGTTCGACACCGAGGCCTGCCGTGCCTTGAAAAAAGCCTACAAGATCATTTTCCGTTCCGGGCTGCCGCGCGAGAAAGCCATTGAGCAGGCGCTGGCCGAGTTCCCGAACGTGCCCGCCGTTGCCAACGTGGTCGAATTCATGCGCGGTTCCAAGTGCGGAGTCGCCCCGGATTACCACAAGAACGGAGACTGAGCGGATCCATGCCGGATTCCAAGTGCGTGATCGGCCTGATCGCCGGGGGCCGCCAATTCCCCGTGCTTGTTGCTGAGGGCGTGAAAAAGGCGGGACACAAGCTCGTGGTCGCCTGTTTCGAGGGCCACAGCAACATGGAGGTGGCCGTTCATGCCGATGTCGTGGAAACCCTGAAGCTCGGCAAGCTCGGCAAGCTTCTTGACTTCTTCAAGCGGAACGGGGTCGAGCAGGTCATCATGGCCGGCACGATCGACAAACCCAGAATCATGGATGTGCGGCATTTCGACATGCGCGCGCTCAAGGTCATCTTCAAGAACAAGAACAAGGGCGACACGAATCTGCTCGGCGCACTCACGCATGAGCTTGAATCCGAAGGGATGCGCGTGGTTCCGCCCCATGTGCACGTTCCCGACCTGCTGACTCCCGAAGGCGTGCTGACGCGGCGTCAGCCCACTGAGCGCGAATGGGATGATCTGCGGCAGGGATGGACCGTGGCCAAGGAATTGGGCCGTCTGGACATCGGACAGTGCCTGATCCTTCGGGAGGGCATCGTGGCCGCCGTGGAAGCCCTGGAAGGAACGGATGAGGCCATCCGTCGCGGTTGCCGACTTGGCGGCGAGGAGTGCGTCGTGGTCAAGGTCTTCAAGCCGGGCCAGGAGGAGCGCGTTGATTTGCCCAGCGCGGGCAAGGACACCATCCGGACCATGAGCGAGGGCAAGGCGACCTGTCTCGGCATCGAGGCGGGGAAGAGCCTGCTTTTCGATCGCGAGGAAACCATTGCGGAAGCGAACCGATCCGGCATCAGCATCGTGGGCTTGACCGGGAAAGAGTAGTCTGTTTTCCCCGCTTGATCGTCTGGGATTCAAAATGCCGCCTCCCGCACGGGAGGCGGCATTTTGCTGTTTCCAGCCTCGGCGCCGCATGTGTATGGCGCCGCGGGGAGGATCCGACGAAGTTTCCGGGACTCAGGCCAGAAGTGTTTCCAGACGGGACCAGATGGTCCGGACGTTTTCCCCCAGGCCGTTCGGGTCGAACTCCAGGATGCTTTGTCCGGCGATCTGGGCCTTCGTGAAGATCGGGTCGTAGGGGAGGCTGCCCAAAACGGGAATCCCTTCCAGTTCGCAATATCGCAGCAGCTCGCTCTCCATGTCGTGGTTCAGTCCGGACTTGTTGACGACAAGGGCCGCGGGCATACGAAAATGCTTGGTCAGGTCGTGGACTCTTTTCAGGTCGTGGACGGCCGAAACAGTTGGTTCCGCCACGAGTATGGCGAGGTCCGCATCCGTAAGCGAAGCGATCACGGGACACCCGACGCCTGGCGAGCCGTCCACGAGAACCAGTTCGAACCCGCGATCTTCGGCCAGGCTTTTTGCTTCGCGCCGGACCGAAGTGACCAGCTTCCCGGAATTCTCTTCGCCGACCCCAAGCGCCGCGTGGGCCATCGGGCCGTGCCGGGTCTCGGAGCGGTATTGCTCTCCGCAGACACGCGGGCGCATGGATACGGCCCCGACCGGGCAGACATAGTCGCAGACCCCGCAGCCTTCGCAGTGTTCCGGAAGAATCCGGAAATCCTCGCTTACGGCTCCGAACCGGCAATGGGTGCGGCACAGCCCGCATTCGGTGCAGAGATTCGGATCGATGCTCGGCTGCTCGCCGCTGACGAACGGCCAGCGTTCCTTGATCTCGGGCTGGAGCACGAGATGGAGGTCGGCGGCGTCCACATCGCAGTCCGCCAGGACTTTAGCCGGTCCCAGGCCGGCCAGGGCCGCTGTCACGCTTGTCTTTCCGGTTCCGCCTTTGCCGCTGATGACGACCAGCTGTTTCATCCCAATGTCCTTCCCGTTTGGTGTTCGATGGCGGCGACGAGGTCGCTGAAGCGGTCGGCGAAGCCCGGAACGCCGTCGATGAGCAACGCACCCGTGGAATAGGCTTCGGCAGCTGCCCGTTCGTGGGGAATGGCCGCGAGAAGGGGGATCGCTTCCTTTTCGAGATATCTTTCGACGCGCTCATCCCCCATGCCCGCCCGGTTGAGCACTACCCCGAAGGGCAGATGCAGCTCGCGCAGGAGCTGGACAGCGATATTCAGATCGTGCAGGCCGAAAGGCGTGGGTTCGGCCACGAGCAGCGCGTAGTCCACGTCCTGAAGGGAACAGACCACGGGGCAGGACGCCCCGGGGGGGCAATCGAGCAGTGTCAGGCCGCTGTTTTCCGCGCGCGCTTTGACGGCCTTGATCAGCGGTGGGGACATGGCTTCCCCGATGCGCAGCAGACCCTGGAAAAATGTGATACCGTCCTTACGGCCGATGCCGCTTTCCCCGATGTCGCGGGTGCCTTCCTTGATCGCATCCGCCGGACAGGCCAGTTCGCATAATCCGCAACCGTGGCAGAGCTCGGTGAAGGCCATGACGGTTCCCGCCATGCAGATCAGCGCCTTGAAGCGGCAAAGCTCGACGCACTTTCTGCATGATTCACCGAGGCAGGAATCCTCGTCGATGACGGGGACGGGAACCTGTTCCACACGGGTATCCCCGATGTCGATTCCAAGGAAAAAGCGGGCGTTGGGCTCTTCCACGTCGCAATCGATGAAGTTGAGGGGAATACCCCTGCGACTGAGATGTGCGGCAAGGTTGACGGCGACAGTGGTCTTGCCAGTGCCGCCTTTGCCGCTGGCGATGGCGATTTTCATGTTTCTCCCGGCTTGCCGCGCTGGAATATGCGCGTCGTTTCGTTGCCGCTACCGGAGCAACGTGCGTGCCAGTTGTAAAAGTCACGGCTGGAGGGCATTCCGGCGCGCCACACGATTTTGCCAGGCGTATTTTGCGCCGTTGCGGCAAAAACAGGAGGGAGAATAATGCGCCGTTTCACCGCTTGCGAAAGCCGGTGCGCCGGGCCATACTTCGCGGGGAGTAACCGCATGAAAACGCAATTGGATTGTCTGCCCTGTTTTTTTCGCCAGGCTCTCGCGGGAGCGCGTCTGGCGCGCCCAGAGGATGCGGCCGTTCAGAAACGTGTCTTGCTGGAACTGGCAGAACTGCTCCCCCTGTTCGATCTCGACCAACCGCCGCCCGCACTGGCTGGGCGTCTGTACGCCCTGCTGCGCCGCGTCACCGGGGTGGATGATTGTTTTGCCGAGGAAAAGCGACGATCAAACGCAAGGGTCTTGACGTTGTTGCCCGAACTCGGCGAGAAGCTTCGGCGCAGTCGCGATCCATTGTCGACGGCATTGGAAATATCAATCATCGGCAATTACATGGATTCGGGCGTGGAAACCCGATTCGATTGGGAGGGCGAGCTGGAACGCGTGGACGAGACGCTGGACCCCGCTGCCGTCACCAGCTTTCGCAAGCGCGCCGTTCCGGGAGCGCAGGTGCTCATCGTCGGCGACAATGCCGGGGAAATAGGGCTGGACAGGTTGCTGGTGGGCGAGTTGCTTGCGCTGGGCGCGCAGGTGTCCTATGCGGTCAGAGGACGGCCAGTGCTCAACGACGCGACACTGGACGATGCGCGCCAGGTGGGGCTCGACGAGCTTTGCGAGGTTTTCTCTTCTGGTGCCGACACTCCCGGCGCGGTTTTGGAACGTTGTGATGGCGACTTTCGAAAGCGTCTGCGGGAAGCGGACATCGTTCTCGCCAAGGGGCAGGGGAACTACGAGTCATTGACCGATTCCGGGCTGGACGTGTATTTTGCCTTCAAGGTCAAGTGCCCGGTGGTGGCCGCCCGTACGAAGCTGCCCGAATCGTCGTCGGTTTTTTTGAGAGAGCCCTGATCCGTGGCTGACCATCTGGCCATTGAGAGCACATGCTGCGCAAGATAACCTTCATTCTTTTGATCACCCTGCTGCTGAGCACCACACTGTTCGCCGCAGGGCTGTTCGCTCTGGATTGGTATCTGGGAACCGAGCGTTTCCGAACGCATCTCTCCCAGGCCATCAGCGACGCCTATGGATATGAGGTCGCCTTCCAGGGGAATCTCGGCGTCAGCGTATATCCGTGGCTCGGCCTGGAAACTGGGCCTCTGGAAGTGCGGACCGCGCCGGGAAAGGAGCCGCTGCTGCGGGCGTCCGAAGTCTCGGCAAAGGTTTCCCTGGTGCATCTATTCTCGCGTCAGCTCAACTTCGACACCGTCTTTCTGAACAGGATCGAAGTCTCGGTGCAGCGCAAAAAAGACGGCACCACCAATATCGACGCGCTGCTGGCGTTGTTGTTGCCCCAGGGCGAGAGCAAGCCGGTCATGGACCCCGCGCTGCGCCTGGATTCCTTGAGCGTTCGCGGCGTGCAGCTGCACAACGCCCACTTCCGGTTTGACGACGAGGTCACGGGCCAGTCCTGGACCGTGGCGGACGCGGGCTTTCAGACCGGCGAATTCGAGCCGGGCCGCCCCTTGCCCTTTTCCATGAATGGAACCTTCACCCGCAGCGGGCTGGATGTGGAAGCCAGCCTGGACATGAGCGGCAATCTGGAAACGGATCTCGCGGCCAATGCCTTTCAGCTGCTGGACACGCGGGTGAACTTGATACTTCGGGGCGATACCCTGCCCGTGCAGGGCGGCGAGATACACTTCACCTCTCGTCTGGACCTCGATTCCGTCAAGGGCGAGGCGCAACTCCACGATTTCCATCTTAAATTGCCGCAGTTGATGCTTGCCGGGGACATGCGCCTGGAGAACCTCAAGGACGCTCCTCGCGCCGAGGGGGAATTGCGTTCGGGCGTCTTCTCGCCGCGCGCCGCAGTGAACGATTTCTTCCCAGGCACGATTCCGGAAAAGGATTCCGAGATTTTCAAGAACGGGAATTTCTCCCTTTCCTTCAAGGCGGACGCCTCCGGGGTGGACGTCAGGGATCTCAAGGTCTTCTGCGACAAGACCAATGTGACCGGCGAATTCTCCGTGCATGGCTTCGACAACCCGGACTATCGTTTCAGGCTCAAGGGCGACAGTCTGGATTTCGACCGCTACTATCGGCTCTTCATCGTGGACGAGCCGTTTTATCTCCGCGATTTTTTTCCTGATTTCTTTGCGAAAGTCCATGCCGGCGGCAGCGTGGACCTGGATTCCGTGATCCTTGCGGGAGAACATCTCGAGGGGTCTCACTGGGCCGCGAGCTGCGGGAACGGTACGCTCCGGGTCGATGTGGCCCCAGCCGGGCTCAAGGGGGGCAGCCTCAAGGCCGGGTTCGAGGCCAGCATAGCAGGCAGCGGGAACGGAGAGTACAGCCTTGGACTGGGGCTGGACGTGCGTCTGGATGGACTGGATGCCGCCGACCTTCCGTTGCTGTCTGTCGGGAAGTACCGGATCGACGGCAGGGGCGGCGCGAAGTATTCCATGACCATGCCGCCCACGCCGTTCAAGGCGAGCGACGTCATCGACGACGTTCTGTTCTCGCTCGAAGGGCACCTGGCCTACGATATCGACAATTTTCGACTGCGGACCCCGCCTTCCGACGGATCCAAGGGGCGCACGGTTTCCTTTGGAAAGGCTTCTGGCGAGACGGATTTCAAGCCCACGCGAGTCGCCTACAAGGAAGGGGGCTTCGCTTTCAGCTTCAAGGGCGGGGCAAGGGGCGCGGATCGCGATTACTCGTCCTGGCTCTCCTTCACGGGCACGATGCGCACGAACCGGAATTATGCCGATCTGCGTCTCGACGACGTGAAGATCAAGGGGCGCTACGAAGGGGGCGATCTGCCGAAATACGCTCCTGCGCTGGACTTTTTCGTCAATGGGGGGCTGGAGGCGGACAAGCAGCATCTCCGGCTGAAGGACGTGCAGGTGTCCGGATTTGGCGGCGATTTCACGGCGACCCTGGAAGGGCATCGCATCTTTGAGAAAGACTATACGCTGACCGGGGGATTTGAATACGACACGGACAATCCGCTCGGACTGCTGCGCTGGATGAGTCTCAAGCCGGGCAAGCCGCGAGGCAAGAACGCCTACACCAGGATTCACGTCCGCAGCAAATATTCGGTAACGCCCTACAAGGCGGTGTTCCACCATTGCGAAATCGGCATGGACGGTGCTTTGGCCACCGGAGTCGTGCGCGTCGAGGATTACAAGACCGGGAAGTTGAGTTTCGACCTTTCGGCAGGCACCGTGGACATCGACCAGTACCGCCCGAACAAGGGCAAGCGCCGCGACCCCAAGGAATGCGTGGACCCGACCCAGGTCCGGCCCATCGGCCTGCCTGTGGAAACGCTGCGCGACCTGAACGCGGAAGGGACGCTCCAGGTCAAGGATCTCATCCTCTACAAGCTGCATTTCACGGATATCAAGGCAGAGGTCCGCGCGCGGGATGGCCAGCTCACGGGCAGCCCGCTTGCAGGCACCTTCTACGGCGGAAAGCTGGAGGGCGGATTCACCGCGCGTTCGACCAAGGAATTCATCGTCCTCTCCCTGAACCTCAAAGCCGACGACTTCAAGGTGGGACCGTTCATGGCCGACGTGGGCGGCAAGGAATACGTCATGGGCCGGGGGACGCTCTTCATGGACGTGCAGAGCCTCGGCGCCACGGACGACGACGTGATCGCCAACCTGGAGGGTCGGGGCGGTTTTACGGTGGAGGAGGGCTCGTACAAGTTCTCCGGCAAGGGCGGAGGGGAGAGCCTCGCCAAGGGAGAGCAGAGCATTCTGGACGGCCGCAACCGTTTCAACGGTGCGGGCGCTATCTTCCGCATCGACCACGGTGCGTTCTACAACGAGGACTTCAACATGGAAGCCTCGTTCATGGAACTGGGCGGGCGCGGTGAATTCAACATCGACATGAACACCATCGATCTGGAGCTGGAGGCCAACTACAAGGCCGGCCCCACTGTGCCGCTGCACATCGTCGGCTGCCTGGACGATCCCGCTGTGGAGGTTCCCGGCGGGGAACTGATCACCAATACGGTCAGGGATCTTATTGGAATTCCCTTGAAGCCCTTCCAGTATCTGCGCGATCTGCTCTTCTGATCATTGCGGCCCGTTTCCGCAGGAAGCGATCCGGGCTTGCCCACGCACGGTCCGGGCGTGTATGCAGTCTAAGGATTGTTCATACTCAACAGGGAGCTGGACGCATGAGCGACAAGGGACTGGGCAGGATTGTCTCGCAAATCTTTCACTGGTTCACGGTGGACATCTGGGACGACGGCAGCAAGCGTCAAGCGAGCAGGCTTTCCGCTTTTTCCCGCTGGATTTATCTCGTCTTCAAGGGATTCCTCGGCAACCAGTGCCTGATTCGATCCGGCGCGCTGACCTTCACCACCATGCTCTCCATCGTTCCGTTGCTGGCCGTGGCGTTTTCCATCGCCAAGGGATTCGGCCTGCAAAACTCCGAATTCATACACGACCTGCTCAGCCGCATGGCTTCCGGCAACGAACAGGTCGTGAAATCCATCATCGGCTATATCGACAACACCAATGTCAAGACCCTGGGCTGGATGGGCGTGGCGTTTTTGCTCGTCACCGTCTTTTCCATGGTTTCCAGCGTGGAGCAGGCCTTCAACACCATCTGGGGCGTCAAGCGGGGTAGAAGTCCCTGGCGCAAGTTCACGGATTTCTTTTCCGTAATCCTGATCATGCCCGTGATCTTCATCGTTGCCACCAGCACCACGGTGACGGTGCAGAAAAGCGACATCGTCCAGCGCGTCATGGAGGTGTCCGGACTCGGATGGCTGGAGAGCCTGATGCTCAAATCCGCACCGCTGGCGCTCCTCTGGCTCGCCTTTACGTTCATGTATTCCTATGTGCCGAACACCAAGGTCAGCCTGAAGAGCGCGGCCCTGGGAGGAGCCGTGGCCGCGATTTTGTGGCAGCTCTCCCAGGGAGCCTACATCCGCTGGCAGATGGGCTTCAACAACTACAACGCCATCTACGGCAGCTTCGCGCAGTTGCCGCTCTTTTTGATCTGGATGTACATCGGCTGGATCATCGTGCTGTTCGGGGCGGAAATGTGCGTGGCCGTGCAGCATTTGCGTCGGTTCACGAAGCAGCAGTTCATCCGCAAGGCCAGCCTCGTGCAGCGCCAAAAGCTGGCCGTGATCATGATGCTCCTGACGGTGCGCCCGTTTCGGGAGGGATGCGTCCTGCCGGATGTGGACGAGATTTCCGACCGCCTGATGATTCCTCGCGAGATGGTCGTGGAGCTTTTCGGGCAGATGGCTTCCGCGGGCCTTTGCGCTCCGTCCGAAGACGAGGATGACCTGCGTTTCTATCCTGCCATGCAGCCGGAACTCATCAGGATTACGGACGTGCAGCGCGCCGTTGTCTCCGGGGGGGACGAGGAAGGCGCGGGCGAGGATTTCGGCTTCGTGGACGAAGCGTTCGATTCCCTTGCCTCGGCCGCCTACAACGACCCCGCCAATGCGACCCTGGCCGATTATTCCTCGCGCCTCAGTCGCGAGGCGGATGTCTGTCCGACAGCACCCGGAGCAGATCTCCCGGCGTCCTGACAGGAGCGAGGCAGGTCGTGTCGCGGCAGACCTGCGCGGCGTCCGACGAATTCTGATCGTCCGCGACGGTCAGCACCATGCCGGGCAGATAGCGCGTCCGCAGGGCGTTTTCGAACCCGGCCCTGGCGTCGGCGTTTCGGGGCAGCGCGACACGCAGGGGCGGACGCAGCGCGTCGCTCAGGGCGCAGAGCAGAAACGCGAAGCCGGAGGGGTGTTGCCGGAGTTGCCCGGCATAGGCCCGCAGGACGCCGATCCCGCTTTCCCGCAGGTGCGGTTCGCCGCTCAGGACGGAAAGCCGCAAGAGCACCCAGGCGGCCACGGAGTTGCCGGAAGGCGTGGCTCCGTCGTAGGCGTCCTTGCGCCGGACGGGCAGTTCCCGATGATCGACGGGCGTCAGCCAAAATCCGCCTTGTTCCCTGTCTTCGAACCTTTCCCTGATGATTCCCGCCAGCGAGCGGGCGTGTTCCAGCCAGAGCGAGTTCAGGCTTGCCTCGTGCAGTTCCAGCAGTCCCCAGGCCAGAAATGCGTAGTCGTCCAGCAATCCCGGCACGGGTTCGGCGTCGTCGCCGCGCAGGCAATGCAGCAGGCCGCTCTCCCGCAGGCGGGAGCGCAGAAGCGCTGCGGCCGCCGTTTCCGCGGCGCGAAGCAGGTCTGGATCGTTCAGCACGCGTGCTCCCCGAGCCAGAGCCGCAAGCATCAGCCCGTTCATGTCCGTGAGCACCTTGCTGTCCAGCCCCGGCCGGACGCGCTCCTGCCGCGTTGCCAGAAGCCGCGTGCGGATGGATTCCATGCGGGAGGCGAGGACAGGGAGCGGCATGTTTTCCCGCCGCGCGAGGTCCGCAAGGGGCAGGGGCAGATGCAGGATGTTCGTTCCTGTGGAACGTCTGGTGGCCTCGTCCTGGAAATTCCCGCCCGGTTCGACTCCGAAGACCCGCGCTGCCAAGGCGCCGTCCTCCGGGCCGAGGATGTCGTCGAGCTGCGCTCGCGCCCAGACGTAGAAGCGTCCCTCCTCCCCCTCGGAGTCCGCGTCTTCCGCCGTGTGGAAGGTTCCTTCCGGCGAGGTCAGATCTCGCCGCACGTAGCTGATGACCTCCCGCGCGAGGGCGGCGAATTCCTCCTCTCCGGAGGCTTGGAAGGCTTCCAGGGCGGCAAGGGTCAGCAGGGCTTGGTCGTAGAGCATCTTTTCGAAGTGCGGCAGCAGCCAGCGTTCGTCCGTGGAGTAGCGGTGCAGCCCGTAGCCGAGCTGGTCGTAGACGCCGCCGCGCCGCATGCCCCGAAGGGTGCGCAGAACCATGTCCAGGAGCGCGGGATTGCCGGTGCGGGCGTGTTCGCGGAGCAGGAACAGCAG
Organism: Paucidesulfovibrio longus DSM 6739; assembly: GCF_000420485.1. Classification (NCBI taxonomy): domain Bacteria; kingdom Pseudomonadati; phylum Thermodesulfobacteriota; class Desulfovibrionia; order Desulfovibrionales; family Desulfovibrionaceae; genus Paucidesulfovibrio; species Paucidesulfovibrio longus. The sequence continues at coordinate 301,253 of NZ_ATVA01000013.1, read as the reverse complement.
CACATGCGGGGAAGGAAACTTGGGCGCGTCGCCGAATCCGCCGTGCTCGGCGTCGAAGCGGGATTCCAGCTCGCGTGCGGCCTGCGCCGATACTTCATCGCCGGGCAGGGAGCTTGTTGTTCCGGCGTCCCCGGATGAGGAAGCGGCTGCGAGGTCCGCGACGGCAGCCGTGGTCCGTTCCGCCGCGTCCAGCACGGCCTGGCGCTGCGTCCGCCATGCTTCGCCGAGTCGGGGGAGCAGTTCCTTCATGCCCAGACGTCCGCCGCGGCTTTCACGCGGGACAAAGGTCGTTGCGAAGAAAGCCTTCCGGTCAGGGGTCAGGGCCAGAGTCAGGGGCCAGCCGCCCGATCCGGTCATCAACTGGCAGACGGTCATGTAGAGATCGTCCACGTCGGGACGCTCTTCGCGGTCCACCTTCACGCAGACGAAATGCTCGTTGAGCAGGGCGGCGGTCGCTTCGTCCTCAAAGGACTCATGGGCCATGACGTGGCACCAGTGGCAGGCGGAATAGCCGATGGAGAGCAGGACGGGCTTGTCCTGTTCGCGGGCCAGCGCAAAGGCCCGGTCGCCCCAGGGCAGCCAGTGCACGGGATTGTCCGCGTGCTGGAGCAGGTATGGGCTGGTTTCGCGAGCCAGCTCGTTGCGGGGCTGGGCATTTCGGGCTTTGGTCATGGCGGCCTCCTGGCTGAACGTTCAGTTCAAAGGGTGGGGCCGCAGACTGAAAAGTCAACCGCGCGCGCAAGAAGGGGAGACGGAGACTGGACTTATTGCGCCGGGTCCGTGGAGCGGTATGCGCCGCCCAAAAGGTAATGGAGGGTTTTGGCCGTTTCCAGCACGACCATCTGGGCCGAATGCTGGTCCTCCCACCAGCGTTCCCTGAAGGATTCGTCCGGTGAGACGATCATCCTGATTTCCGCTTCCGGGTAGACGTCCTCGAAGATCGTCTTGGCCCGGCGGGCGTGGTAGGGCGAGGTCACGAGCAGGAGCCGCACCGGGGCCGCGTCCAGGTGCTTCCGCAGTGCTTCGGCCTCTTCCACGGTGGAGATGTGGCCGGTGCCGAAGAACTCGACCGCTTCGGGAGGTACGTCCAGCGCCGCGAAGATCGCGGCATACCATTCGCGCTGGGAGCCGTATTGCGGATAGCCCATGCGTTTCTGGAGCGCGTCCATGGGCGTGGGCGGATAGACGTGGGCCAGGCTTGCCAGCACTTTCGGGGCCCACCCCTGGTGGTAGAGCCCGGCGGCGTGGATGATGCGGTTGCCGTCCCCGGCCAGCGGCAGGATGTAGTCGGCCTTGGCCGGACCGTCGTCCACCTGGAGCCACTGCCCGGCAAAAGCCATCAGCACGCAGAAGGCGAGCGCGCCGAGCAGGGTGGCCGCGCCGGTGGCCTGGAGCAGGAGGGCGAGCGTCCGCTTCATTTGAAATGCCTCACAAGGATCGTCTAGCCGAAACGTTTTTTGGGCTTGTGCTGCGCGCCGCCCTTGGGCGCGTCGCGCCCGTCCCTGCCGTAGATGTCCTGATAGCGCGCCTTCAATTGCTGGAACCGTCCCTTCTCGATGGCCTCGCGGGCCTGCCGGGCAAGGTCCAGGAAGAAGGCGATGTTGTGGATGGAGTTCAGGCGGTAGGAGAGAATTTCCCGCGCGGTGTAGAGGTGGCGCAGATAGGCGCGGGAGAAGTTCCGGCAGGTATAGCAATCGCAGGCCGGGTCCAGGGGCGCGTCGTCCTCGCGGAACTCGGCCCGCTTGATGTTCACCTTGCCCTCCGACGTGAAGAGCGTGCCGTTGCGCGCGTTGCGGGTGGGCAGCACGCAGTCGAACATGTCCACGCCCGCGGCGATGCCTTCCAGAATGTCCAGGGGGGTGCCCACGCCCATGAGGTAGCGGGGCTTGTCGTCCGGCATCTTCGGGCCGATGTGGTTCAGGATGCGGTACATCTCCTCCGTTGATTCGCCCACGGACAGCCCGCCGATGGCGTAGCCCTCGAAGGGGATTTCCGCGAGCTGGGCCAGGCTTTCGTCGCGCAGATCCTCGAAGAATCCGCCCTGGACGATGCCGAAGAGAAGCTGGCCGTTTTGGCCGGGCGCGTGGGCCTCGCGGCAGCGCCGTGCCCAGCGTGTGGTCCGCTCCAGGGAACGGGCGGTGTATTCGCGGTCCGCGCCGTAGCCCACGCATTCGTCCAGAACCATCATGATGTCCGAGCCGAGGTTCTGTTGGATGGAAACCACTTTCTCCGGGGAGAAGAAATGCTTGGAGCCGTCGAGGTACGACCGGAATTCCACCCCTTTTTCGCTGATGGTCCGGATCGTGGCCAGGCTGAAGACCTGAAATCCGCCGGAGTCGGTGAGGATCGGCTTTTTCCAGTTGGCGAAGCGGTGCAGACCGCCGCGCCGGGCCACGAGTTCGTCGCCGGGGCGCAGGTAGAGGTGGTAGGTGTTGCCGAGAATGATCTGGGCGTGCGCGTTTTCCAGGTCGTCGGGGCCCACGGCCTTGACCGAACCCTGGGTGCCGACGGGCATGAACACCGGGGTCTGGATTTCTCCGTGCGCCGTGACAAGGGTGGCGCGGCGGGCCTGCCCGTCGCGGGCGTGAATGGTGAAGTCGCCCGGCGCGGTCATGGAATCGGCCATCTTACTTGACTCCCTTTTTCGGACAGAGGTCTTCGAGCTCGCATTCGGCGCAGCGCGGTTTCTGCGCCTTGCAGACCTCGCGGCCGAAATAGACCAGGAAATGGTTGATGTCTCCCCATGCCTCGCGCGGAAAGAGCGGCATGAGGTCTTTTTCGATGCGCACGGGATCGGTGTTCGCCGTCAGGCCCAGGCGGAAGGTCAGCCGCTTGACGTGGGTGTCCACGGCGATGCCCTCGTGCACGCCGTAGGCATTGGAAAGCACGATGTTGGCGGTCTTGCGGGCCACGCCGGGCAGGCGCACCAGTTCGGCCATGCTGCGGGGCACCTGCCCCTGGAATTCATCCATGACCAGCCGGGCCGAGGCCACGAGGTTTTTGGCCTTGTTGCGGAAAAATCCGGTGGAGCGTACGGCTTCCTCCACTTCGCCCACGTCGGCGGCGGCCATGTCCCGGATGGACGGCCAGCGGGCGAACAGCCCCGGCGTGACCTTGTTGACCCGTTCGTCCGTGCACTGCGCGGCCAGGACGGTGGCAACGAGCAGTTCCCAGGCGTTCGTCCAGTCCAGCGCGGGTTCGGGCGCGGGGTAGCGCTTTTCCAGTCGCCGGAAGATTTCTGCGGCCTTTTGTTTCTTGTTCATGCAGCTCCTCGCCTGCGCGGCGCGTCAACGTAGCGCAGGGGTAGCATTCAATGCGATTCAGCTCAAGCGGCGCGCCGTGTTGCATCCAGGCGCGAACCTGCTACACTGGCAGCCGTAAACAGTCCACTCCAACCTTTGCGAGGTCGTTTCGTGAAACGGATCATTCCTTCATGTCTGCTGTTTTTCGGCGCTGCTGCGGCGCTGCTGGCCGTTGCGGCCCTTGCCCCGGCCCGATCCGCCTTCGCGGTGCAGCCCGTGTCCGGGACTGAAGTGGTCAACGCGCAGTTCATAGCCGCGCGCTGCGGGGACTGCCACGCAATGGACAAAACCTGTTCCAAGCTCGGGAAGAAGGACAGGAACGCCTGGCTGGGAACCGTGAAGCGCATGGTCGAGACTCGCGGAGCGGATATTTCGCCCGCCACGGCAAAGGGAGTGGCCGATTTTCTTTTTCAGCCGGACCCCGCCCTGAACCAGCTCTGCGGAAAGTGAAATGGACGCCTGCCGTCTCGTCTACATCACGGCGCCGGATATGGCCCAGGCCGAGCGCATCGGCGCGGCGATCGTGGAGCGCCGTCTCGCCGCCTGCGTGAACATCCTGCCGGGCATGCGTTCGCTGTATCACTGGCAAGGGAAGGTGGAACAGGGGGAAGAGGTCGTGGTCATCGCCAAGACGCGCGCCGAGCTGGTGGACAGGCTCACCGAGGCCGTGGTCGAGCTGCATCCCTATGAATGCCCCTGCGTCGTGTCCCTGCGTATCGAGAGCGGCCATCCGGCCTTCCTGCGCTGGATCAGCGAGGAAACATCCTGACGCCGCTCCGCTCGGCCGCCCCTTGCCGTTGACGCGGGACCAGGGCTGACTTAACACTGCGGCTTCGCGGATATTCGCATAACCACAGGAGGAAGCGTGCAGATTTATATTTCCGGCTCCCTGGCCATAGACCGCATCATGACTTTTCCGGGAAGGTTTCAGGACCACATCCTGCCCGACAAGATCCACATCCTGAACGTCTGCTTTCTTGTGGACGGTTTGGAAGAGCGGTTCGGCGGCACTGCCGGCAACATCGCCTACAACCTGGCCCTGCTGGGTGAGAAGCCGCTGATCCTCTCCTGCGTGGGCAAGGATTTCGACAACTACCGGGCCTGGCTCGAAAAGCACGGTCTGCCCATGGACGGGGTCCGCGTCGTGGAGAACGATTTCACGGCCAGCGCCTATATCACCACGGACAAGTCGGACAACCAGATCACGGGATTCAACCCGGCGGCCATGCGCAATCCTTGCGGATACGACGTGCTCAAGGCCGATCCCGCGTCGGGCATGGCCATCGTTTCGCCGGGCAACGTCGAGGACATGATCGAACTGCCGCGCAAGTATCGCGCCATGGGCATGCCCTACGTCTTCGACCCCGGTCAGCAGATCACCGCGCTGACGGGCGAGCAGTTGCTGGAGGCGATCACGGGCGCGGCCATCCTGGCCTCCAACGACTACGAGCTGGAAATGATCATGAAGGCCACCGGCCTGGACAAGGCCCAGCTGCTTGAGAAGGTCGGGGCCATCGTGACCACGCTCGGCGAACAGGGCTCCAGCGTCCTGCGCAAGGGCGAAGCCGTGCAGATTCCCGTCTGCCCGGCGGCCAAGGTCGCCGACCCCACCGGCGCGGGAGACGCGTTCCGGGCCGGAATGCTCCGGGGCATCTCCCAGGGGCTGGACCTGCCGGACGCCTGCCGGATCGGGGCCGTCTGTGCGGCCTACTGCGTCGAACGCAAGGGCACGCAGGAGCATTCTTTTTCCCCGGCGGAGTTCAAAGCCCGCTACGAAGCGACTTTCGGCCCCATGTAGCGGGACCGATCGACCGCCCGTGCCCGCAGAGGGGCGGGCGGTCGAGCATGAACCGGAGGGAAGCGGGGCCGGAAAGGGGGACGCATGATCGAGCTGACGTCGGCCCGGCTGGACTCCTTCGTCAAGGCGGCTTTCGGCGGGAACGCCAGGCTTGTGGATTACGGCGATCTCGCCTCGTTGGACAAGCAGGGCATGAAGCGTTTCGGCTACGGCAAGCCCCTGCTGCTGCGGTACGAAGTGGACGGAGAGCCTCACGAGGGAGTGCTCTCGGTCATGCGCGGCGACAAGTACGGCCATCAGTTTTACTGGGACCGGGCGTCGGTGCTGATGTTCCAGTTCGAGACCTCCGCCGCCATGCCGCGCCACGTCCGGCCGCTTGGGCTCGGTTATGTGGACGCGGCGGGAAATCTGGTGCCGCTGCGCGGCCCCCGGGAATTCTTCATCCTCAACGAGAAGCTCGAAGGCTACGATTATTACCACGACCTGGAGCGCATTCGCGGCGGAGGGATGGTGCCGCTGGACGTGGAAAACGTCCGGGCGCTGGCCCGCTGGCTGGCGGAAGTGCATTCTGTGAAGAAGGACGATCCCGATCTCTATTTTCGCCGTGTCCGTGATCTCGTGGGATCAAGCGAATGCATCATGGGACTTGTGGACGAAGCCTTTCCCCACCCGTACTCCGAATATCCCGATGAACGGTTCCAGGCTTTGGAACGCGGCGTGCTGGACTGGCGCTGGAAGCTGAAAGGCTATGCGCATCGGCTCGCGGCCGTGCACGGCGACCTGCATCCCTGGAACGTGCTCGTGGACGGGAGGGGGGGCTTTTCCGTGCTGGACCGCAGCCGGGGCGAATGGGGCGAGCCTGCGGGCGATCTGGCCACGCTGGCCATCAACTATCTGCTCTTCGGGCTGTACGACAAACCCCGGCTGCAAGGCGATTTCGAGCGCCTCTACCGCGTCTGGTTCGAGGAATATCTGGAACGCACGAGCGACGACGAAGCCCTGGAGGTCATCGCGCCCTTCTTCGTCTTCCGCGCCCTGGTAATCGCCTCTCCGGAGTGGTATCCGTCCCATCCTCCCGAGGTCCGCCGGGGGCTGTTCCGGTTCATGGAGAACGTGTTGCGGGAGGAGCGCTTCGATTGGGAGCGCATCAATCGATACATGGAGTAGGCGAGCGCATGGCGAAGCAGCGGCCGGAATCAGGGTGGGCGGTCTGGATCACGGGCTTGCCCGGCAGCGGGAAAAGCACGCTGGCCGATGCCCTGGCGGATCGTCTGGCCGCGTCCGGACGCGACGTGATCCTGCTGCGCATGGACGAGCGCAGGAAAGCGTATTTTCCCAAGCCGGAATACACCCCGGAAGAGCGGGAGAATGCTTACGCCCGTTTCGCAGCGGAGGCGGCCGGGCTCGTGGCCAAGGGCCGGGGCGTGATTCTCGACGGCACGGCGCATCGCCTGCGGTGGCGCAGGCTCGCCCGGCAGCGGATCGCGCGGTTCGCTGAAATTTACTTGCGTTGTCCCCTGGAAACGGCGATGCAGCGCGAGGCCGAGCGTCCGGAAGGATTGGTCATGGCCGGACTGTATGCCAAGGCTTTGGAACGCCGCCGGACAGGCGTCGAAATCGAGGGCCTGGGGGACGTGGTCGGCGTGGACGCCCCCTTTGAGCTGGACCCGGAAGCCGAGTGCGTCATCGATGTGGACGCGGCGAATCGGGAAGCGGTGGTGGAGTCGGCCTTGCTGTTTCTGGACCGCTGGCTGCCCGAAGTTGAAGAACCTTGACGCAAAGGAATGGGATGAAGTTTCATATCGTCACCTTCGGGTGCCAGATGAACGTCAACGATTCGGATTGGCTGGCTCGCGCCCTGCTGGCGCGCGGCTGGCAGGAGGCCCCGGAGGACGAGGCCGATCTCGTGGTTCTGAATACGTGCAGCGTGCGCGAGAAGCCGGAGCAGAAGGTTCACAGCGCCCTGGGCCGACTGGGCCAGTCGTTTCGCGGGCGGCCCCAGGCCTTCGCGGCCGTGGGCGGCTGCGTGGCCCAGCAGCTCGGCGAGGATCTGCTCCGGCGCTATCCTTTTGTCCGGCTCGTTTTCGGTTCGGACGGCATCGCCCAGGCGCCCAACGCCCTGGAACGGATCGCCGCCGAACCCGGCCTCCAGATGGCGCTGCTCGATTTCCTGAAAACCTACCCGGAACGCGAGGAAGCCTGGGAAGGCGGCGCTGCGGCCCATGCGGACGCTCCCGGTCCCCGGCAGTGCTTTGTGAACATCATGCAGGGCTGCGACAATTTTTGCGCCTATTGCATTGTCCCCTACACGCGCGGCAGGCAGAAGTCGCGGCGGCCCGAGGCGGTCCTGCGCGAATGCCGCGAGCAGATCGCCAGGGGCGTCCGCGAGATCACCCTGCTCGGCCAGAACGTGAACAGTTTCGGCCAGGACGCGGGCGGCGCAGGGATGAATTTTGCGGAATTGTTGCATGCGGTGGCTGCGCTTCCTGGGCTGGACAGGTTACGCTTCACCACCTCGCACCCCAAGGATATCGCGCCGGAGGTCGTCCGGGCCTTCGGAGAGCTGGAGAATCTCTGTCCGCATTTGCATTTGCCGCTGCAATCCGGTTCGGACGCGGTGCTGCGGAGGATGGGCCGCAAGTACGACACGGAGCGCTACCTGCGCATCGTGCGCGAGCTTCAGGCGGCGCGGCCGGACATCGCCCTGGGAACGGACCTGATCGTGGGCTTTCCCGGCGAGACGGACGAGGATTTCGAGCGTACGCTGGAGATGATGCGCGAGGTCCGTTTCGAGTCGAGTTTTTCCTTCAAGTATTCGGACCGGCCCGGCGTCGCCGCGGTGAACATGACGCCCAAGGTGGACCCGCAAACGGCGTCGGATCGTTTGTCCCGCTTGCAGGAATTACAAAATGAGATTACGTCTGAAGCGTTGGAAAGCCGGGTTGGAGCGGTCTGCGAGGTGCTTTTCGACGGGCCGAGCAGGGTGCAATCCGAGGACGCGGCCTTCTGGCGAGGACGAGATTCCGGCGGGCGCATCGTCAACGTTCCGCTCTGCGGAGCCGAACGGGAGGAAGACCTGGCCGGCAGGATGATGCCTGTCCGGATTACGGAGGCGAAGAAGCATTCCCTCATCGGGGAGAAGACGGGAGAGGCATGGTAGAATTGCGGGTGTTCGGCCTGGCGCTGGATGAGAAGAACCAGTCTCCGGTGCTGATCCTCAAGGATCTCGCCGAAGAGATGGTGCTGCCCATCTGGATCGGGGCCATGGAAGCCATGGCCATTTCCCTTGCGCTGAACAAGGTCGATTTTCCCCGCCCCATGACCCACGATCTGCTCCTTTCCGCCATATCCGGCCTGGGAGCCGTCGTCTCCGGAGTGGAGATAACCCGCGTGGAAGAGGGAACCTACTTCGCGGAGCTGGTCCTGCGTCTGGGCGAGGAGGAACGGCGGATCGACAGCCGTCCCTCGGATGCCATCGCGTTGGCGGTGCGGGCCGAGGCTCCGGTCTTCGTCGCGGAGGCCGTTCTCGCGGAAGCGGGCATCGCCTCCGGGGAAAGCCAGCACGCCGTGTTCAAGACCGACGCCGCGAAGAAGTGGACCGAGGAACTGGAGAAGATCTCCGCCGACGACTTCAAATACAAGATGTAGCCACCGATATGATTGATCTGCACACGCATTCGACGTTCAGCGACGGGGAACTTATTCCCGCCGAATTGGTGCGCCGCGCCCGCCATGCCGGGTACGAGGCCATCGCCATCACGGACCACGGCGACGCGGCCAACCTGGAATTCATTCTTTCCCATGTTTCCAAGCTCGCGAAAGTCGGGCATTTTTTCGACATGACCGTGCTCGCGGGCGTGGAGTTGACGCATATGCCGCCGGGACTCATCGGCGAGTACGTTGAAAAAGCGCGGGCTCTGGGCGCGGAGATCGTCGTCGTGCACGGCGAGACCGTGGTGGAACCCGTGGCCGCCGGGACCAACCTTGCCGCCATCGAAGCGGGAGTGGACATCCTGGCCCACCCCGGCCTGATTTCCGAACTTGAGGTCAAGCTGGCTGCGGAAAAGGGCGTTGCGCTCGAAATTACCACGCGGGGCGGCCACAGCCTGACCAACGGCCATGTGGCGGCCCTGGCCCGCAAGCACGGGGCCACGCTCGTCATCGACAATGACGCGCACGCCCCCCGCGATCTCGTCTCCCGCGAGCTGCGCCGAGCCGTGGCGCTCGGAGCAGGGCTGACGCTGGAGGAATACGCCCGCGCCGAAGCCAATTCCAGGGATATCGTCCAGAGGCTGCTGCAACGCTGACGCCGTATTGTCCGGACCGAGCGTCGAGACGCGTCCAAAATACCAATGAATTTGCGCCGGGATTGCGCCCGGCAGTGATGAGGTGAATTCGCATGACCGAACTGATGCCCGAAACCGGGATATTGTCGATGCTTATGGGCGCGACCCTGGTGGTCAAATGCGTCCTTGGGTTCCTGCTCTCCATGTCCGTGTGGAGCTGGACCATCATATTTACCAAGCTTGTGAGCATCAATCGGGCCAAGAAGAGCGTCAGCGAAGGCTACGAGCTGTTCTTTCAGGCTTCCGACCTGGGCTCCGGGCTTCAGCTCCTGGGCCAGACGCCCAGTTCGCCCCTGACGCTTCTGAGCACCAAGGCCGTGCGGGAATTCCGCAATCTTGAACGGGCGGACATCGAGCGCGACCGCAAGCGGGCGCTGGTCAAGGACACCCTCCGCCGGATGCTGCGCCAGGGCATTACCGCGGAGCTGAAGCGCCTTTCAAGCTCGCTTCCGTTTCTGGCGACCTGTGCCAACGCCGCCCCCTTTATCGGCCTTTTCGGTACGGTCTGGGGCATCATGGACGCATTCCACGAGATCGGAAAGGCGGAGTCCGCCGCGCTGACCACGGTTGCTCCCGGCATCTCCGAGGCCCTGGTCGCCACGGCCATCGGTCTTGCCGTAGCCATCCCCGCGACCATCGCCTACAACTATTTCCGGAGCGTGCTTTCCGATGTCCAGGGCGAGATGATCAACTTCGCGGGCGCTTTTTTGAACCGCGTCGAGCGCGAAGTCTCCTGGGTCAGCCCCAAGGGCAAGCGCAACGGCATGGAGGAGTAGGCCATGGGCATGCTCTCCGGCGGCGACAAGGACGGCCTGCTTGCGGAAATCAACGTCACGCCCTTTGTGGACGTGATGCTCGTGCTCCTGATTATTTTCATGGTCACCGCGCCCATGCTCACGCAGGGCGTGCAGGTGGAGCTGCCGCAGACAAAGGCCGTTCAGAACCTGCCCCAGGACAAGGACCATCTGGTGCTCAGCGTGGACGCGCAAGGGCATATTTTTCTCGACGATTACGAGGTCCAGCTCGATCAGTTGGAGGACATGCTCGTGAAGCATGTCGTCGAGCAGAAAAAAGAGCTGTATCTGCGGGCGGACAAGGCCGTGAATTACGGTCTGGTGGTTGAGGTCATGGGCGAGGCCAAGGCCGCGGGCATCGAGACCCTCGGCGTGGTGGCGGAGCAGCCCAAGAAACGCGACAAGGACAAGAAAGCCAACTAAACGGCCCATGAGGTCATCGCCTTCGGGCGCGCCATGCACAAGACTGGTATTCTCTTTTCCCTGCTCCTGCACACCGCCATCGCGGCCCTGATGATTTTCGGGCCGGAGTTTTCCACTGCGCGTGTCGATCTGGACAGGCCTGCGTATACGGTCAACCTGGTTTCCCTGAATCCCGGCAGACCCGGTCCGGCCAAGGCCAAGCCCCAGCCCGTGGAAACGGCGAAGCCGACTCCCGCGCCGGAACAGCCCAAGGCGGAGGCAGCACCCGTAGAGCCTGCCGCGCCGGAACCGGTCAGCGTACCCGAAGCTCCCAAGCCGGAGCCTCCCAAGCCGGCGGCCGTTGTTCCGCAGCCTCCGAAACCGGAGCCGAAACCGGAGCCGAAGCCCGAGCCGAAGCCCGAGCCGAAGCCCGAGCCGAAGCCGGAGCCGAAACAAGAACCGGCCAAGGAAATCAGCCCCAAGACCGACCCGAAAAAGAAGGAGCCGGAAAAACAGCCGGAACCGACGAAGAAGCCGGAACCAAAGCCCGACAAATCGGCCGAAACGGCCAAGAAGCCGGAAGCCAAGCCCGCGCCTGCCGCCAAGCCGGAGCTGACGGCCGCCCAGAAAAAGGCCCAGGCCGAGCAGCAGCGCAAAGACCGCGAACAACAGGCGCTTGCGGACGAGCTGGCTTCGTTTTCCAAGGATGTCGGCGATATTTATGAAACCGGACAGACAGGCTCCGGCGGCCAGGGCGGCGACGGCGGCTCAGGTTTCGCCGCGGTCTATCTGGACATCGTGGCCCAGACCATCAAGAAGAACTGGTCCTTCCCCGGCTACGGCGCGGACGAGGGCTTGCTGGCTTCCGTGGAAGTGACCATCGAGAAGGACGGAACCATATCGCAATACCGGCTCGTCAAGTCTTCGGGAAGAGAAAGCTATGACGATTCGGTGCTGCGGGCCGTGGCCGACACGGAGCGCGTTCCCGCGCCGCAACGAGATGACCTGCGCGTCATCGTCATCAATTTCAACCCATTGGAGAGATAGGTCCGCTCGTCATGAAACATGTGAACCGATCTGCCCGCAGTCTGCGAATGCTGTTCCCTCTTGTCTGCCTGCTGGTCTTGTCCTGTCTTGCGGGGACGATTCCCGCCTTTGCCCAGACCGGCGGGGTCAGCGTGGATATTTTCGGCCCTGGCCAGCGCAAGCTGAGCCTCGTCATTCTTCCCCCGCGCGACCTCAAGGGCGGCCTGCCGCCGAACCTGGCCGCCGAGTTCGAGAAATACGTGCGCCAGGATCTCGATTTTCTGCCGTTCCTGCAAACCACGCCCGTGAGCGAGCTGCTCGGCGGCGATCCGAGCAAGGGGGTTCGCATCGAGGAGATCGACCTTCGCCCGCTGCGCCTGGCCAAGGTGGACTTGATCGTGACCATGGGCTGGGAAGGCAACAGCGTGCAGGCGCGCGTCTATGACACGCTCAGCGGGCGCAGGCTCGTTGGCAAGGCGTATCCCGGCCTGGACGCGCAGAAAACCCCGCTGGCCGCGGACGCCTTTTGCGCCGAATTCATGCGCGCGCTCACCGGGCGCAGCGGATTCTTCAACTCCGACCTGGCCTTCGTGCGCAAGGTTCCCGGCGGGCGCGAGATATTCACGGTCAGCCCCCAGGGGCGCAATCTCAAGCAGGCGACCAAGACGGGCGGCATCAACCTGAGTCCGGAATGGGACAAGGAAGGCCGCAGGATCATCTTCACCCACGTCGGCGAGAAATCGCACAGCCTCGGCGTGCTCACCCGCGCCACGGGCAAGGTCACCATGCGCACCTTCCCCGGCTTCACCGTCATCAGTCCCGCTTTCCTTCCGGACGGGGACGTGGCGGTGACCCTGGCCATCAAGGGACAGCCCGACATCTATCGTCTTTCCAAGTCGTTCAAGATCATGGAACCTCTGGCGGACAGCCGCTCCATCGAAGTCTCGCCGAGTTTCGACAGCAAGGGCCTGCGCATGGCGTTCGTTTCGGACAGCCGCGGAAATCCGCACATCTTCGTCAAGGAGATGAGCACCGGGGAAGTCAAGCGGGTGACCTACGAGGGCAAATACAACACGAGTCCCTGCCTCAGTCCGGACGGCCGCTACATCGCCTTTTCCAGGCAGTTGCCGGGCGGGCACAAGATTTTCGTGCACGACCTGATCACCGGACAGGAAAAGCAGATCACCTTCGGCCCCGGCAGCGACGAAGAACCCGCTTTCGGACCGGACGGTTATTTCATCGCATTCTCTTCCAACAGGGGAGGGCAATACCAGATTTACTTGACCACCCGGCATGGGGACGAACCGAAGCTCGTGCCCACCGGAGCAGGCGAGGCAACGGCTCCCTCCTGGGACACCTCGCGAATCAAGTATTAAGAAGCAACATTTTTTCTGGGGACTTGATTTTTGTTGTGGAGAAGGTACAAGTTTGCATGGGCTTGAAATACGATTTCAGCCCCTTGAGCAGATAACAACCCGCAGCGTGGGCGGCAGCGTTAAGGAGAGGACATGAGCAGCAAGCGTATGTTGATGATGGTTCTTGTGTTGAGCGTTACCGCAGCCCTCCTTGTCGGCTGCGCGAAGAAACGCACGGAGACCATGCCTCCGGGAGCGACCAAGGTCGAAGTCGTGGAAGAGCCCGTGGATTGGGGCAGCCAACAGTCCTCCTCTACCCTGACCGAGGAAGAGCTGCGTGCGCAGAAAAAGGCTCAGGCTGTCCATGACCTGACCACCATGATCTTCTTCGCCTTCGACTCGAACGAGCTGACCCCGGAGAGCCGTCAGGTGCTCCAGGCCAAGGCGGACGTTCTCAAGCAGTACACCGACTTGACCATGGTTGTTGAGGGGTATTGCGACGAGCGCGGTACCGTGGAATACAACCTCGCCCTGGGCGAGCGTCGCGCTCGCGCCGCTTACGACTATCTCGTTATACTGGGCGTTGCCCCGGATCGGCTCTCCATCGTCAGCTTCGGCGAGGAGAACCCGCTGGAATCCGGTCAGAGCGAGCAGGCCTGGGCCAAGAACCGCCGCGACCAGTTCCGTGTTTTCCAATAGATCGTAGATCCTGGATCGTACACTGCAACGCCGCGTTTCCGAAGAGGAGACGCGGCGTTTTTCTGTCCGTGGCCAGGACAAGTCAGGGCAAGGGCAGGCCGATCAGCTTCAGGCCGAGAGGAATCAGCCAAAGTCCCAGGGCGGCGAAGATGCCTGCGACGAGGTCGTCGGCCATGACGCCCAGGCCGCCGGGAAGCTTGCGCTCCACCTGGCGGATGGGGAAAGGCTTGAGGATGTCGAAAAAACGGAAAAGCGCAAAGGCCAGGGCGTATTCCCACAGCCGGGGATAACGGATGATGGTCGGGATCGTGGCGGGCAGCAGCGCTGTCCACTGGCCGAGCACCTCGTCGATGACCACGCAGCCGGGATCCGTCTGCCCCAGGGCGGTTTCGGCACGGCTCGCAGCCCAGGTGCCCACCGCGAAGACCGCCAGGAGCACGAGAAGCCGGGCCCAAAGCGGCAGCGGCACGAAACAGAAGGGAGCCAGCAGCACCGCGGCTGCCGAGCCCCAGGTGCCGGGGGCGAAGGGAATGTTGCCGATGGGGCCGAGCGTGGCCAGATGCAGGGCGAAGCTGTTTTTCGAAGCGGTCATATCCTCTCCTTTGGGCATGTTCGTCTTTTGCCGGGCTTCCTTGCACATGCCGACTCTGCTTGCAAGCCGACTTGGCCTGTGTCCCGCTGTCGCCTGCGGCGGGTCATCGCGCCCGTTCGCGGGCGCTTGCGCGTCGGGAGCGAAGTCCCTTCCAGATGCCGATGATGCTGATGACGGTCCAGACGCCTTCGATGAACGCGGCCGCAAGATTGAACTCGAAGCAGAGCGAATAGAGAATGAAGAGCGCGCCGAGCAGATTGACGGCGGAATAGGTGATGGAATTGCTGCGCAGCTTTTCGACTTGCAGCAGAAAATAGGCGAGGATGATCAATGATGATCCGGTCAGACCGATGACATCGTAATATTCCATGATGCCGCCTTCTTGCCTTCTCCAGGAGCGGATGTCAAAGTTGTCGTGGAATGAACACGTTGCTGGCAACGGAAATCTACGGACTCAACGAGCATGTGGAGGCGATGGCCCGGCTGCTTGCCGCTTGCGGCGGCAAGGTGGCCGTAGTCGATCCCTACTGCGGCGCTCGGCCTGGGCCCATGACCGAACAGGACGCTTATGCCCGCTTTCTGCGCGACTGCGGGCCGGAGCGGTATGCGGAGCTCGTTGCCGCCCGGGCGGAAGAATGGGGCGGGGAGCCGTTCTGCGCCGTCGGCTTCAGCGCCGGAGCCGCCGCGGTCTGGGCCCTTGCCTGCGGCACGGGACCATTGCCCGCCCACGCGTTTTGTTTCTACGGTTCGGGCATTCGCCACATGACGGAACGTGCGCCGCGTTGCCCCGTGGATGCCGTCATCCCGTGCCGGGAGCCGCATTTCGACGTGGCCGCCTTGGGACGCGCCCTTGCGGCACATTCGAACGTGACCTGTCATGCGACTCCCTGGCTGCACGGCTTCATGAACCCGCTTTCTCCGAATCTCGCTCCGGACGGCTATGCCTTGTGGCTTGCCCGGCTCGAAGCGGAGCTTCGCGCGTTCAGCCTTCCAGCTGGGTGAGATATTCGTCCTTGGTCAGCCAGAGTTCCTCGATGCGGTACATGTGCCAGTATTCGTGCATGAGCATGTGTCGCACGAGAATGCGTAGGCCGTAGCGCTCGTATTCGGGGTGTTCGGCCTCTCTGCCCCACGCGGCATCGTCCAGCCCGTCCAGCAGGGCAAGCTGGCGGCTTCGTTCGCGCCGGAAGATGTCGAGGGCGTCGGCGACAACCAGTTCCGGTTTTGGTGCCGCCTGCGTGTCTTCATCCGGAAAGAACGGCACGAATTTGGGGCAGTCTTCCCTGATCATGCGTTCGAGCCGCTCCATGAGCATGGGCTGCACTTCGGCCAGGTGCGCCACATGCTGGGCGATGGTCCAGAAGCCTTTGCCGCGCCAGGCGTGAAGCCGTTCCGCCGAAATGCCCTCGACAAGTTTCGCCAGTACCGTGGGGGCGCCGCGAAGGCCTGCAAGCAACTCCTTGATCTCCTGCATTCCATCCTCCTCTTGTTCGTTTCTGCTGCCGCACGTCTCGCATCGCCGACCTGGGGGGCGATGGCCAAGAGCGAACGCTCGTCAGTGCCGAATGCTGCGTGTAGCGAGGTGATCATAACCCGACACTTGGCCCTTCCAGGAGGCAGTGGTCATGTCGCTCTTGTGGTTCATCTGTTCACTATGCACCAGGATGGTCGACATGTCTGTCTTGCACGGGGACATCAACCTGTTATTCTTCCAGCAGATTCGATCATCCTGTTCATGGCCTTCCCCTGCGAAGGCTTTCTCTTTTCGCGCAACAGAAGCATTCGCAACCGTCAAAGCTTCCTTGCCCGGTATCGCATTTGCGTGACCGTTGAGCAGGAGCACTTTTTGCGCGTGCGAGGCTTCTGAATGTATTTTCAGCCTTGCTGCGGAACGATGATTCCCCACTTCAGCAACACTTCCAGCACCCTCGCCAGCGGGAGGCCCACGACGTTGGTGTAGGAGCCGTGGACATGCTCCACGAGGAAGGCTCCGATGCCCTGGATGGCGTAGGCTCCGGCCTTGTCCGCGGGTTCGCCCGTCGCCACGTAGGCCGCCAATTCTTCATGCGAAGCCGCGCGCATCCGGACGTCGGTGCAGGCATGGAAAACGGCGCTTTCGCCTCCTGGGAGCAGCAGACAGCACCCCGTGACCACCTGATGCGTCCGACCGGTGAGGAGTTGCAGCATGCGCAGGGCATCCTCGTCGTTGTCCGGCTTGCCCAGGAGAATGCCCTCCAGCGCAACCACGGTGTCAGCGGCGATGACCACGCAGTCGGGGTGGCGTTCCGCGACTTCTCGCCCTTTCATTTCGGCCATGCGCTGCGCGTAGCTTTCGGGGCTGTCCCCGGGGGTGGGGTTCGGTTCTTCGGCCAGGCTGGGCACAACGCGGAATTCAAGGCCGAGGGATGCCAGGAAGTCGCGTCTTCTGGGCGAGCCGGAAGCGAGGACGATGGGGGTTCGCGTGGCGTAGATGGGGTTCGTTGAAATGGGAGCGGGGTGCGTTTTCATGCCTTGTTTCCTACTGTTTCTTGCGTGCATGTCAACCTCGCCTTTGGACGACGGAATTTTGTCCTCAAAACGTATCCGGTATGAGCCTTGTTCACAATATCCTGAAACCATGATGTTTTCATGGCTGGCAGGAGAATTGCTTGTCTCAGGCAGGGTTCAGCCGTCCACAACGGGCGGCGGCTCAAGGAGAAAGGCCATGCAGCGCGATTTCGAGCAATACTTCCGGAACGATCCTCTCGGCGCGATGACGCCAGGAGACGGGGATGGTCCTGCGGGGCACTGGTCCGTGCCCTGGGCGGATTTGATGATGGTCATGTTCGTGCTCTTCGTGGTGCTCTACATTTTTGCCGTTCGCCATAAGGATGTGGTCGTGCTGTTCAGCCAGCGCACGGCCCCGGGCGAAGCGCGCGGCCAGGTGGATCGCCTGGACGGGCTGATCACCCGCATTGCCGGACGGAACGGGAATGAAGGCATGCCTGTGGAGGAGCGGCGCGAGGTCTATTACAAGTCCACGGCCAACGGCGTGTCCGTCGTCCGCGAGGAGCAGCAGGTGCGCGTGACGCTTCGCGGTGGGCTGTTTTTCAAGAGCGGCGGCACGGAATTGCAGGTCGATGCGAAAGAATACCTTTCGGATGTGGCCGAGATCATCCGTCTGACGCAGGGCGGGGTCGAAGTGATCGGGTATGCCGACGCCAAGGAGGCGGACGGGGTTCAAGGCTTCAAGCTCACGGCGGAGCGCGCGTCCAACGTGGCTCGCTGGTTCATAGAAGAGGGCGGAATCGCGCCGAGCCGATTCTCCGTAGCCGGTCGCGGCGGGTACGTTCCCGAACTGCCGTCCATTTCCCCAGGGCATGAGGATGCCAACCGGCGCGTCGAGATCATCATTCATACCGGGAGTTAGAGGAGCTTTGCAATGAACAGGCGAAATCTTATCGGCGTAGCCCTCGCGGGCGCGGCCTTCGCGTCAAGTTTCTGGCTCATGGGCGGCGTGGCCGCATATTGGAACTTCGCCGCGTTGGTGGTGGTCGTTTCCGGGTTGGCCGCAGCTCTCTTGCTCAGCTATCCCTTTCCCGAAGTGCGCCGGGCCGCCGGAGTAGCCCGCGAAGCCTACGCGACTCCGCTCGTCACGCCTGGGGAAATCGTGGCCACCCTGCTCGATCTCTCGGTGCGCAGCAAGGTTGACGGCGTGCTCTCTCTGGAGCAGATGCGCGAGAAGACCACCAGCGCCTTTCTGCGCAACGGGCTGATGTTTCTCGTGGATAATTACAAGGAGCGCGAGATACGAGACTTCATGACCACGGAGATGTCGTTTTTCAGTCTGCGCCGTCAGCAGAGCGAACGGATCTTCCGCAATATGGCCCGAACCGCTCCGGCATTCGGCGTGGCGGGAAGCGTCATCGGTCTCATCGGCCTGCTCCTGGGCATCAACGACACCGCAGTGATCCTGGAATCCATTCCCGTGGCCTTTCTCTCGACCCTGTACGGAGTGGTCATAGGCAATCTCATGCTCGCCCCGGTTGCAGAGAACATCCATTTCCGCACAGGAGCAGAGCTGCTCAATCAAAAGCTGATCATGGAAGGGGTCGTGGCCATCAGCCGCGAACAAAATCCCTACAAGCTGGAAAAAAAGCTCTGCTCTTTCCTTTGTCCGGAAGAGAGAGCCGGGCATGCCGAAGCGCTGCGCGGCCTGACGAAGCGCTACCTGATCCGCAAGCGGGAGCAGGAGCGCGAGGGCGTCGTCCCCAAGGGGTTGGAGATCCGGGATGAGCCGGTCGCCAAGGTTTCATGATCGATTCTTCTTCGAGGATTGCGTGCAAAATCAAAAAAGGGAGCCGAACGGCTCCCTTTTTTCATCATCTGGCGACGGGTCGTGTGCTGCGAACCGTTTTCTGCTGCCTTGAGCGCTTCAGATGTCGTCGCCTTCCACGATCAGGTTGGGCAGTTCGTCGCAATCGTCCGACCGGACCGGGAAGTGGGAGGCCAGAAGTTCGCCGCAGCGCGTGACCGCCTCGGCCAAGGCCGCTCCCTGCATGCCGCTGCGGATGCCGCTGGTGACGATGTTGACGACCTCGTCCCAGGTGCTTGGGTCGACTTTGTCGTTGATGCCCTTGTCCGCCAGAACGTGCACCCGGCGCTCGAAGACCGAGACGTAGATCAGCACTCCGGTCAGGTCGCGGGTGCGGTGCAGCCCGTGCGTGTGGAAGGCGGTCATGGCCGCCTTGGTCACTTCGTCGTTCTTGACCGCGTTCGGGATGAACAGCCGCTTCAGTCCCGGCAGCAGCCGCACGGCCAGGAAGCTGGCGGCATAGGCGGCGCAGAAGATCAGCAGGAAGGTCCACATGTCCTGCTTTTCGAGCAGCCAGGCTGCGACGATGGACAACGAGAGGCCAAGGGCGAGAGCGCCGTTGAATTCCGCGGCGTGATAGTCGGCGCTGCTTCCCGCGACCAGGGGCACGATTTCGCCCGAGGTGATGCGTTCCGCGCGCTGGACAGCCGCAACGATCTGTTCGCGGTCGGTATCCGTCAAGAATGATTGTGCAATTGTCGTCATGATTCTTCTCCTACCAGCCGCCGGAAGCGCCGCCGCCGCCGAATCCGCCGCCACCGCCGCCGAAGCCGCCACCGCCTCCGAAGCCGCCGCCACCGCTGCCAAAACCGCCACCGCCCCAGAAGATGAAGGGCGGGAGCGAGCCGCGAGCGATCGAGCTGGACTTGCGGCCCACACGCGACCCCATGGCGTTCATGAAGATGATGAAGGCAGGGATGCTCAGCATCAGCAGAAGCAGCATGAATCCGGGCATTTCGTCTTTCTTTTTCGCAGGCGCGGTGTATTCGCCCCGGACAGCCTGGATCATGGCCACGACCCCGGCCACAAAACCGCCGTCGAAGTCGCCCTGCTTGAAGCGCGGGGTGATCACGTTGTCGATGATCGCACCGGAAAGAACATCCGTGAGGTTGCCTTCCAGGCCATATCCGACCTCGATGCGCAGTTTGCGGTCGTCCCTGGAAACCA
This sequence comes from Paucidesulfovibrio longus DSM 6739, assembly GCF_000420485.1. Classification (NCBI taxonomy): domain Bacteria; kingdom Pseudomonadati; phylum Thermodesulfobacteriota; class Desulfovibrionia; order Desulfovibrionales; family Desulfovibrionaceae; genus Paucidesulfovibrio; species Paucidesulfovibrio longus. Next base: position 281,418 of record NZ_ATVA01000013.1, on the reverse strand, counting down.
GCAGGATGGCGCCGTTGTCTGTTTTGCCCTGGCCGATCTTCCAGGCTTCGGCAACTCGGATGGAGAAGTCTTCGAGGTTGTCTCCTTCCAGGGAGGGAATCGTCAGGACGGCGATCTGGGTGGAGTCGGTTTTCTCCACGTCGGCCAGCGCCTCGTCGAGCATCTTTTCCACCTGCGGGGAGATCATGTTCCCATAGTCGTTGATTCTCCCCTGTAGCGGCGGAACGTCCAGGGCGCGTGCCGGAACAGGCGCCAGGACGGCGGACAGCAAGGCGAGGCAGACAAAAGCCCGCAGCCGGGACTGGAAGCGTGCAATGAAGCGGGGCATGATTATTCCTTGGTTCCGAAGTCCACCTTCGGGGCCTGGCGCGCGGCTTCGTCGGCAGCGAAAAATTCCTTGCGCTCCAGGTTGAGCAGCACGGAGTTCGTCAGGCTGTTGGGGAACTTGCGGATCGAGAAGTTGAAGGTCTTGACCGCTTCGTTGTAGCGCTGGCGGGCGACGTTGATGCGGTTTTCCGTGCCTTCGAGCTGGTGTTGCAGGGCCAGGAAGTTCTGGTTCGCCTTGAGGTCGGGATAACGCTCAACAACGACCATCAGCCGGGCCAGCGCGGAGCTCAGTTCACCCTGGGCGGCCTGGAAGTTGGCCAGGGCTTTGGGGTCGGCCAGGGCCTGGGGAGAGATCTGCACGGAGGTGGCCTTTGCACGCGCCTCAATGACGGCCTGCAAGGTTTCTTTCTCGTGTCCGGCGTAGCCCTTGACCGTTTCCACGAGGTTGGGGATCAGGTCGGCGCGGCGCTGGAGCGCGGCTTCCAGATTGCCCCAGGCGGCAAAGACTTCTTCTTCGTTCTGTTGCATGGTATTGTATCCGCATCCGGTGAAGAGCGGCAGACAGGCCAGACAAAGCAGAAGCAGGGTGATTTTTCTTTTCATTATTGTTTCTCCTTGGGAAATCTTGCTTGGGCGGATACCCTATCCGGAATGGAAAGGAAACCGTTCTCATGGGATAATCGGGGATGCGTTTCGGAAAGAGGGCGGTCGTGCCCGACCATCCGGAGCGACCGACGGGTTCAGGATAGCATGAATCGGTTACGGCAGGAAGAAGAGGGGGACCATTGAGCGAGATTTTCGTGGCGGACATCGGCGGCACCAACAGCCGTTTCGCCTTGTTTCACTCTGGTTCCGGCAGGTTGGAGATGCGGGAGCGCCTGGAATTCCCGACCGGGGAGTCCGACTCGTTTCAGGAATTGCTGGAACGCTGCGTTCGCTCCCTGCTCCCGGCGCTGCCGAAACGGCTGGACATGTCGGTGTTCGCGGTGCCCGGAGCCGTGGTGGACGCTTGCCGCTGCGAGCCGCCCAACATCGACTGGGACATCGATCTGAGGCGGGATCTCGCAAGCGCCGCGGAGGCGGCCGGAGGACTTGGACTTTTTCCGGAAAGTCGCGTGCGGATGGTCAACGACTTCGTAGCCCAGGCTTTTTCCACGCGAACCCGGTGTGCGGACGCGGCCGAGACCGTGCAGGCGGGAGTGCCCCGACCGGGCAGGACCGTGGCGGTCTTGGGCGCGGGGACCGGGCTTGGCCATTGCGCGCTTGTGCCGGACAATGGCGTCCTGGTCGCGGTCGCCTCCGAAGCGGGGCACGCGGCGTTTCCCTTTTCCGGCCCGGAGGAACGCGAGTTCGAAGCCTTTGCGCGCAAGAGGCTGGGGGTGGGCTATTGCTGCCAGGAACATGTTGTTTCCGGGAGCGGGCTCGCCCTGGTGCACGAGTTTCTCAGCTTGGAACGACTCGCGCCTGTCGAAGTGGCTGCACGTCTGGACGAGCATCCGCGAACTGTGCGCTGGTTCGCCCGGTTTTATGGGCGGGCGGCGCGACAGTACGTGCTGACCGTCATGGCTGCCGGGGGGCTTTGGCTTTCCGGCGGGGTTGCGGTCAAGAATCCGCATCTCGTGCTCGCGCCTTCGTTTCTGGAGGAATTTTTGGATTGTCCTGGGTTCGGAGCCCTGCTGGGCGAGGTTCCGGTGCGCCTTCTGGTCGGGGAGGATAACGGGCTTTTCGGCGCGGCGTATTACGGCCTTCAGGAATTGAACCGCCTGGAAAGGGGAACCGGATGATGGTGTGGTCTCCCGCAAAGCGGCGTTTTCTGCTCGTGTTGCTCTTCGCCCTGCTCGTGGGAGCGTATTTCTATTTCGATCTCGGACGCTACCTCGCCATTGAAGAAATCAAGCGCTCCCTGTCGCAATTGGAAGCCTGGCGGTCGGCGCATCCGTTCCTGTCCGCCGGGGCTTACGTGGCGCTGTACGTGGCCGTCACGGGATTGAGCCTTCCCGGAGCCGTCCCGGTCAGCCTCGCGGGCGGCGCGATTTTCGGCCTTTGGCTCGGCACGGCGCTGGTCTCGGTGGGCAGCACGCTGGGGGCGACCCTGGCCTGCGCCGCCTCGCGCTATCTGCTGCGCGACTGGGTGCAGGGGCGTTTCGGACAGCGATTGACGCGCATCAACCGGGGAGTGGAGCAGGAAGGGGGCTTCTATCTCTTTACCCTGCGCCTCATTCCCTTGTTCCCGTTTTTTTTGATCAATCTTGCCCTGGGGCTGACCCGGATGCGGCTCTGGACGTTCCTCTGGGTTTCCTGGCTGGGAATGCTGCCGGGAACCCTGGTCTTCGTCAATGCGGGCAAGGAACTCGGACGTCTGGATTCCGCGTCCGGCATCCTTTCGCCCCGTCTGTTGCTGTCGTTCGCATTGCTCGGCATTTTCCCGTTGGTGGCCCGCCGCATCATCCAGTGGTATCGGAGGAGAACCGGACATGGCGAAATTTGATTTCGATCTCTGCGTCATCGGCGGGGGAGCCGCCGGACTGACTGCGGCTTCCGGGGCCTCGCAGCTGGGAATGCGCGTGCTGCTTGCGGAGCGCGATCCGCACCTCGGCGGCGATTGCCTGCACTACGGCTGCGTTCCCAGCAAGACGCTGATCAAGACCGCCAAGGTTCGCAGGCTCATGGAGCGCGCCGCCGACTTCGGCCTGCCCTGTTCGGATCTTCCCCCTGTTGACTTCCAATCCGTATCTTCCCGGATTCGTTCCGTGATCGAGACCATCCAACGGCACGATTCCGTGGATCGGTTCTGCTCCTTGGGCGTGCAGGTGGAGTTCGGGCCGGCCCGTTTTCTGGACGAGCACCAAGTGGAAATCGGGGCGCGGAAGTTCAGTGCGGCCCGGTTCCTGGTCGCCACGGGATCCTCTGCGGCGATTCCTGGAATTCCCGGTCTGGAGTCCGTGCCGTTTCTGACGAATCGTGAAATCTTTTCTCTGGACCGTCTGCCGGGGTCGCTGGTGATCTTGGGGGCGGGGCCTGTGGCCTGCGAGCTGGGCCAGGCGTTTTCGCGGCTCGGCAGCAAGGTGACGCTGCTCCAGCGGAGCGGCCGGATTCTCAGCGGAGAGGATGCGGACATGGCCTCTGTGGTGGAGCGGGCATTGCTCGATGAAGGCGTGGACATACGCCTCGGATGCTCCGTGGAACAGGTCCGCCCCGCGCCGGAAGGGGTCGAGGTGGCCTTCCTGCAGGACGGCCGTTCGGCTTCGGTCGCCGGCGAACGGCTGCTTGTGGCGCTCGGAAGGCGCGCCAACGTCGAGGGGCTGGGGCTGGCCGATGCCGGGGTGGATTATTCCGCCAAGGGACTTGCCGTGGATACGCGGATGCGCACTTCGCGGAAGCATATCTTCGCAGCGGGCGACGTGACCGGGCAGCATCAATTCACGCATGCCGCCGGGTACGAGGGGGGAATCGTGGTCGCCAACGCGGCCATGCGCCTGCCTCGGCGGGCCGATTACAAATACATGCCCCGCTGCACGTACACGGAGCCGGAGCTGGCGGGCATAGGACGCAACGAGAAGGATTGCCTGCGGGAGGGCATCGGGTATTCGGTCGTCGTCGAGCACTTTTCGTCCAACGACCGGGCCCAGGCCGAGCACGAGACGCGCGGCAAGATCAAGCTCCTTTTGGACAAGCGCGAACGCCCCCTCGGCGTGCAGATCGTCGGGCCGCACGCGGGCGAGCTCGCCGGAGAGTGGATCGCGGCGCTGAACGGCAAGGTCGGACTTTCGACCCTGGCCGGAGCGGTGCATCCGTATCCGACCCTGTCGGAGATCAACAAGCGGGTCGCGGGATCGATCTATGCGGATAAGATTTTTTCCGATCGGGTCAGAAAAATTCTCCATTTCTTGTTCCGATATCAGGGGAAGGCGTGCAACATCCCAAAATAATGGGATTCTCAGCTGAATTTCATCCCTCGGACCGCTCTTGCCCCCAAGCCGCTCCTGGGCTACATGATGCCGATTCAACACGGAGCGAGAGGAGGCTATCAGTGGCTGTCGATCCCAATCGATACACCAAGATGTTCCCTGTTTCCTGGGAGCAGCTGCACCGGGACTGTCGGGCGCTTTCCTGGCGTCTTCTCGAATTCGGTCCGTTTGAGGGCATCTACTGCATCACGCGGGGCGGGCTTGTTCCCGGCGCGATCCTGGCGCGCGAGCTGGATGTCCACGTCATCGACACCATCTGCGTCTCCAGCTATACGTGGCAGCAGCAGGGCCGGAGCAACGTGCTCAAGAGCATCGAGGGCGACGGCGACGGCTGGCTCCTGGTGGACGATCTCGTGGACACCGGTCGGACAGCCAAGCTCGTGCGCGAAATGCTTCCGAAGGCCCACTTTGCGACCGTGTACGCCAAACCCGAAGGGCGGCCCCTCGTGGATACGTTCATTACCGAAGTGAGCCAGGACACCTGGATTCTTTTCCCCTGGGACGCGGGGCATCAGTTCGTGGAGCCCATTGTTCAGAGCCGTCCGGAACGCTAGGCATCCGGGCGTTAATCGTATATGAGACAGGTTTGCGCGTCTCCGGGCGTCGGAGCCGCGTCGATATGTGAACACTCTGGAGGAGAGCGATGATGAAGGTGTGGAAAGTTCTGCTGGCCGTCCTGATGGTGGCGGTCTTTGCGGGCGCGCTTGCGGGCTGCGGCGAAAAGGCCGAGGAAAAGAAAGCCGAGGCTCCCGCCGAACAGGCTGCGGTCGCCGAACAGGCTCCGGCCACGGAACAGGCTCCGGCTGCCGCCGAGCAGGCCAAGACCGTCAAGGCCGGTTTCGTTTATGTTTCCCCCATTGGCGACGCGGGCTATTCCTATGCCCAGGACCAGGGCCGTCTGTACATCGACAAGCTCGACTGGGTCGAGACCGCCTTTGCCGAGAACGTGGCCGAAGGCCCGGACTCCGAACGCGTGATCCGCAACATGGCCCGCAAGGGTTTCGACGTGATCTTCGCCACCAGCTTCGGATTCATGGATCCGATGATGAAGGTCGCTTCCGAGTTCCCGGACGTGAAGTTCATGCACTGCTCGGGCTTCAAGACCGCGCCCAACGCCAGCAACTATTTTGGCCGCATGTATCAGGCCCGCTATCTCACCGGACTGGTCGCCGGCTCCATGACCACGTCCAACGAGATCGGCTATGTGGCCGCCATGCAGATTCCCGAAGTCATCCGCGGCATCAACGCCTTCACGCTGGGCGTGCGCGCCGTGAACCCCCAGGCCCAGGTCCGCGTCGTCTGGACCAACACCTGGTATGATCCCGTTCTGGAAAAGGATGCCGCCATCAGCCTGCTCGACGCCGGTTGCGACGTCATCACCCAGCATCAGGATTCCCCCGGCCCGCAGGAAGCCGCCGAAGAACGCGGCGCGTACTGCGTCGGCTACAACTCCGACATGGCCGCCTTCGCGCCCAAGGCGCACCTGACCGCGGCCATCTGGAACTGGGGACCGCTGTACCAGGAAGTCGTCGAGCAGATTCGCGACGGCAAGTGGCATGGCGGGGAGTCCCTGTGGTACGGCATGGAGCGCGGCATCGTGGACATCGCGCCCTTCGGGCCGATGGTTCCCGAAGATGTCAAGGCTCTTGTGGCCGAGAAGAAGGCCGAGCTGCAGAAAGGCAACGACATCGTCTTCCGCGGCCCGATCAAGAACCAGGCCGGTGAGGTTGTCGTCGCTGATGGCGCCACCCCCACTGACGGCGAACTGCTCGGCATGAAGTACTTCGTCGAGGGTGTCGTCGGCAGCATCGACTAAACAAAGCTGAGTGATATGAGCACGTTCCGCATAAGGAAACGTGAAGAACCCTGGAAGTGGGGCGCCCTGGTGACTTTTCCGGGCGCCCTGCTCTTTTCCCTCTCCATCTGCGCGCTCCTGCTGCTCTGGCAGGACAAGTCCGTCTGGCAGGGCATGCAGGTGCTGTGGGCAGGGACCTTCGGTGAAACTTGGGCCCTGGAGGAGGCGCTGCTCAAGGCGGTGCCCATCTTCCTCTGTTCTCTCGGCGTGGCCGTGGCCTTTCGCATGCAGATCTGGAACATCGGCGCGGAGGGGCAATTCGCCCTGGGCGCCATCGGTGCTTCCTGGATGGCGCTGACGTTTCCCGGACTGCCGCATTGGGTGCTGATCCCCCTGATGTTCCTCATGGCCTTGGTCCTGGGCAGCCTTTGGGCACTGGTCCCGGCGTTTTTGCGCCTGAGGCTCAAGGTCAACGAGATCATCTCCACCCTGATGCTCAACTATATTGCCATCCTGCTCATCGACTACCTCGTCTTGCGCGTCTGGAAGGATCCTTCGGGATTTCCCGTGTCTCCGGAATTCAGTTCCGCCGCCCTCATTGGCAAGATGTATGGCCGGATTCACTGGGGAATCGCTCTCTGCGTGGCGTGCGGATTCGCGGTCTGGGCCTTCATGCGCTTCACCCGCCTCGGCTACGAGCTCAAGGCCAGCGGCGAAGGCGCGCGCGTGGCGAGGTATGCCAAGCTGCCGTATTCCTTCCTGGTCATGTTCGTCATGGGCGTGAGCGGCGCGCTCGCGGGCTGGGCCGGAGCGCTCGAGATTTCCGCCGTGGTCGGCCGTCTTCAGCCGAGCGTCATGGCCGGTTACGGCTATACGGCCATCGTCGTTGCCTGGTTGGCGCAGCTTCAACCTCTGGCCATCGCCGTGGTCGCCTTTTTGCTCGCGGCCCTGCGCGTGGGCGCGGAAAACCTTCAGATAGAATTGCAGATTCCCGCGGCCTTCGGCGTGATCATGGAAGGGTTGATCCTTCTCACCGTGCTGGCGGCGCAGTTCTTCAGCACCTACACCATTGAGCGACGCAGGGAGGGCGAGGAATGAATTTCGAATTGATCGTCGCCCTGCTGGCGGCCACTGTCCATTCCGGAACACCGGTGCTCTATGCCACCCTGGGCGAGATGCTTTCCGAGAAAGGCGGCGTCCTCAACCTCGGCGTGGAAGGCATGATGAGCGTTTCCGCGTTTGCCGCCTTCATGGTTTGCCTGGTCACGGGGTCGGCTTGGCTCGGACTGCTGGCCGGAGGCGTGGCGGGCTTTCTCATGGCCGCGCTGCACGGCTTCGTGACCATCACCTGCCTGGGCAACCAGGTCGTGTCCGGTCTGGCGCTGACCATTCTCGGCGGCGGCCTGACCGAGTTCATGGGCACGCCCTACATCGGACTGAACACATCCGGATTCAATGTTTGGGCCATTCCCGGCTTGTCCTCCATTCCCGTGCTCGGACCAATTTTCTTCAAGCATAACGTCCTGGTCTACATGTCCTATCTTTTGCCGGTGGCGTTTTGGTTCTTCATGCGCCGCACCCGGCTGGGCCTCGCCGTGACCGCCGTGGGAGAAATGCCCGCCGCCGCGGCGGCAGCCGGGCTGAATCCCAAGCGGCTGCGCTGGTTCGCCGTTACGGGCGGCGGTTTTCTGGTGGGGCTTTCCGGGGCGTATCTCTCGCTGGCCTACACGCATCTCTGGACCACCGGCCTGTCCGGCGGGCGCGGCTGGATTGCCGTGGCCCTGGTCATATTCGCATTTTGGCGGCCGTTCCGCGCCGTGGTCGGCGCCTATCTCTTCGGCGGCGTCATGGCTTTTCAGTTGCGACTCCAGGCTACGGGAACGGCCCTCGCTCCCCAATTCCTGCTCATGCTGCCGTATGCCCTGACCGTGATCGTGCTGGTCCTCTCCGCCTGGAAGGGCAAGCGCCGTTCCCAGGGGCCGGGCGCGCTGGGCGTGAACATCGAGCCGGAGGGCTGATCAATGGATGTCGCCAACCTGCTCAAGCAACTGGATCGAAGCAAGCGCACCGTGCCGCATCAGGGTGCCCCCCTGGTGAGCATCAAGGGGTTGACCAAGCGTTTCGGCAAGGTCGTCGCCAACGACGACATCTCCCTGGAGATCTATCCGGGAAGGGTCAAGGCCCTGCTCGGCGAAAACGGCGCGGGCAAGAGCACGCTCATGAGCATGCTCGCGGGGCGCTACCAGCCCGATGCCGGCAGCATCGAGGTGGACGGGAAACCCGTGCGCTTCACTTCCTCCCGCGACGCCATTCAGGCCGGAATCGGCATGGTCTACCAGCATTTCATGCTCGTGGAGTCCATGACCGTAGCCGAGAACGTCCTTCTGGGCCAGGAAGGCGGATTCTTCCTGAATCCCAAGGAAATGCGCGAGCGCGTCCGCGTGCTCTCGGAGCGGTACGGTCTGGATATCGATCCGGCAGCGCGCGTCTCCACGCTTTCCATGGGCGAAAAGCAGCGCGTGGAGATTCTCAAGTTGCTCTACCGCGACAGCCGGGTGCTCATTTTCGACGAACCCACGGCCGTGCTGACGCCCAGGGAAACATTCCATCTTTTCGAGGCGCTCTGGAAGATCGCCGGTCAGGGCAAGGCCATCGTCTTCATCAGCCACAAGCTGGAAGAGGTGCTGGCCGTCGCCGACGAAATCGCCATTCTCCGGCAAGGACGGATCGAAGGCGAATTCTCCGAATCCGAGGTTACTTCCAAGGCCGATCTGGCCTGCCGCATGGTCGGCAAGGAAGTGCTCCTGGAAGTGGAGCGGGAGCCCGTTGCGCAAGGCGATACGGTCCTGGAAGTGCGCAACCTCACCGGAATCGGCCTGGAGGACATCAACTTCACGCTGCGCCAGGGAGAGATCGTGGCCATCGTCGGCGTGGCCGGAAACGGGCAGAAAGCGCTTGTCGAGGCCATTTGCGGCCTGCAGAAGCCGCCCGCGAACACGCTCTTCATCATGGGCAAGCGCTGGCGCGACTTCTACGCCAAGTCGTCCTGGAAAAATTCCCTGGCCTACATTCCGGAGGACCGGCTGGGGCTGGCCACCTGCCGCAACCTCGACCTCGTGGACAACCTGCTGCTGACCACCCGCCAGGGCTTTGCGCGCGGTCCCTGGTTGGACAAGAAAAAGGCCGCCCGCGACACCTCCGAGCTGATCAAGAAATACGACATCCGCCCCGGCCGCATCGCCGCGCTGGCCTGGCAGCTGTCGGGCGGCAACCTGCAAAAGTCCGTGCTTGCGCGCGAGCTTTACCGCTGCCCGCGACTCATCGTTGCCGAGCAGCCCACGCAGGGCCTGGACATCGCAGCCACGGAGCAGGTTTGGAACCACCTGCTGGCCGCGCGGGAAATGGCGGGCATCCTGCTCGTCACCGGCGACCTCAACGAGGCGCTTCAGCTCGCGGACCGCATCGCCGTGATTTATCGCGGCAAATTCATGGATCTGTTCTCCGCTTCGGACAAGGACAAGGTCCGCCGCATCGGATTGATGATGGCCGGAGTGGAGGAGGAGTAGACTTCTTTGCCGCTGTGCTTCGCACGAAGCGGCGAATGAAAGGGAAGACGGCTTGACGGTCGTCTTCACTTTTTTTTTGCGCTTCTGCCAGGTCGGGCCGGACCATGCGCAAGAACCAACAGGCCGGAATGCTGCTGAATGCGTCCTGACCCGGCGTGCCGGAAATCAGAAAATCGCGGGCTCCGAGTCTTCGAGCAGGGCGTTCAGCCCTGCGTAGCCTGTGGGATTGCCCACGTCGAAGACCGTGCGGGCAAGCGGGCAGCCGAAAAATTCCACGCCCTGCGCCAGCATGACTCTGCGAATTTTCCCGTCCGTGAGTTCGCCGACGAGGTTTTTTTGTCTGGCGAGTTCAATGTAATCAAAGAAATGGGGAAGCGTGACGAAAAGGCCGCATGTGCGCCATTCCTGGGCGTTGTGCAGCGGATAGCTTCCCGGCCCCTTGGGCAGGAACTCCAGAATGGGCCGCAAGGTCGTTTTATCGCAGGGCGGGCCAAGCCGCACGCGTCCGGAATTGCCGATGCCGGGCGCATTGTCCGGCGTCACCCGCATCAGGGCCACGGTGTCCTTGCCGGTTCGATCAAACGCTTCGCAGACCTCCCGGAGCATTCCAGGGGCCGGATGTCCCACGTTGTCGGGATACAGGACGGCGAAAGGCCCGCTCCCGGCATGCTCGCGCGCCTGGGCGATGGCGTCGCCCTCTCCGGTTTGCCTGTCCTGATGCACGAAGATAATCCGGATCCTCTTCGCGCAGTTTTCGAGATGATCTCTCAATATTTCCTTGCCGGTTCTGATGATGACCACAACGGTTCTGATTTCAGCGTCCGCTGCTTCCAGCAGGGCGTGCTCGATGACCCTGCGCGGACCGAGAGGAAGCAGTTCCTTGGGCAGGTTCGGATCCACGGGGCGCATTCGCGTACCAAAGCCGGCAGCGGGCAGGATCAGGGTTCGGATCGGGGTGTTCATGCGCCGAGCCTAGCAGAGTGGGGCCGTCATGCAAGGAAATCCAGCGAGGGAAGCGTGTGACGATGCCGCGCCTCATGAAAAAGGGGAGCCGCAGAGGCTCCCCATGTGGTGGCGTTGTCCGGTGCGCGGAAGCGGCTATTCGGCGGGGGCGTCGTTGGTTGCCCGCACGAGTCGCTCCAGGTAGTCGTAGTCCGCGTCCACCTGTTTCTGGATGTAGGCCACGTCCTTTTCCGTGAGGTGGCGGAAGCGGCGCTGCGGCTTGAGATAGTCCAGAATCGGCTTCGGTTTCTTGATCTGCTTGGTGAAGTTGAACCGACCTCCGACCACTTCGTAGAGCGGGAAGGAGTTGGTTTCCGTGGCCAGCTTGGCGATCTCGATGCCGGTTTCGCCCTTGATGCCCCAGCCCGTGGGACAGACCGCGTAGATGTGGATGTACGCGGGACCGTCCACGGCCAGGGCCTTCTGGACCTTGTTCATCAGGTCGAGATGGTAGGCGGGGTTCGCCGTGGCCACGTAGGGAATGTTGTGGGCCGCGCAGATCAGCGGCATGTTCTTCTTTTGCGTCTGCTGGCCGATGGACTCCCTGCCAGCGGGCGAGGTCGTGGTGGAGGCACCGTACGGCGTTGCGGAAGACCGCTGCACGCCGGTGTTCATGTAGGCCTCGTTGTCCAGGCAGCAGTAGAGGAAGTTGTGACCGCGTTCCAGGGCGCCGGAGAGCGACTGAAAGCCGATGTCGAAGGTGGATCCGTCGCCGCCGAAGGCGATGACGTTGGGATTGTCTCCGATCTTGCCCTTGCGGCGCAGAGCCTTGAGTCCGGATTCGATGCCGGAGGCCACGGCCGAGGCGTTCTCGAAGGCCACATGGATCCAGGGGCACTTCCAGGCGGTCTGCGGGTAGGGCGAGGTGATGATTTCCATGCAGCCCGTGGCGTTGACCACCACGGTGTTCGGCCCGGCCACCTTGGTGACCATGCCCATGGCCAGCACTTCGACGCAGCCCTGGCAGGCGCGATGCCCGGAAGCGACCAGCGATTCCTTGGGCATGTTCTTGGCGGTGATCTTCTTGTAGCCGCTCAGGTCGATGTCTCTAAGCATTGCTGTTCAACCCCCAGAGCGTGTAGGTTTTTTCCAGCTTGCCCGCCTGGGCCAGCGCGTAGATTTCCTTGAATTCCTCGATGGGCACGTCGCGTCCGCCGATGCCGCAGATGACGTTGACGATTTCCGGCGCGTTCGGCTGGCCGTAGAGCACGCTTTTCAGCTCCTGGGCCACGGGGCCGCAGACCGATCCGGGCGAGATGGCCCGGTCGATGACGATGAGCCGCTTGGCTCCCTTGCAGGCCGCGAGGAATTCCTCCACCGGGAAGGGACGCCAGAGGCGGATGCGGGTCTGGCCCACGTCCTTGCCCTCGGCATTGAGGGCCTCCACGGCGGTGTAGACGGATTCGCCGAGCGAGCCCATGGTCACGAAGCGGGTTTCCGCGCCGTCCTTGCCGTTGGTCTGCACGAGGTCGTAGTCGCGTCCGAAGAGTTCGTTCAGCTCGTCGAGCACTTCCTTGACCACGGGCTTGGAATCGAGCAGAGCCTGCTCGCACTGTTTTTTAGCTTCCAGGTAGACTTCGGGCACACCCACCGGTCCCATGCTCACGGGGTGGGCCGGATCGAGGCGCATGGCGGGCTCGAAAGGCGGCAAGAAGGCGTCCACGGTCTTCTGGTCGGGGAATTCGATGGGTTCGATCATGTGCGTGAGGATGAAGCCGTCCATGTTGATGATGGTCGGCAGCAGCACGCGATGATCTTCGGCGATCTTGAAGGCCGCCATGGAAAGTTCGAGAGCTTCCTGGCCGTCTTCAACGAAAAGTTGAACCCAGCCGATGTCACGTTCGGCCATGATGTCCGAATGGTCGTTCCAGATGGAGATGGGGCCGGAAAGGGAACGGTTGGCTACCGTCATGACGATGGGCAGCCGCATGGCCGAGGCGATGAACAGGATTTCGTGCATCAGGGCCAATCCCTGCGAGGAGGTGGCCGTGTAGGTGCGCGCACCGGCTGCTGCCGAGCCGACAGCCGCGCTCATGGCGGAGTGCTCCGATTCCACGGGAATGAATTCCGCGTCCAGTTCGCCGTTGGCCACGTAATGGGAAAGCTCTTCCACGATGTGGGTCTGCGGGGTGATGGGATAGGCGGAAATGACGTCAGCCCTGGCAAGCCTGACCGCTTCGGCCACAGCCAGGGAAACTTCGATACCGACTCGTTTGAGCATCCTATTTTTCCTCCATCACCATCTTGATGGCGTCCTTGGGGCAGATGTTGGCGCAGATGCCGCAGCCCTTGCAGTAGTCGAAGTCGGGCCGGTAGAATTCGTCTTCGCGTTCCGAGATGCAGAATTCAGGACAGTACACGGCGCACATGCCGCACTTGATGCACTCTTCCTCATTCAATACCGGGATGAGCGTGCGCCAGTCGCCCGTGCGGAGCTGCGAAGCGTTGCCGGGCTCCACAACGGCGCAGCCCAGCGCCAGCTCTTGCCAGGCGCAGATGGAATTTTTGCTCATGTATGCCTCCTTTAAGGATCGGCTGACGTGGATGGCGATGCAGAGGAAAAATACCAGATTGTCGTAAGAGTGACAAAGTTTTTAGATGAACGGACTTTCTGCGTCCATGAACGGCAAAAGCCCGGAGCATGGCGCAGCGGAGGGCGGGGAGGAGCCGACGCGCAGCTGGGGCTTGGCCGGGCGCGGCGCTTGGAACCGTGGCTGGACGGGCTAGAAAAGCGACTGGGCCGCGCTCAGATGCGTTTCGAGCTGCGCGTCCGAGAGTTTCAATCGCGTTTGCAGCCTGTGCATGGCCTCGCTGGGGTCGAAGAGCGGATAGTCGCTGCCGAAGAGGATGCGGTCTTTCGGGTGGCGGTCGAAAATGGCGGCCAGTTCGGCGTCGCTGATGAACGGCAGGGAACTGGAGGTGTCCAGCCAGATGTCCAGGCCGCAGAGATGTTCGGGAACGTATTTCCAGTGCTGATATCCGCCGAGATGGGCCGCGATGATCCGGGACTTGGGGAAGGCCCTGCGTATGGCCGCGAGCTTGCGCGGACAACTGGGGTTTTCGTCCGGGGGCAGCGTGTCGCCCACGTGGAACATCAGCAGAAACCTGCCGTTGATCATTTCCATGAGCTCGTAGAACGCGGGGTCGTCGAGCCGGAATCCTTGAAAGTCCGGATGGAACTTGATGCCCTGGATGCCTTTGCTCTCCAGACGGTCGAATTCCTTTTCAGGCTCATCGAAGGAAGGATGCATGGTTCCGAAGGCCACCACTTCCGCATGTTTGGAATGCAGATCAATGGCCCAGTTGTTGGCGGGGATGACCTGGGCCGGGTCCGTCGCGGCGGTGTGCAGGAAAAAGCGGTCGATGCCGGCCTTGCGTTCCCGTTCCAGCAAATCCTCCAGCGTTCCGGAGCCGACAGGCGGGATGCCGTAGTGGTCCTGGAGCTGGGCGGTTACCTTGTGAGCGATTTTGGGATGAAATGCGTGTGTGTGGACATCGTAGTACATTTCAAAAACATACCCGACCTGACGTGGTAATCAAGGCCGATGCGGGCGCTCGCCCGCATCGGCCGGAGTAGCTTAAAAGCGTTCGAATTCCGAATCTTCGGCGAGGTCGTCTTCCTTCCGGGTGCCGGAGGCGTGCAAAGCGCGCCTGGAGACGCTGCCGATGCTTTTTCTGCGGGGCGCCTTGTCGGATTCCGAGATTTTGAAAAAACCCATCAACTGCCGAAGTTCCTCGGCCTGGCTGGCGAGCTCTTCCGAGGTGGAGGCCATTTCCTCGGCCGCGGAGGCATTCTGCTGCACGATGTCGTCGAGCTGGTCCACGGCGCGCTTGATCTGCGTGTTGCTGCGGTCCTGCTCGCGGGAGGAGGCCGCGATTTCCTGGATCAGGCTCGCGGTCTTGCGGATCGCGGGCACGAGGCCGTCCAGCAGGGTGCCCGCCTCTTCGGCGGTCTGCATGGTATGAGCCGAAACCTGGCTGATCTCGGCAGCGGCCTTGCCGCTGCGTTCGGCCAGCTTGCGCACTTCCGCGGCGACGACGGCAAAGCCTTTTCCGTGTTCCCCCGCCCGCGCCGCCTCGATGGCCGCGTTCAGGGCCAGCAGGTTGGTCTGGCGCGCAATTTCCTCGACGAAGGTGATCTTGTCCGCGATGTCGCGCATGGCCACGACGCTCCGGCGGACAACGTCGCCGCTGTGCTCGGCGTCCTTGACCACCTTGCCCGCGATCTCATCCGTACGCTGGGCGTTTTCGGAATTCTGGCGGATGGAGTGGGTCATGGTCTCCATGCTCGAAGCGATTTCCTCAACCGAGGCCGCCTGTTCCGTGGAACCCTGGGCCACGGATTGGGAGGTGGCCGAAAGCTGTTCCGCGCCGGAGGCGAGGTTGTCCGCGGAGGCCAGCACTTCTCCGACCACGCCGCGCAAGCGCATGGTCATGCTGTTCAGCGAAGTGACGAGCTTGCCGACCTCGTCGCGCTGGCGCACTTCCATTTCCGTGCTGAAGTCGCCCTCGGACATGGCCTTGGCAAAATTCACGCCCTGGTTCACGGGGCGGGTGATGGCCCTGGCGATGAGCATTGCCAGGAAGGCTCCGACCAGCAGGCAAAGCGCGGAGATGGACAGCAGCAGAAGCCGGGAGCCGCTGACGAGGTCGTCCATGCGCTGCATCTGGGCCGCGTTGGCGGCGTCGGAGAGATCGCCGACCTGGACGCCCTTGGCGGCCATGTCCTTGACCAGGCTGTTCTTGGCTTCCGCGCTCCGGCCGAATTTCGCGAGCTCCTCCATGTAGGAGGTGTTTGCTTTTTGGAGCTGGGTGGCCAGGGATTGGATCTCGCCGGTAGCATCTTCGAAAATCGAACGAGCTTGAGCCGCCACTTCGAGCAAATCTTGTTTTCCGGCATTCAGGCGTTCGGCATCGCCCTGCCAGAGGAAATAGAGCACTTCGGCGCGCGCTTTGAGGAACGTCCTGTGGAGGCTCTGGATTTGCTGCGAAAGCGCGTACAAGTCCGCCAGATTCCGCGAGGCTGTGCCTTGGTTCAGCGCTTTTTCGAATTCAGCGGATATTTCATGGGAGAGGGTTTCTACGATGTCGTTGACTTTTCCGCCGATCTCAGCGGCCCGGACGACGTTTTGCTGAAAGTCCGTTTCCTGCGCCTGGAGTTCGCCGAGCATGCGCCTGTAGTCTTCGGCATTGGTGCGAATATCCTGGAGACGGGCCACGGCTTCGGGGGTGGCGGCCAGCGCCTCGGCCTTGTCCGCGGAGTCCCGCAGCTGGTCGATTTGTTTTCCGAACGTCCCGATATACTTGTCGTCCTGCTTCCAGAGGTAATAGAGAATGGAAACGCGGCCTTCGAGCATGTGCTGCACGATCTGGGCGTTCAGTTTCGAGGCGGTGGAGCCGTTTGCGAGGCGGCCCTGAACGACGAGGGAAACAAGGGCCACTGTGGCCGAAAGCAGCAGGACCACTCCGAAGCCGAGACCAAGTTTGAGGGCGATGGGGAGATTCTTGAACATGATTTCCTCAGTATGCTGGTGTGTGGCTGGGGCTGGGGATCAAAATCGCAGACTGCGCGCACGATTGGCTGTGGTCTTATGCGTCGGCTCCCGTGAACATCCGCCGGAGCCATTCCGGAATGCGTACCGGGCGCCCTTCCGAATTCACGCAGGCGTGTTCCGTCATGCCCGTGGCGTGGAGGACGGCTTTGTTTTCATCGTACATTTCATAGATAAACTTAAGGGATGCGCGGTTCCATTCCGAGATTCCGCAGCGGATGAAGATCCGGTCGTCGTAGCGCGCCGGGGCGCGGTATCTGCAGGAGGCTTCGCGAATGGGGAGGTAGAATCCCCTTGTTTCGACCTCGGCGTAGCTCATGCCCCGCTCTCGGATGAACCGGCTTCTGGCGCGTTCGAAAAGATGCAGATATTCGGCGTAGTAAAGCACCTTCATGGCATCTGTTTCGCCGTAGGAGACAAAATGCTCGTACCAGCAATCCGGATCCGGAAAAGGCTTGGTCATTTTGCCGCTCCGGATTGGCGCAGTATCCAGGGCAGCAGCGCGTGCCCTTCTTCGATCATCAGTCCCGTGGAATCGGCCTGGGCCTCGCTGAAGCTCTCCGGGCCGGAAGGAGTGCACCCCGGGAACTGGAGCAGGAAGGGCACCGGGTCCGTGGTGTGGGTCCGTTCCACGATGGGCGTGTAGTGGTCGCAGGCCGCGACCCAGACGATGTCCTGTCCAGCCAGAGACTCGCGCAGGGGGCCGACGATGCGGGCGTCGAACCGGCGCATGGCCTCGACCTTGTCCGCGGCGATGCCGGAATGGCCGCACTCGTCCGGCGCTTCCACATGGAGAAAAACGAAATCGCCGTGTTCCAGGAAGGCCAGGGCCGCATCGACCTTGCCCTGGTAGTTGGTGTCGAGCAGGCCCGTGACACCTTCCACCTCCAGCACTTCCATGCCGGAGGCCAGGCCGAGCCCCTTGATCAGGTCCACGGCGGAAATGACCGCACCCCGCAGACCGAATGTCTCCCGGAAGTCGGGCAGGAGCAGCGGTCCACCCTGGCCCCAGGGCCAGATGGATCGAGCTTTCGTGGTGTTTTCCGGACCCGCCAGCAATTCCGCCGCGCGCCGCACGATGCGGTCGAGTTCCGGGCTGGCGGCGAAAGCCTCCACGTCCGCAGCGATGGACTTGTTCGTCAGGTCGTGGGGCGGGTTGACGAAAAGCCTGGCGTCGGGACCGTTGGCTCCGCCTTTCTGGATCAGCAGATGCCGATACTGTACGCCCGGAACAAAGGAAAAGGTCTCGTCGCCCAGTTCCGCTTGAAGCATTTCGATGAGCGGTGCTGCCTGCGGGGTCGTGATGTGGCCCGAGGAATAGTCGAGCATGACGCCGTCGTCGGCGAGGCTCGTCAGGTTGACCAGGTTCATGCGCCAGATGAGGTCGTCCGGCTCGAAACGCAGGCCCTGGGCCGCGGCTTCGATGGGGCCTCGGCCGGTGTGGTAGCGGGCCGGGTCGAATCCGAGCAGGGACATGTTCGCGGTGTCCGAGCCGGGAGCCATGCCCTGGGGGATGGTCTTGCAGCGTCCGAGAATGCCGGTCCGGGCCAGTTCGTCCAGGTGCGGGGTTTCAGCGGCCTCGATGGGGGTCCGGCCGTTCAGTTCATCCAGAGGCCAGTCGCCGAATCCGTCGGCGATGAGAAAAAGAACCTTGCTTGCTTTGGGGCTCATGAAAAAAACTGCTCCTCGGCGGTTCGGAGTTACAGAATGCGGTAATGCACGGTGGGCTTGACCGTGAAGCCCATGGCGTCGATGTCGGCGATGACCTTGCTCATGGCGGTGGCGCTGGCGTCGTGAGTGATGAAGACCACGGAGACCGAGCCGTTTTCGCTGTCTCCCTTCTGGACGGCCTGGGCGATGGATACGCCGTTGTCGGCCATGGCCTGGGCGATGCTGGCCATGACGCCGGTGCGGTCCTCCACGGTGGCCCGCAGGTAGTGCATGCACACGGCCTGGTCGGGCGGGAGAATCGGCGCGGGGGCCAGGGGCGCGTTGCGGAAGCCCGTGTTGTCCGGTTCCTGCGGGCCGCGCACCAGGGCCATGATGTCGGCGAGCACGGCCGATCCCGTGGGCAGGTCGCCCGCGCCCTGGCCGTGGAGCATGACCGGTCCCACGGCGTTGCCCGTGAGCCGGATGGCGTTGTAGTTGCCGCCGACGCGCGCCAGAAGGTAGGTGTAGCGAACCAGGGCCGGAAAAACGCCCGCTTCGATCTGTCCGTCCACTTCGCGGGCCTCGGCAATGAGCTTGATGCGATAGCCGAATTCGCGGGCGTAGGTGATGTCCTGCGGCGTGACGCCCGTGATGCCGCGCACGGGCAGCTTTTTCAGGGGGTAGTCCAGCCCGAAGGCGAGACGGATGAGCACCACGAGCTTGTGGGCCGTGTCGTGGCCTTCGATGTCCAGGGTCGGGTCGGATTCGGCGTAGCCCAGATCCTGGGCCTGGCTCAGCGCGGTGTTGAAGTCCAGGCCGTTCACGGTCATTTCGGAGAGAATGTAGTTGGCCGTACCGTTGAGGATGCCGACCACCTCGCTGATGCGGTCGCCCGCAAGGGCTTCCCGGAAAGTGGAAATGGTCGGGATGCCCCCGGCCACGCTGGCTTCATAAAACAGGCCGAGGCCGTTTCTCGCGGCCAGGGCGAAAAGCTCCGGCCCGTGTTCCGCGAGCAGGTGCTTGTTGGCCGTGACCACATGCCTGCGCTTTTCCAGGGCCGATGTGATCAGGGAACGGGCGGCGTCGACGCCGCCCATGAGTTCCACGACGATGGAGATGTCCGGATCGTTGATCAGTTCGGCCGGATCGGCGGTGAAGGTCGCCTCCGGTCCGGGGGAAGCGGCGCGGGCCTTGTTCAGGTCGCGCACCAGCACTTTCTTGATGGCGATGCGCTTGCCGAGCCTGCGCTCGATCCAGTCCCCGTTGCTCTCCAGGATTTTGGCCAGGCCGGATCCCACCGTGCCGAATCCGGCGAGGCCGATATAGACCGTCTCCATGCTTACCCCTTGGCGAAGAAGCGTTTCAGGTTGCGGCAGGCCTGATTGGTGCGGTGGCGGTTTTCCACAAAGGCGAAGCGCACGTGGTCGTCGCCGTAGGCGCCGAAGCCGAGTCCCGGCGAAACCGCCACTTCGGCCTCGCGGATGAGCAGCTTGGAAAACTCCACGGAGCCGAGGTGCTTGAACTCGTCGGGAATCTCGGCCCAGAGGAACATGGTCGCCTTGGGCGGGGTCACGTTCCAGCCCGCGCGGTTCAGCCCTTCGCAGAGCGCGTCGCGGCGGTCCTTGTAGATGTCCATGATGTCGCGCACGGCCTTGTCCATGTCTTCGGCGGTGAACCTGGGATCATCGCCGAGGTCGCCGCTGAGCGCGCAGGCCGCGGCGATCTGGATCGGGTTGTAGATGCCGTAGTCGAGATAGCTCTTGATGCGGGTCAGGGCCTGGACCATGTCGCGGTTGCCGCAGCAGAAGCCCACGCGCATGCCGGCCATGGAGTAGCTTTTGGTCATGGAGAAGAATTCCACGCCCACGTCCTTGGCGCCCCTGGCCTGAAGGAAGCTCGGAGCCTCGTAGCCGTCAAAGGTGAAGTCCGCGTAGGCGAGGTCGTGAATGACGTAGAGATTGTGCTCTTTGGCGAAGTCCACGATCCTTTCGAAGAAGGGGATGTCCGCGCAGACCGTGGTCGGGTTGTGCGGGTAGTTTATGATCAGCAGCTTGGGCTTGGGCCAGGTGTGGCGGATGGCCACTTCCAGATCTTCGAAGAAGTCCCGGTCCGGACCGATGGGCACGCGGCGAACGTCCGCGCCGGCGATGATCGAGGCGAAGGGATGGATGGGGTAGGCCGGGTCGGGCGCGAGCACCACGTCGCCGGGGCTGAGCATGACGAGGGCGAGGTGCGCGAGTCCTTCCTTGGCTCCCATGGTCACGCAGGTTTCCATGTCCATGTCCAGGTCCACGTCGTAGCGGCGGCGGTACCAGTCGGTGATGGCCTTCCGCAGGCCCTTGATGCCCTTGGATGCGCTGTAGCGGGAGTTGCCGGGGCGGTAAGCCGCTTCGGTGAGCTTGTCGAGAATGGGCTTGGGGGTGGGCACGTCGGGGTTGCCCATGCCGAGGTCGATGATGTCCACACCCTGCTTGCGCATGGAGTGCTTCAGTTCGTTGACCGTGGCGAACACGTACGGGGGGAGGCGATGCACCCGGGCAAATTGTTGCACGTCCGGCTCCTTTGGGTTCAAGGGATCAAGGTTGAATTGATATTTCTATCCACCGGAACGGGCGCGTGTCAAAGGGGAATTGCGGCTTGCCCCGCGTTGCCACCTGTTTGGGATTCGGATACGGTGTACATGGTCCGGAAATTTGCCTTATGGAGAAGAGGGAATGTTCTGCCGAATATGCATCTCCCTGCTGCTGTGCGCCTGCATTCTCCTGTCCGGGCGGGTCGCCTTCTGCTCCGACTTGGTGGTGGCCACCCTGGAATGGGAGCCGTACGTCGGGAGCACGCTGCCGGAGAACGGCTACGTGGGCCGGGTCGTCCGGGAGGCATTCGCACGCGCCGGGCATGAGGTGCGTTTTCTTTTTCTGCCCTGGGTGCGGGTGCTGGACAGGGCCAGCCATGGCGAGGTGGATGCCTATGGTCCCGAATATCTCGACCCCAAGCTGCAAGACCGGTTCGAGTTCTCAGATCCCTTTCCCGGGGGGCCGCTCGGACTTTTCGCCCTGGCCGATTCCGAAATCAGCTTTCGGACGGTGCGCGATCTGCGCCTCTATACCATCGCCGTGGTGCGCGGCTACGTGAACACTCCGGAGATCGATTCGGCCGACTATCTTCACAAGCAGTACGTGACCAGCGATTCCCTGGGGCTTCAGATGCTCATGAACCACCGGGTCGATCTCGTGGTGGCGGACAAGTACGTCGGGCGTCGGCTCCTTTCCGAAATGTATCCGACGAGGCAGGCGGAGGTGGATTTTCTCGACCCGCCCCTGGCGAACAAGCCCCTCTATCTGTGCTTCCCGCGCTCCCGTCCCGGTCACGAAAAGCTGCTCCGCGACTTCAATGCCGGGCTCCGTTCCATGCGCGACGACGGCACCCTCGCCGAGTATCGCTCCGCCTTGGGCGAGTAGGCGCAGCGCCTGTCCTCCTTGACCTCGGAGCTCGAATTCTTTAGCCTTCGAATCTTTCCTGGGAGAAGTCTCCCGGGCATCCCCACTTTATCCAGGCACCGCTGGCCATCCGGGAGGAAGAGTATATTATGGTGCAGAAATCCGACAAAATCTGGTTCGACGGCAAGCTCGTCCCCTGGGACGAGGCCAACGTCCACGTTCTGACCCACGCCCTGCATTACGGCACCGGCGTCTTCGAGGGCATCCGGGCCTACGAGTGCTCCAACGGCAAGTCCGCCGTGTTCCGGCTGGAAGAGCATATGGAGCGTCTCCTGGACTCGGCCAAGATCATCGGCCTGAAGGTTCCGTTCGACCGCGACCAGCTTGTCGAGGCCACCGTGGCCACCCTCAAGGCCAACGGCCTCAAGGCGGGCTATGTCCGTCCCCTGGTTTTCGTTGGGGCTGGCGCCATGGGCGTTCACCCTGGCCAGAACCCCATCCAGGTCTGCATCGCGACCTGGCCCTGGGGCGCATATCTCGGCGAGGAAGCCCTGGAAAAGGGCATTCGCGTGAAGTGCTCCTCCTTCACCCGCCACCATGTCAATGTGATGATGACCAAGGCCAAGAGCTGCGGCAACTACGTCAACTCCGTGCTGGCCAAGACCGAGGCCGTGGCCGACGGGTACGACGAGGCCATCATGCTCGACCCGCAGGGCTACGTGGCCGAAGGTTCCGGCGAGAACATCTTCATGGTCAAGGACGACGTGCTCTACACTCCGCCGCTGCATAACGTGCTCGGCGGGTTCACCCGCGATTCGGTCATGACCCTGGCCGCCGACCTGGGCTACGAGGTCCGCGAGGCCACCCTGGGCCGCGACATGCTCTACATCGCGGACGAAGTCTTCTTCACCGGCACCGCCGCGGAGATCACCCCCATCCGCGAGATCGACCGCCGGACCATCGGCGAGGGCAAGGCCGGTCCGCTGGCCAAGCTGCTCCAGGCCGAGTTCTTCGGCGTGGTCAAGGGTGAGAATCCCGACTACGCCTTCTGGCTGCACGAATACGAAGTCTAACGTCGGCGGGGGAGGGGTGCTTCGCCCCTCCCCTCCGACCTGCCCGGCCCCACCCGGAGAGCCCGCGCCATGAGCATTTCCAGCCTTACCGCAAAGCACAGGCCCCAAACCTTCGCCGAAGTGGCGGGGCAGCAGGCGGTCAAGACCATCCTGTCCCGCGCCGCCGCCGAGGACCGGGTCGCCCCGGCCTATCTTTTTTCCGGCACGCGCGGCGTGGGCAAGACCACCATCGCGCGCATCTTCGCCAAGGCGCTCAACTGCGTGGAAGCCCCGACCGCCGAGCCCTGCAACCGCTGCCATCGCTGCAAGCAGGCGACCGCCGGGGTCTTCCCCGACGTCATCGAGATCGACGGCGCTTCGCACAACAAGGTGGACGACGCCCGGAGCCTCAAGGAGGACATCGGCTACGCTCCCCTGGAAGGCCGCTACAAGGTCATCATCATCGACGAAGCGCACATGCTCACCGTCCAGGCCTTCAACGCCCTGCTGAAGACCCTGGAGGAGCCGCCCGCCCGCGTGACCTTCATCATGGCCACCACCGAGGTGCGCAAGTTTCCCGCGACCATCGTCTCCCGTTGCCAGCACTACGTCTTTCAGATGCTCTCCCAACAGGAGCTTTCCGCCCACCTGGCCGACATCCTCGCCCGCGAGAACGTGCAGTACGATCCGGGGGCGCTGGAAATCATCGCCAAACGCGGAGCGGGCAGCGTGCGCGACTCCATGTCCCTGCTGGGGCAGGCGCTGGCCCTGGGACAGGGGGCGCTGCGCGAGGGGGACGTGCGCGCCTTTCTCGGCCTTGCGGGCCAGGACGTCTTTTTCTCCCTGATGCAGGGCATCCACGACCGCGATCTCGTCGCCGTGGAGCAGGTTTTGCGCGGGGTGCTCGACCAGGGCCTGGACCTGGGCTTCTTTCTGCGCGAGCTGGCTTCCTGCTGGCGCAACATGTTTTTGCTGCGGCAGGCGGGCGAATCCGCCATGCAGTTGCTGAACGTTTCCGAAAACGACGCGCGTTCCTGGCTGGACTGGGCCGAGCGTTTCCATCCCGGACAGATTCATGCCTCCTGGCAGATGACCCTGGAAGGACAGCGGCGGGTCATGAGCAGCATGGAACCCGCAATGGCCCTGGAGCTTCTGCTGCTCAACCTGGCTTCCCTGCCGGACCTGCTCGACTTGGAATCCCTGGGCGGGGCGCGCCCGGCTTCTCCTCCTTCCCGACCGGGAACCGGCGGTGCTCCGCCAGCCGGACCAGGAGGGGGGCGGGGCATGCCCGCGGCCAGCCGTCCCGTTCCCGGACGGAGCGCGGCTCCCGCCGCAGCGGCCCCGCAATACGCGCCGCCCCGATCCGCAGTGAACGCGCCGAATCCGGCGCAGGCCGCTCCTGCCCAGGCGTCCTATCCCAACGGACGGGAGCGTCGTCCCCAGGCAGCTGCGCAGCCCGCTTCCGGCGTTGCGGAATCAGGGCCGGGATGGCAGTCGCCTCCTGGCGGGCAGGAACCGCCGCCTCCGGGCGACGACCCTGAGCCCGGCCCAGGGGACGATTTTACCTACGGCTCTGATGCGGGTGTTTCGTCTGACGCGGACAGTGGCTCCGGTGCGGGCTTTTCCGCTCCCGGCCCCCAGGATTGGCAGTCTTTCCTCGGCTATCTCCGCGAGAAAAACGGGGAGAGCGAATTCAGTTACGCCAACCTGCGCGGGGTTCGCGGGGACTATCGCGAAGGATTGCTGACTCTGGTCTGTCCCAACGACTTCGTGAGCGGCAGGCTTCGCGGCGGCTCGAGCGGATTGGCATTTCTCAAGACCGCGCGTGAATATTTCGGGCCCGACGTGGAACTGCGGGTGCGTGTCGAGGAGGGCTTCGGAGCCTTGACCAACCAGCAACGCGTGCAGGAGATCGAGAAACATCCTGCCGTGCAGCGGGTCAAGAACGCCTTTGACGCATCCGTCAAGGACGTCTCGCCCCGTGACCGGGCCTAATCGGCCGTTCACCGAAAATCCATCGCCATACGCACGAGATTAATGGAGGAATCATGAAAGGAATGAACGAGATGGTCCGTCAGGCGCAGATCATGCAGCGCAAGATGGCGGAATTGCAGGAACAGCTCAAGACCCGCGTGGTCGAGGCCGCCGCTGGAGGCGGCATGGTCCGGGTCAAATGCACGGGCGGTCAGGAATTGGCGGAAATCGCCATCGATCCCAGCGTGCTGGAAAGCGGCGACGTGGAGATGCTTCAGGATCTGGTTCTGGCCGCCGTGAACGAGGGACTCAAGCAGGCCAAGGAGATGGTCGAGCGGGAAATGGGCGCCGTCACCGGCGGGATCAAGATCCCCGGCATGTTTTAGAGGTCGCCTGTGCACAAGCTTCCCGCTCCCCTTCGCGAGGTGGTGGACCAGTTTGCCGGGCTGCCCGGCATAGGCCCCAAGTCCGCCCTTCGCATCGCCTTGACGCTGCTGAAGATGCCTGAGGAGCGCGCCCGCGTTTTCGGGCGTTCGATTCTCGAACTGCGCGACAATCTTTGCCTTTGCGGCGAGTGCGGCGCGCTTTCCGAGAGCGACCCCTGCGCCCTCTGCGCCGACCCGGACCGCGACGACGCCCAGCTCTGCCTCGTTGCCGAGTGGGATTCGCTGCTGGTCCTGGAAGAGATGGGCATGTTCAAGGGGCGCTACATGATTCTGGGCGGCCTGATCGATCCCCTGAGCGGGACCGAGGCCTGTTCCCTGGAGTTCGAGCGCCTCAAGAGCCGGCTCGCGCGCGGCGAGGTCAGTGAGCTGATCCTGGCCCTGGGCGCGACTTTGGAATCGGAGTCCACCTGTTCCTATGTGAAGAACCTCGTGGAAAACGGCTGGCCCGGTGTTCGGGTCTCCCGACTGGCGCAGGGGATTCCCATGGGTGCGGAAGTCAAGTATATGGACAAGGAAACCCTCAAGCAGTCCCTGCTGCACCGGCAGTCGCTCTGACCGCCGGACAGGCGAGCGGACAGAACGGAGCGAGGAAGACATGATCGAGATCAGACTGCACGGCAGAGGCGGGCAGGGCGGCGTCACTTCGGCGGAGCTGCTGGCCCGGGCGGCCATCGCCGAGGGAAAATTCGCCCAGGCGTTCCCCAGCTTCGGACCTGAGCGGCGCGGCGCGCCGGTCATGGCCTTCGTCCGCGTGGACGACAAGAAGATCCGTATTCGTGAGAAGGTCTACAACCCCGACGTGGTCCTTGTTCTCGACCCGACGCTCCTGGACATCGTCGATGTCTCCGAGGGACTCAAGGAGGGCGGCACGGTCGTCGTCAACACCGGCCAAAGCCCGGACGAGCTGAAGAAGAAATACGGCTTCCCCAAGGTCGCCTGCGTCGACGCCAACAAGGTCGCGCTGGAGGAGCTGGGAGTGCCCATCACCAACACCACCATGCTCGGCGCGCTGCTGCGGGCCACGGGCATCGTGGAGGTGGACCACATGGAAGCCGTCATTGCGGACCGTTTCGGCCCCAAGCTCGGACCCAAGAACTACAACGCCCTCAAGCGGGCTCACGGCGAAACCCGTGCCGCCTGAGCCTTGCCCCCGCGAACGTTTGTCAGTACAAGGGCCGGAACCCCCGGCCCTTTTCCTTTTCATTCTCCCAGGCCGGATGACCCGGAGATTCCATGCCCGCCACCCTCACCGCCGAAGTCCAGTCCGTCGTCTACCACAATGAGGAGAGCGGCTGGGTCGTGGCCCGCGTCCGCGCGAAGGACGAGCCCGGCATCGTTTCCATCGTCGGCACTCTCGGACGACTGACCCCGGGAGAATCCCTCGTGCTTACGGGCGAGTGGAAGACCCACCCCAAGTTCGGCCGCCAGCTGGACGTGACCTCCTTCGAGCAGGCCCGGCCCGCCACGGAAAACGGGGTCATCAAGTATCTGGCCTCGGCCGCGGTCAAGGGCATCGGCCCCAAGATCGCGGAGCAGCTCGTGAAGCGCTTCGGCGTGGGCGTGCTCGACATCCTCGACGAGGAGCCGGAGCGCCTGCTGGAGGTCAAGGGCATAAGCAAGAACAAGCTCAAGGACATCGTCGCTTCCTGGGACAAGCAGCGGGAGATCAAGAACCTGATTCTGTTCCTGCACAGCCACGGAGTGCCCCCGACCTTTGCGGGCCGCATTTTCCGCCTGCACGGCGCGCAGTCGGTGAAGCGGCTCACGGAAAACCCTTATGAGCTTGTCTACGAGATTCGCGGTGTTGGCTTTCGCACCGCGGACAGCATGGCCCTCAAGCTCGGCTTTCCTGCGGATTCGCCGCAGCGGGTGCAGGCGGCCCTGGTCTTCACTCTTTTTTCCATGAGCGAACGGGGCGGGCATCTCTTCGTGCCCCGCGACAAGTTGCTCAACGAAGCCGGGCGGCTGCTCGAAGGCGTGGATTTCGATCTCGTGGAACGGGCCATCGCCGCGCTTCAGGAAAAGAAAAAGATCCATGTCGAGGATATCCCCGGCGAGGACGAGAGCCAGGCCGTCTATCTCTGGCATTTCTACCGCTACGAACGCGAGATCGCGCAGCGGCTGCACGCGCTGCTCTCGCACCCCTCGCCCGTGAGCCGGGCCGAGGTGGAAAAGGCCCTGCCCAAGGTGGAACGGGAGCTGGGCTTCGAGCTTACCGACGAGCAGCGCGAGGCCGTGTTCGGCGCATGCGCCAACAAGGCATTCATCATCACGGGCGGACCGGGCACAGGCAAGACCACCATTACTCGCGCCGTGGTCGCCACGCTCAAGGAGCTGGGACTCAAGCCCAAGCTGGCCGCGCCCACGGGCCGGGCCGCCAAGCGCCTTTCCGAGGCCACGGGCCGGACCGCCCTGACCCTGCACCGGATGCTCCAGTTTCAGCCGGACGGCGGGTTCCAGTATTGCGAGGACAAGAAGCTCAAGGCCGACGTGATGCTCGTGGACGAGGCCTCCATGCTCGACGCGCATCTCTGCCTGTCCGTGCTGCGGGCGCTGCCCCTGACCTGCCGCCTGGTGCTCGTGGGCGACGTGAACCAGCTGCCAAGCGTGGGACCGGGCAACGTGCTCGCCGACCTCATCGACTCCGAAGTGCTGCCCTCGGCCCGGCTTTCCTACATTTTCCGGCAGGCCCAGGAAAGCTCCATCGTGACCAACGCGCACCGCATCAACGCCGGACAGTATCCGGAGGAAAGCCCCTACGCGCCGCCGCGCGCGGATTTTTTCTGGGTCCGGCAGGACGATCCCGCCCGCGTGCAGGAGCTGATCGTGGAGACGGTCTGCGAGCGCATTCCGGAGCGCTACGGCCTGGATCCCATGCGCGACGTGCAGGTGCTCACGCCCATGCACAAGGGCGAGGTGGGCACCCAGGCCCTGAACAGGCTGCTTCAGGACCGCCTCAATCCCCGGCCTGCCCTGGCGCGCGGCTGCGAGATCAAACGCGGCTTCCAGACCTTCCGCTCAGGAGACCGCGTGCTCCAGTTGCGCAACAATTACGAGAAGGAAGTCTTCAACGGCGATTTGGGCTGGATTCACGAGCTGGATGCGGAAGCCGGGGAGGTGGCCGTGGATTTCGAAGGCAACCTCGTCTATTATGAAGCCTCGGAGCTGGACGACCTGACGCTGGCGTATGCCGTGTCCGTGCACAAGTCGCAGGGCAGCGAATACCCGGCGGTCGTGGTGCCCGTGGTGACCCAGCACTACATCATGCTCCAGCGCAACCTGCTCTATACCGCGCTGACCCGCGCCCGGCGTCTGGCCGTCATGGTCGGCGGCGAAAAGGCTTTCGGCATCGGGCTGCGCAACGTGGACGCCTTCAAGCGGCATACCCGGCTGCGGACCCGGTTGCAGGATTTGTTCAATCACAATTAGGCCTTCCGCGTCATGACGGAAGGCCAGGGAGGCGTGCTGCAATGCGGATTTCCCCCCAGTGCCTGAATACGGTCGAAGAGATGTGGAAGTTGATCCAGGAGACGCCGGAGAATCTGGTGGACGTGCGCATGGCCCCGGACGCCTGGACGCTCAAGGAAATCCTGGGCCATCTGGTGGATTCCGCGGCCAACAACCATCAGCGTTTCGTACGGCTCGGCCTCGGCGATCTGCGCGATTTTCCCGGCTACGACGCCGAAACCTGGGTGGCGCTGCAAGGATATGCGGATTTCGACTGGGAAGCCCTGGCCCACCTCTGGCTGACCTACAACGAACTGATTGCCCACGTCCTGCAACGGCTCCCGGAAGAAGCCGCCGGACATCTCTGGCACGCCTGCGACGGTCCGCTTTCCCTGGAATTTCTCGCGGAGGACTACTACGCCCACATGCGGCTGCATCTGGAGCATTTCGCGCGCAGGCGGCGCGAGATCGAAGTCTGCTGATCCGCTTCGCCGCCTATTTTTCCGGAATCCCATTGCCGAGGCGCTCTCGCGCTTCGGGCGGTTTTTCTTTCCTGCACATATTGCGTCCCCGCCCCTTTCTTCCTCGCGAAAATGTGCTATGAATCAAGAGTGCTTGAGTCGCGAGCCCTGTCCGGCCGTCCGTCGGCCGCACTTTCGGACGAAGGCGCACATCCCCAAACAAAAATCAGAGCAAGCGAGGTTCATCATGCTGACGAAGAAAATGGAAGAAGCCATCAACGAACAGATCAAATGGGAATTCTACTCTTCCTATCTCTACCTTTCCATGTCTGCCTATTTCCAGGGCCTGGGGCTGCCCGGCTTTGCGACATGGATGGAGGCCCAGTACCAGGAGGAGGTCTTCCATGCCATGAAGATGTTCAAATACGTCAACGACCAGGGCGGCCGCGTCAAGCTCCAGGCCATCGACCAGCCGGAACAGGAATGGAAATCCCCGCTGGATTGCATGGAATTCTCCCTCAACCATGAGCGGCTGGTGACCAAGCGCATCAACGATCTGGCCTCCCTGGCCCAGGAGGAGAAGGACCACGCCACCTTCATCTTCCTGCAATGGTTCATTTCCGAGCAGGTCGAGGAGGAGGACACCTTCGGCGACGTGGTCAGCAAGCTCAAGCTCGTGGGCGACGGCGGCGGGCTGTTCATGCTCGACCGCGACCTGGGCACCCGCGTTTTCACCCCGCCGACCAAGGCGTAGCCTTCCAGCAAAGGAGCAGGACATGTCCGGCAAGTCGCACGAATATCTCTGCAAGGCCCTGGAACTCGCCGAGGAGGCGGGAACCTTCTTCGAGAAAACGCTTCAGGTCTGCGAGGACGGACTCGGAAAGGAGGTCTTCGGCATGCTCGCCGACCAGGGAGCACGCCAGAAGGAACTCATCGACGAAGTCTATTCCTCCTTGGAGCGCGGAGAGGACTGGGCGGGAGCGTGCAGCCTGGACGAGTCCGACAAGAACGACGTCCGCGGGGTGTTTCAGAGCCTTGCGGAAAAACATGTTCCCCAGGGCGCCTGCGCCACCGAAGTGACGGCGGCGCGGGCGGCCATGGACATGCAGGCGGCCGCAGTGGACTTCTACGACAGCTGGCTCAGCGACGCCGGTGATCCGGTTGAGAAGAAATTTGTCGAGCACATGCTCGGCGAACTGCGCATGCAGCGAGTCCTGTTGGCGGATCTGGTGGAATATTATGATGATCCCGAAGGCTGGGCAATGGCCCAGGACCATGCGGGACTCGACGGCGCATAACTTTCCGTAAGGAGGACGCATGTCCGAAACGGCAATCAACATTCTGGTCGGCGGCGAAGCCGGTCAGGGACTGGCGACCATAGGCCAGCTCATGACCAAGGCCCTGGTCCGGGCAGGATACGAAGTGTCCGTGACCCAGGACTATCAGTCGCGGATTCGCGGCGGGCACAATACGTTCGCAATCCGCACCGGGCCGGACCCGATCCACGGCCCGGAGACAGGCGTGGATATCCTGGTGGCCCTTAATCAGGAAACCGTGGACCTGCATCGCGACGCGCTCAAGGAAGGCGGCGTGGTGGTGGCCGGGGAAGGCATCGAGGCGGACGACTGCCAATGCCTGCGGGTTCCCTTCAAGAAGCTCGCTCCCAAGGCCATCTACCAGAACGTGGCCGCCCTGGGCGTGCTCGGCTCCACGCTCTGCGGCGAATTCGGCATTCTGGAAAAACTGGTCTCGCAAACCTTCGCCAAGAAGGGCGAGGAAGTGGTCAAGGCCAACCTGGCCGTGCTGCGGGACGCCTATGATTGGGTCAAGGAGCAGGACTATTCCTTCGCCTGCATGCCCCCCGCGCCCCAGGGCAACGAGGGGCGGCTGATGCTGCACGGCAACGAGGCCCTGGCTCTGGGCGCGCTGGCCGCGGGATGCAATTTCCTGTCGTTCTATCCCATGACTCCGTCCACATCCATCGCCTTGACCTTGATCGGCAAGGGCGGCGAGCTGGGGCTGGTTTCCGAGCAGGCCGAGGACGAAATTTCCGCCATCAACATGGCCCTGGGCGCTTCCTACGCCGGGGCGCGTTCCTGCGTGACCACCTCCGGCGGCGGATTCGCCCTGATGATCGAGGGGGTCAGCCTCGCGGGCATCACGGAAACGCCCATAGTGATCTTTCTCGTGCAGAGGCCCGGCCCGGCAACCGGACTGCCCACGCGCACGGAGCAGGGCGACCTGAACCTCGCGCTCTACGCCGGGCATGGAGAGTTTCCCCGAGCCTTGCTCACCCCGGGCACCGTGGAGGAATGCTTCCATCTCGCACACCTTGCGTTCGACCTGACGGAACGCTGGCAGACTCCGGTTTTCGTGCTTTCCGATCAATACCTGGCCGACAATTACCGGTCCGTGGAGCCGTTCGACCTGGACGCTCTGCCCGAAACAAGCTCGCCGCTCCTCTCGGTGGATGATCCCGCCGGGTACCGCCGCTATGCGCTTTCGGAAGACGGCGTCAGCCCGCGCCTGATTCCGGGCTACACCAAAGCCCTGGTCAAGGTGGACAGCGACGAGCACGACGAATTCGGCCACATTGAGGAAGGACCGGAAAACCGCATCGCCCAGAACGAAAAGCGGCTGGCCAAGGCCAGCGGCCTGCGGGGCGAGGTGATTCCTCCGGAGCTTTTCGGCGAGGAGAATCCCGACCTGCTTCTCGTCTGTTGGGGCTCCGGCCTGGGAGCCTGCCTGGAAGTGTCCGAAATTCTCACGGACCAGGGGAAAAAGGTCGCCACCCTGCATTTCAAGCAGGTCTGGCCGCTGCGGGAGGACCAGTTCATGCCGTTCCTCGAAGGAGCGAAAACGGTCGTGGGCGTGGAAGGCAACGCCACGGGACAATTCGCGCGGCTGCTGCGGCAGGAAACGGGATTCGTCATGGACGGCATGGTCTTGCGTTCCGACGGGTATCCCTTGAACGCGGAATACGTGCTCAAGGCTCTTGAAAGCCTGGTTTAGCGACCCGGAGGAGGATATATGGCTACTGTGGAAGATTACGGACAATTCGAAACGGCCTGGTGTCCCGGTTGCGGGAACCATTCCATTCTCAAGGCGCTGAAGACGGCCCTGGCCGAACTGGATCTGGAACCGCATCAGACCCTGTTGGTTTCGGGCATCGGACAGGCGGCCAAGATGCCGCAATATTTGAACTGCAACATGTTCAACGGGCTGCACGGCCGTTCCCTGCCGCCTGCCACCGGGGCGCGCCTGGCGAATCCCAAGGTCAAGGTGATCGCGGTCAGCGGCGACGGCTGCAACTACGGCGAAGGCGGGAACCATTTCCTGGCCGCGCTTCGCCGCAATCCGGACATCACCCTGCTGGCCCACGACAACCAGATTTACGGATTGACCAAGGGACAGGCCAGCCCGACCACGGCCCAGGGACAGAAGACCAAGGCCCAGCCCGGCGGCCAGCCTTCCGTGCCCTTCAATCCCATCGCCGTGGCCGTGGCCATGCGCGTGAGCTTTGTGGCGCGTGCCTTTTCCGGCGACGAGGAACACCTCGCGGACCTGATCGTCCAGGCTGCCCGGACGCCCGGCTTTGCCCTGGTGGACATCCTTCAGCCCTGCGTTTCCTTCAACAAGGTCAACACCTTCGGATGGTACAAGCAGCGCTGCTACAAGCTCGGCGAAGAGTACGACCCCACGGATTGGGGCGCTGCGGTGGTCAAGGCTTCGGAATTCGGAGAAAAGATTCCCGTGGGCGTGATCTGGCGGGGCGACAGGGCTCCCTTTGAGGATTTCGCTCCCGGCGGGGGCAAGCGTGCCCTGGCGGAGCACCGCGTGGACAAGGCCGCCTTGGCCGACGTGATGCAAAGCTTTGCCTAGACGGGGAGAAATGTCGTGGAAAAAATTGCGCTTTTCGCCTTCAACGGCGAGATGACCTGTTTCGTGCACGTGCTGCTCAATGCCCTGGATCTGCATCAGAAGGGGCATGAAGCGCTGATCGTGTTCGAGGGGGCGTCCGTGAAGCTGGCGCCCGAATTGAACAGGGAATCCAATCCGTTTCATGCGCTCTACGCCAGGGCCTTGCAGGCCGGGATCGTCGCGGGAGTCTGCCGCGCCTGTTCCGCCAAGCTGGGCGTGCTTGCCGAGGTGGAATCGACGGGCCTGCCCCTCTTGGACGACATGCAGGGCCATCCCTCCATGAGCCGCTACATCGAAGAAGGATTTCGGATCATCACCTTCTAGAAGCATTTGAATCGAAATGAAAAGCCCGCATGTCCAAGACATGCGGGCTTTTATCGCTTGATCGTCCCGCGCCCGGCCGAATCCTTGGGGCCAAATCCTAGGGGCCAGATCCTTGAAGTCGGATTCTTGGAGTCAGGCGCTTGGCGGCATCACCGGAGTGCTGTCCTCGTCCGCTTCCGTCCTGGTCCGGCGGTCGCGCACATAGGAGTTGCCGGGGATGGATTTGGCGTATTTCTTGATGCTTGCGGCCCGCTCGCTGATTTCCTTCAGGCTCGTCGGACCTTCGATGGCGATGATGCCGAGAGAAATGGAAACCAGGGGATAGTCGCGCTCCTGACCGTCGCGGCCCGTAGCCTTGATCCAGCCTCGGCTGCGGTCTTCCTCGCAATAGCAGTTCTGAACGAGACGCTTGAAGCAGCGCATGGTTCCGACGCAGATGCGTTTGCTTTTCCCAGGACTGGTCACGATCACGAAGTCGTCGCCGCCGATGTGGCAAAGCTTGCTGCGGGAATCGCCGTGCCTGCGCGTGGCCCAGGAGAGGATGTCCGCGGCCAGCTTGATGATCATGTCGCCGTTCTTGAATCCGTAAGTGTCGTTGTAGACCTTGAAGTTGTCCAGGTCCGCGTAGATGACGTCGAACGTTTCGCCCGATCGGATGCGGGATTCCAGTTCCTTTTCCACGGAGACGTTGCCGGGCAGGCCGGAAAGAGGATTTGTTCCCTTGGCCATTTCCACCTGCACCTGGGCCAGGGTGTTCATCAGCCGCTGCACGGTGATGGCGCCGAAAAGCCGCCCTTGGCGCGTGATGATGATGTCGTCGTAGGCTTTGAGCGGTTCGCGTTCCATGGCCATTTTCGCGGCCTGCTCCACCGGCGTCCGTTCGTCGATGATCAGCGGGAGCGGGTCCATGACGTTGGTGATGGGGCGGTTGTAGAACAGGGCCATGCCGTACTGCGTGGTCAGTTGGCGGTTGAGGTGGTACTCCATGACCAGCCCTACGGGCAATCCGTCTTCCTCGACGACGAGGTTCGAAATATGTCGATTTTCCTCAAAGAAGCTCCGGGCTTTGCAGGCCAGGAAATCCCTGCTCACGGGGTGGGGCGCTTCGGCAAGCTTTCCCACGGGGATAGAACAGGAAAATGTTTCTTTTGCGATGTCCGCAAGAGGCTTTAATTTTTGAGGATCGATTGAGAGTCCGGGTTTCGGCGCGTTGGGGCGGGCCAGGTAGAAGCCCTGCCCGAAGTGCACGTCCATGTCCACGAGGCAGGTTGCCTGGGCCTTGTTCTCGACGCCTTCCGCAATGATCCGGGAGCCGATTTTGTTCGCGAAGGAGACGAAGGTTTCGATGAGCGCTCGTTTCACCGGATCGCGGTCCACATCCATGACCAGGTTCTTGTCGATCTTGATGAAGTCGGGCCGGATTTCCGCGATGGAGGTCAGGCCGGAATAGCCCGCACCCGCGTCGTCCACGGCCACGAGAAAGCCCTGGGACCGATAATGCGCCAAGGTTCGATAAAAGAGATCGAAGTTCTGGATGCTGTGCCGTTCCGTGATCTCGAAGACGATGTTTTCAGGCGTCAGTCCCGCCTCTTCGATCTTGCGCAGCGTCTTGCCCGGCGTGAAGTTGGGATCGGCCATGGTCTTGGGATGGATGTTCAGAAACAGCTTTTGGGACTTGGCGATCTCTCCGAGGTTGGCAAGGGCTTTCTCCCGGCAGATCTCCTCCAGGGGAAAGAGCCGCTCCAGCTTTTCCGCCATTTCGAAGAGCATTACCGGAGAGCGGAACGAGGATTCCTTGGGACCGCGCGCCAGGGCTTCCCAGCCGAAGATGGTTCCGTTGTGGAAGTCCATGATCGGCTGGTAGTGCATGGTGATGTCGCGCTGTTCGATGATTTCGCGGAACTTGTGCGCCAGTTCGAGCTGGCTGATGACGATCTGCGAATGGGCCGCGCTGCGGGCCTCGTTCACGGCGTGCAGAAAGGCGTTTACGGGTTTGGTGCCGTTGTTCAGCTTGAGTCTTGCGAATCCGATGCCCAGTTCCACTTCGCGGCCCGTGCGTTGGAGCATGAGCTGCATGAGGTCGTTCTGGGCCTTGAGCTTGATGGCGTAGGTGATGTCCGCGAGCTGCTGCATGAGGTGTTCCGAGTCGGGCCAAAGGAGCAGCAATTCGCCCGGATTGCTTTGCAGCAGAACAGTCTTGGGATTCCCGACCTCTTCGCGCGCGGCGTTGACGATGCTTGATCCGAGCCGATCTTCCAGCTGGGCGACAAGCGTCTGGCCGTAGAGGTTGGTGAGCAGGTAGTGGTCCTGGATCGAAAAGACGAGGACCACCCAGCGGTCGGAGCAGCGGATTGCATCGAGGAGATTGCGTTCGGACGCGATCAGGCATTGAGAGTTATGCTCTTCGCCGTGCGGAGAACATCCGGAGCGAAGGAGGGCTCGCAGCATAGTTGGTTCCTGTGGGCCGGCAGGACCGGCCTATGGATTACGCGGTTTGGGACCGATGAAATTCTTACCTCCCGGCTGGTTGCGGGGTGTTACGGGGGCGTGTCGGTTTCGTGTATTTTCCCAGAAAAAAGGGCGCGGACCGCATGTCGGCGGTCCGCGCCCGGAATGGGCGTTTCAAGGGCGGGATCAGCGGTAGTAGAGGTTGCGTCCGCCGATGGTCAGGAAGGCCTGGTGGAGATTCTTGCGGATCTCCTTGCGGTCCCAGACGTCCTGGATGTGTCCGCGCGTCAGCGCCTTGAAGCAGTTGTGGTAGTCCGGCGGAATGTCCAGTCCGGTGGTTTCCTTGATGACTCCGGGGCCGGCGAAGCCGATGCGCGAAGAGCGCACCGCGTACTGGTAGGGCGAGCAGCCCAGGAACGAGGCCAGCGGTCCGGCGTACGAATTGGTGTCGTAGAGCACGATGTAGAGCCCGCCCGCTTCGATGTACTGGCGGACCGCCATGGTGACGCGGGGCATCTGGATCAGCCCGTTGACGCCTTCCTGGATGCGTATGCCGGCAGTGCCGTGAATGTAGGCCAGGAAGGGCTGATGCTTCTTGCGGGCGATTTCCAGGGCGCGGACGAATTTTTCGCCCTCGGCCGCTCCCACGGAGCCGCCGCGGAAATCGGCGACGAGCATGGCGCAGGTCAGGCGGATGCCCATGAGCGAAGCGTTGAAGGTCATGCTCGCGCTTTGCAGCCCGGTCTTGTCCTTGGCCTTCTGGACGCGGTCCTCGAAGTTGGGAAAGCCCGTCGGGTTGCCGGAGGCGATGTTGCGGTTGAACTCCTGGATGGAGTCCTTGTCGAAGATGTTCGCCAGATACCACTGGTATTCCATGCGGAAGTGGTGGCCGCAGTTGGGGCAGGTTCCGGCGAAGTCGTCGAAGAGGTCGCGCGCCCAGATGTCCAGGCAGCCGTTTTTCGCCGCGTTGGGACAGGAGATTTCCCGGTCCACGCGGGCCTGGGGGCTGACGTAGCGGGCCAGGGCCTCGCTTCCGTTCGGCTCGGCAGGGCGGCTCAGGTTGGTCAGCTCGTTGACTTTTTTCCCGGCGCTGTTGCCGTTCAGGCCCAGAAGCCGAGCTGCGGCGATGCGCACCTGGTTCATCCGGCTTGCAACGGCATGCAGTTCGTCCGTGGCCTCGGAGGTGACGTTCTTGATGCTTTTGCCCACGCCGCGCAGCAGCCTGTAGCGGATCAGGGACTGGGCCGTGTCCATGAAGCTCTTGTTGGCCATGAACAGCCGCTGGAAGAGAGAGCGGTTGTCCTGGTAGGCATGCTTGGACAGGACGAGATACTTGTTGCGGCGTTTGCGGATCAGCCTCGCGCGCGCGCGGCGGCTGAGGTGCCAGCGCACGAAGATCTTCTCCACGTCGGAGGGATCGTCGCTGCGCCATTTCATGGCCAGCTTGCGCAAGAAGCGCAGGCTGCGCACGGAAAGCGCGACCTTGTCCGTCGCCCGGATGACTTCGCCGCGCAGTCGCTTGAAGAAGTCGAAGTGCTCCGGCCGCGCTCCGAGGGGCGGCTCCTGCACGATCACGTCGATGTAGCCGTTCTTGCGGTTGTCCTGGGCCGTGATGCGCTGGTGCAGGGCGCATTTTTCGATCATCTCCGGCGTATTGCGCTCTCCGGCCTTGATGCGGCCTTCGATGGCGGCAGCGCCTTCGGGGGAAATGACGGAATAGTAGCCGTGGGAGAACATCAGCCGCCGGTCGGCCATGCCGATGGCTTCGGCGCCGCCGGATCCGCCTTCGGAAAAGACGGCCACGATGGGCACGGACAGGCCGCACATCTCGTAGATGTTCTCGGCGATCTGCTGGGCCGCGCCGGGGTAGTCCTCGATGGGATACGAACCGGGCGTGAACACGTAGGT
This sequence comes from Paucidesulfovibrio longus DSM 6739, assembly GCF_000420485.1. Taxonomy (NCBI): domain Bacteria; kingdom Pseudomonadati; phylum Thermodesulfobacteriota; class Desulfovibrionia; order Desulfovibrionales; family Desulfovibrionaceae; genus Paucidesulfovibrio; species Paucidesulfovibrio longus. The sequence continues at coordinate 244,140 of NZ_ATVA01000013.1, read as the reverse complement.
GTGGATCGGGATGTTTTCCTGGGCGGCGACCTTCATGTATTTCAATGCGTTCGCGTTGCCCCAGGGCTTGATGGAACCGCCGTTGCGAAACTCCTGGCCATGGCCTTTTTCCTGGCCGACGACCATGACGGGCTGGTTGTAGACCTTCTTGCCCACCCTGCGGGTGATGTAGGCCCTGGCGATGACCATGCCCGGATCGATGCTGTTTTCGTCCCGTCCGCCGATCTCGTTGTAGTTGTCGTAGACGTTCTCAAGGATGTCCTTGAGGCAGACGCGCTCGGAGTGGCGCACGATGCGGACCTTGTCCATGGCGGTCAATTCGCGGTCGATGCTTTCCTCAAGCACCTGGAGGCGCTGTTCGTGCGCGTCAAGGGTGGCCATGAGCCGTTCGTCGCCGCAGGTGTCGCCCAGCTCGAATTCCGAGAGTTTTTCAAGGAAGGCGTCGAGCCGGGGATTGCGCTTTTCGCCGAGGATGTCCTGGGCGTATTTGACGCGCTGCCGCAGCTCTTCGAGTTTCTTTTCGATATCCATACAATACCTTTTGTTCTCCTCGAAAAGGGAAACTGAAATTCAGGATCAGAATTTCAGGAGGGCCGTGTTTTTCTCACGCAGGAAGTCGAGGTTGGATTTCAGCTCCAGCCCGGACGCGTCTCTGCCTTCGAGAGTGATGCCGTCCAGGGCGACCACGCCGCGGGCCTTTGCTTCTTCCAGATCCTTGCCCCAGACGATGGCGAGAGCCAGGTTCGGGTCGTATTCCGTGGGAATCTGGTACGCCCGGTCCGTGGGGACGTGGGAGTGCATGGTCAGCCAGGGAGCGTCCTTGTAGTCGAATGTTTCGATTTTTCCGGCCCAGGGCTGGAAGCGGTTTGCCGTGTCCTCGGCGATGATCCTGTACTCGATGCTCACGCCCTCGAAGCTCACGTCGCTCTGAGTGTAGCCCATGGGCTCGCCCAACGCGAGGCGGATCTGTTCGCGCAGGAGGTTCACGCCGTTCTTGCCCTTGATGCGGGCTATGGCGGCGGACACGCCGTTCTCGACCTGTATGCGAGTATTCACTTCCATCAAGAAGGGATCGCCTTTCGGGGTGACAATCCATTCCCATGTTCCCACGTTGTCGTAGTTGATGGCCTCGGCCATGCGCAGGGAATAGGCGGTGATGTCGTCGATGACCTTTTGGGCGTCGAAGGCGTAGGTGATGCCCGAGGGATAGAAGCCGGGAGCGGTCTCGATGCGCTTCTGGCGTCCGGGACTCTGCACAGAGCAGTTCCGGGTGCCGAAGGTCACGTGGCGCTTGCCGGAACGCTCGGAAACGAGCTGCACTTCCAGGTGGTTGAAGTCGAAGATGCGCTGCTCGATGAGCACGCCCTCGTCGTTGAACTGGCGCAACGAATAGTTGCGGATGCGACGGTAGATCTGGCGAAAGCGGTCCATGTCCGGCACTTCGTCGATGCCCATGCCGCCGCCGCCCGCCGAAGCCTTGACGAGGACCACGGGGCAGGAAATGCCCTGGCTTTCCTGAAAGGCGAAGAGGCTCTCGGCGATTTCCTCGGCTTCCAGCTCGTCATAGATCGCCCGGTCGGAGCCGGGAACCGTGGGCACGTTCAGGCTGCGTGCCAGTCGTTTGGTGTTGATCTTGTCGCCCAGGTCGCGGATCACCCACCAGGAGGGACCGATGAAGACCATGGGGCGTTCGCGCTGCACGACGCGGCGCGCGAAACGGTAGTTCTCCGAGAAGAATCCGTAGCCGGGGTGCACAGCCGTGGCTCCGGAAGCGTCGGCCACGCTGAAGAGTTCGCCCGCGTCATTGTAGGAGCTGATGCGGTACAGGCATTCTTCGCCGCCGAGGCGCCGGGCCGTTTCCACATGCCCGGAAGCTTCGTCCTCGACCGTGTGCACGGCGACGAAGTCGTGACCGAGGTCACGGCAGGCTTCCATAATGCGAATGGCGATCTCGCCGCGGTTGGCGATAAGGACTTTGTGTTTGTTCACGGTGGTAAGTCTCCAGGACAGGATTCACGAGAGGGCCAAGGCATATCGTTTCTTTTGCAGAGATGCAAGCGCACGCTCCTCCACGTATTTGATTGTATACGCCATGCCTTGGCGGTCCACAAGGGGGCAGGAAATGGAGTGGATTTTTTTGCGAAAAATGGGTATGTGTCTCTCTCGAACTGTCGTCCTGACAGGGCTTGTTTCCAATCTTGTCAAACAGCTCTCCGGAGGAAAATAATGGAATATGTGATTGTCGGCAACGGCGTTTCCGCCATCGGAGCCATCGAAGGCATACGCAGCAGGGACCAGGAAGGGAAAATCATCGTGGTCAGCGACGAGGCCGTTCCTACTTACGGGCGTCCCCTGATATCCTATTATCTCGCCGACAAGATCAAGCTGGAGACCATGCCCTTCCGTCCCGAAGAATGGTACAGACGCAACAAGATCGAGATGAAGCTCGCCTCCAGGGTGGTCAAGGTGGACCGGGAGGCGAAAAAGATCGTGCTTCAGTCCGGAGAGAACCTGCCCTACGACAAGCTCCTGCTGGCCACCGGCGGAACGCCTGTCACGCCCGGCATCATGGGCGTGGACGGCGAGGGCGTCTACAACTTCACCACCATCAGCCACGCCGAGCAGCTCCGCGAAATCGTGGACAAGGTCAAGAGCGTCGCCGTCATCGGGGCAGGGCTCATCGCGCTCAAGGCCGCCGAGGGCTTTGCGGAAAAAGGCGTTCCCGTGAGCATGATCGTTCGCTCGCGCATCATGCGCGCATATTTCGACGAGGCCGCCAGCGACATGGTCGTCCGCCACCTCGAAAAGCACGGCCTGTCCTTCAAGCAGCAGGCCAATACCCGCGCCATCGTCCGGCGCGACGACGGCAGCGTCGAAGGCGTGGACACGGACAAGGGCTTCGTGCCCGCCGACGTGGTCGTGGTCGCGGCGGGCGTCAAGCCCAACAAGGCCCTGGCCGAGTCCGCCGGGCTGAAGGTCAACAACGGCATCGTGGTGGACGACACGCTCTGCACCACGGACAAGGACATCTTCGCCGCGGGCGACGTGGCCGAGGCCCTGGACATCCTCACCGGCGAATACACCGTCCGGCCCATCTGGCCCAACGCCTATACCCAGGGACGCTACGCGGGCATGAACATGGCGGGCGAGGAGGACCATTACTCCGGCGGGCTGTCCATGAACTCCATCACCTATTACGGCCTGCCCACCGTGGCCGTCGGCAACTCGAACCCGGAAATCGAATCCGGGCTGGAGATCCACAGCCAGATCGACACGGAAAAGTCCGTGTACCGCAAGGTCGTTTTCGAGGGCGACGTGCTCGTCGGCTGCATCCTCATCGGCGAGATCGACCATGCCGGGCTGTACACCAGCTTCATCAAGAACAAGTTCCGCCTCGAGCCCGTGGCCAAGCAGGCCATCATCGACGGTGATCCCAATCCGGTGCATTGGCCGGAAGAATACATTCAGCAGATGCAGAACACCCCGTAACCCGGGGGAGTGACCGCATCGCCGGGTCGAATCGCAGGCCCGCACCTTCGCGCATGTCTCAGCGCGGCGGGTGCGGGCCTGCTTCTCGTTCCGGGCCATGTGCTGGTCCAGTCAGCGCTCCACGCTGAAGACCAGCGCATCCGAACGGCCTTGATCGTCCTGCACCGCGATTTTGTGTTCTCCGGGCGGGGGCGCGGGCAGAAAGAACGGTACCCCGGGCCGGGCCGCGCTCAGAAGCTTGCCGTCCAGGAACCAGAACAATTCCCGCGTTTCCGGTGACGCGTCCGCCACGAGTGGGATTTGCTGGTACTCCGGAGGAGTGCCGGGGCGAATCCGATACGGCGTGGCCGGATCCGGCGATACGATTCGCAGCAGGCCCCCATCCGGCAATGCCTGGCAGTCGGGATGCAGCCGAGGCAAACTGGTCACGGGCAGTCCCACGGATTCGCGCCAGGCCGCCAGACCCGGAGGCAGGCGCACGAATGTTTCCGCATGGTGCGGGCGGGCCGCAAGGCAGTCCCCGGCCAGCCGCTCGCCTGTGGCGTCGTCCACGAATATCCGAACGGTCCAGTCGTCCTGCTCAAGCTTGGTCCGCCCTGGGATGATCGTGGCCGTGATCCGATCCGTGCAGTAGGGACCGGGAAGCTTGCGGCTCTGGGCGCAGAGTTCGACCTGGTCCAGGTCCAGGGGGCCGAACTCCGGCAAGGTCGAGGCGTTGTCTTCGAGAAGATGGAAGAGATCGAAGAGCAGCGGTCCTGCGTGGCGCGCGCCGGAGATGCCTTTTGCCGCGCGGCCGTCCAGGTTGCCGACCCAGACGCCGATGGTGAACCTGCCGGAAAAGCCGATGGCCCATGCGTCGCGGTGCCCGAAAGACGTTCCCGTCTTCCAGGCCGCTTCCGGAGCCGTCGCGGTCAGCGCCCAGGCCCGAGGCATGTCGGGGCGTTCCACCTGGGAGAGGATTCGCGTGGTCAGGAAACAGGCTTCCGGCGAAAGCAGGGGCTTGTCCCGGGTCGGTCGGGCTTGAGCCGGGTCCGTGGAAATCGCCGGAGCGAAGCGCACGGGTGCGGGGCGTCCCCCCTGGGCGAGAGTGGCGTAGAGGTTCACGAGATCGAGAAGCGTGACCTCGCCCCCGCCGAGGATCAGCGGGAGGCCGTAGTGTCCGGCGGGCTTGTCCAGACTGTTCAGCCCGCCGCGCCGGAGCAGGTCGAGGAAGCGCTCCAGGCCGACGGAGCCGAGCAGGCGGACCGCCGGGACATTCAGGGAATGCGCCAAGGCGTATTCCGCAGTGACGGAACCGCGAAACGTGCCGTCGTAGTTCTCCGGGGCATATCCGGCGTAGTCGGTGGGAATGTCCAGCAGGAGCGCGTCCGGGAAAACCAATCCCAGGTCCATGGCCTGGGCGTAGAGAAAAGGCTTCAGGGTCGAGCCGGGCGAACGCCGAATCAAGGCTCCGTCGATCTGACCGGAGCGTTCGTCGTCGAAGAAAGAGGGAGAGCCGACCAGGGCGCGGATTTCGCGTGTGGCGGTGTCCAGGACGACCACGGCCGCGGAGTCGATGCCCTGGATGCGCAGCTCGTTGATGCGGGCGCGCACCGTTTCTTCGGCGAGTCGTTGCGCCCGTGGATCAAGGCTGGTGCGAAGGCGGGGGCCGGAGAGGCGGGAGAGCGCCTCCAGGGCGAAATGCGGAGCGCGCATGGGCTGGGGCGTCAGCGCGGTGGGCAGGGGCTCCTGGGCGACCTGGGCCAGCCGCTTGTCCGGAAAGAGTCCGTGGAGCCGGTCCAGCACGCGCGATCTCACCATGTGCGCGGCAGCGGGATTGCGAATGGGGTCGTATCCGTTGGGCGAGCGGGGCAGAGCGGTCAGCAGGGCGGCCTCCCCCAGGGAAAGGCGGTCCGGGGTCTTGTTGAAGTAAAATCGGGAAGCCGCCCCCACTCCGACGATATTCCCTCCGAACGGGGCCATGTTCAGCCAGAATTCGAGAATCTCGTCCGGGCTGTGGTTCCAGCGCAATTGCACTGCGCGAAACGCTTCCACAAGCTTGGAGCGCAGGGTCCGGGGGCGCGGCTCGGCCAGGCGGGAAACCTGCATGGCCAGGGTGGAGCCGCCGCTGACCACTCTTCCCGAAAGCAGGTTGTCCCAGGCGGCGCGCAGGATGGCGAACGGGTTGACGCCCGGATGCCAGCGCAGCCAGCGATCTTCGGAACGCAACAGGGTTTTGCGCATGACCGTGGAAACTTCCTCCAGCTCCACGGGAAATCGCCATTGGCCGTCCGGGGCGAGGAACGCGCGCAGTGGTTCGCCCTCGCGGTCGAGAACCAGTCGGGCCGGAGCCGGGTGAAGCGCGGATTCCGGAAAGGGGAAAGCCGCATTCAGCCCCAGGAAGCAGAGCCAGGCCACCATGAACGCGGCGACTCCGCCCGCCGCGCCGAAAAGCAGCAAACGCGGGACCGGAAGCCTTGTCGAGGGTCCGGTCCCGCGCTCCCCGAAAAGCCGACGCATCAGAAGTCCTTGGCCACTTCCAGGCGGCCCGCCTCGCCCTGGGCGAAAACCGCCGGATCGTACATGGCCTCGACCCGAACAGGCGGCAGCGTGAATTCGCCCGCGCTCACGGCGCGGACCAGAACGTACTGGCTTCGCCATTCGTCGGGCGTATCCGCGCTGAAGGGCAGGTCGCCGAAGAGCAGCACGCGGTCGTCCCGCAGATCCTGATACGCCGCATCGAAAGGAGCGTCCTCCATCCAGTCCAGCCGCTCTGTCGTGGCCAGACGGGGGTTCTCCACTTCCAGTCCGGTGGGCAGCAGGGTCTGCACCGCCATGTTCGGAACCGCGCCGCTTCTGGAGCGAACGTCCACCTTGAGCACGAGCAGATCGCCCTGCTTCACGGCGCCTGCGAGCGCCTTGCCCTGGCGATCGAGCAGGCTGCGGCGCACCTCGATTCCCTTCGACTGCGGCGCGTACGACTTCGAGGAGGGGGCTCCACGCGTTTCCAGGCTGTAGAGGACCGCTCCGGGTTCCGTCTGTCCGTCCAGTTCGATGCGGATTTTGCCCGCTCCGAGTCCTTCCAGATGCAGGGCCGATTCATTGCTGAATTTCCCTGCGACTTCGCCGTCCACGAGAACCTTGCCGGAGAAGGGCGCATGGCTGGCCTGGCGTTCGAAGAACGCGCCCAGCGCCATCAGGGCCAGCGCGTTTTCCTGCGTGGTGTGGCTTCCCGTGTCCATGAGTCTGGTGAGCTGTTCCACAGTGCCGGGCACGCGCGGATCGGCCGGGGCCGCGTCCATGAGCGCCAGCAGGATCAACGCATGATCGCGCAGGGGCGAGCCCAGGTTGCCGCCGCGCTCGCGATTTTCGTCCGGCATCTGGGGAGCCTTGGTCAGCAAGGCTTCATAGGTGTGCATGTCCCCGACGGCGGCAAAGCTCGCAGCCAGAAGAGAGGCGGAACCGGCGTCCAGGCGTTCGCGTTCCTGTTCCGCCAGATAATGCATCATGCCCCTGTCCGGTTGCCCGGCGCGGGCGAGGACATACAGGCCGTAGGCGATGCGTTCCAGACCGGAGCGCTGCTTGGGATTCTGTTCCTTGACCAGTCGGGCCACAAAGCCCAGCGCGGGGCCGTAGCTTGCTTCGGAAACGCCGAATCCCGCGCGTTTGGCTTCGATGAGGAAGTGGGTCGCATAGACGCTGACCCAAGGATCAGCTTCGTAGGCGCCTGGCCAGAATCCGAAACCGCCGTCGCCCGTCTGCATGGCCGAAAGGCGGCGCAAGGCGCTCTGAACCATGAACGCCGGGCCTTTTTCGCCCACGAGGTCCGGAGCCAGCGCCTGGGCCAGTTCGCCGAAGCGCAGCAACGGGAAGGCGCGGGACACGGTCTGCTCGGCGCAGCCGTAGGGATAGCGGAGCAAGTCACGCAGTTCGCCGCTGTAGCGGATCATGGGCAGTCCGCCCACGTGCAGTTCGCGCCGCAGCGTGGGGGCGAGCAGGCCTTCGGGAGCAGGAGGAAGGTCCAGGGCCTGGCTGTCCAGGCTGCCCGAATCCACATGGCGCTCAAAGGGGTAGGCCGTTCGAACGGGAAGCTCCGTCTCGCTGCGGAAGCTCTGGCCGCCGCCTTCCGCGGACACGACGAACCGAGCCCGGCCTTCCGAGGCGCCGGTGCGCAGCTCAAAGGGAACGGTGACCTCACGGCCTGCCGGGACCGGGACTTTTCGTTCCTCCGCATCCAAGGTCAGGGGGCCTTCGGCCGTGATGCGCAGCGCGATCTCCAGATCCCCGTCCGTATCGTTGCGCACGGTTACGGGCACGAGAACCCGCTCGTCCAGCGCCAGGAAGCGAGGGAAGGTGGCTGTGGCGGATACCGGAGACTTGATGCGGGTCAGCACGCTGCCCGATCCGAAGTGTTTTTGCTCCGCGGCGACAGCCATGATCCGCAGCGCGCCCTGGAAGCCTTCGGGAGCCTGGGCCGAGAAGCGCACCATGCCCTGGGCGTCCGCAGTGAGCGGCCCGGACCAGAAGGTGACGGGCTTGACCCTGCTGATGCCTTCGCTGCGAACGTAGTCGGCCATGGCCTCGAGCATTTCGCCGCCGCCCGCCGGAGCGGAACCTTCCACCCCCGGTTCGGGAAAGAGCATGGAGAAGATGTCGAAGCTCTCCACGTCCAGCCGACGCTTGGCATAGAAGAAGTCGAATGGATTCGGCGTCTTTTGGGCGATGAGCCGCAGGATGCCCTCGTCCACGGCCGCGATGGTCACGGTGCTGCCGGGCCGGGTTCGCGCCTCGATCCGGATTGCACCGCCGGGTCGGACTTCCTCCGGCGCGCGCAGGGCGACGTCCAGGCGGTTCACGGCCCGATCGACGTTGAAGGGGATGGAACCGAAGGCCCGTCCCGCCTCGCCCGGCGCGAGGTCGCCGGCCTTCCGCAGCAGCATGGCCGAGATGTAGACGTTGGGGGCGTAGGAACTCTTGGCCGGGAAGCTGACTTCGGCCGTGTTGCCGACAACGTCCACCACGTGCGTTTCCAGGATGTCGCGGCTTTCCACCGTGACCAGGGCCTTGCCCGCGAAGGGCGTGCGCAGCTGGAAGGTGGCGCGTTCGCCCGCCTTGTATTCCTCCTTGTCCGGCACGATTTCGATGCGCGCCGGGTTTTCCATGGCCCAGGGCGAATAGCCCCAGCCACCGCAGTAGAATTCAAGCTGCGTCGATGCGCCCGAAGCCGGGTCCGTGAGCGTCACGCGGTAGCTTCCGAATTCTTCCGGCGTGAACTTGAAGTCTCCCACGACAGGTCCGTTCTTGGCAGTGGTGTCCGGGGTTGAGAGTTCCTTGCGTTCGAGCAGTTTGGGGTCGCGGCTGGATTCATACCGGAAGCCGCCGGACGGCGTGCGCCGGACCACGGTCTGCCATTCGTCCTTGTAGAAAGCGGCCTGGAGTTTTCCCTGGGCAGGGGCTCCGTCCGGCGAGACGAGCACGAAACGGAAGTCCACGGGCTCGCCTGGATCAAAGGCGTTCCTGTCCAGCAGGGCGAGGCCGGGGTAGCGCGGATAGGCATGAACCGGCACGCCCTGGCCGCCGCTGACGCCGCGACCGCCATGTTCGCGGACTCGTGCAGAGATGTAGGCTTCCAGTGCGGCGGGCGGGGTCAACCCCTTGGGAATCTTGACGCTGAAATCGAGTCTTCCCTGGTCGTCGAGCTTGCCGTCGGTCTGGGCGAAGATTTCCGTATTCGGAAATTCCTTTTCCGGGTCGCCGAAGGCGAAGTTTTCATACCCTCTGGGCGCAAAGGACAGGGGACGGAGCGTGACGCGGGCTTCCGCGTCCAGGTCCGCCGCAGGAGGCCCGAAAAGGTAGCGCCCCTCCACGCTGAAATCGAGGTTTTGTCCGGGCGCGCTGGAGAGCGACGCGGGCCGGATGTCCACGCGGATGCGGTCGGGGACGAATTCCTCGACCTGGTAGCGGTACTCGCCGACAGTGTCGCCGCCCGCCTCGAGCTGCATGAAATAGGAGCCGGTCAGGGCGTAGTCGGGGATCTCCCGTTTGAACGCGGCCACGCCTTGCGCGTCGGTGCGCAGCAGCCGGGATTCCAGCAGCCGACCTTCGGGGTCGTAGCTGCGCAGGGTCAGGGGCAGGGCCGGGGGCGCGGAAAGATGCTGGTCGCGCACGATGGCCGCGCCTTCGAGGGTTTCGCCGGGACGGTAGATGTCCCGTTCGCCGTAGATGAACGCGCTCAGCCCGTGCTGGGAAAATCCGCTGCCGCCCACGTCCAGCCCTGTGGTGTCCACTTGGAAGCGGTCCGGAAGCATGAAGCTGAAGTCGTTGCCCTTCTCGGCGGTGATCATGAAGGCCTGCGCTTTGCCGAGCTTGGCGGCGAGCCCGCCGAGCCGCCAGAAGCCGTTCGCGTCGGTGACGCCCCGCGCCAGAATCTGGTTGCGCTCGGAGCGCAACGTCACGCTGACGCCGGCCTGCGGCGCGAGCGTTGAGAAGGAATTGACCCAGACCAGCAGTTCGTCCGCGCCCCGCTTGGCCGCGATGCCGAGATCCGTGACCAGCACCCAGCGCTGCTTGCCCCACCAGGAACCCGGCAGGGTCAGCCCCACGCGGTAGAATCCCGGCGTCTTGCCGTCGATGTAGCGGCCCAGGTCCACACGGCTGCGCGCCGTGCGGTTGGGCGCGGCCGGGACATTCAGGGTCTTTTCGGCCACGCGGTCGCCTAGGGAGTAGTTCAGTCCCGACGGGTTGAATTCCTGGTCGAAGACCATCCAGCCGTAGTCGGCGAAAAGCCAGAAGAGGTTGTTTCGGTAGACGCGGTCCACGGTCAGGTCCACGCGGTCCGTGTTCACCGTTTCCAGACTCAGGGCGCGGGCTCCGCGCAGGGAGAGGAACATGCCTTCGTCCGCGAATTCCGCTCCGGGGGCAAGATCGGGCATGACGCCGCCCGCGGACCAGTCTTCGCCGAGCACTGCGCCGTCGATGGCGGTCAGTCCCTTGCGCAGTTGGACGGCATATTCGGAGCCGGGCAGGAAATCGCCGCGCAGGATCAGGTCGTTGCCGTCCGTGGTGAGACGGTAATCGGTTTCCGGGGTCACCCGGACGAAATCCGCCGCGCTTTCCGGGTCCACGGCGGTGGAAAGACCGATGCGGAGATTGAAATGGTCGCCCTGGTCGACGCTGTCGAGCCGCTCGGCCCGCAGGACCGGGTCGAGCACCACGCTGAATGCGCTCGTCGATTCCCGCCCCAGGGGAATGTTCCCTTCTTCGGAAGTAAGGTCCGCAGAGACGGTCAGGGTCAGGTCGCGGGCTTCGGGCATTTTTTCCAGCGGAGCGCTGCGAAAGGATATCTCACGGCTGCGCCAGCCCGTGAGCGCGCTGATTTCCAGGGGCTTGGCCGCGTGCGGGTCGGTCAGGGTCATGGCCTTGAGCAAGGCTTCGGGATCCACGGGCGCATTGAAGCGCGCCGTGCCTTCCAGCGTGATCATGGTCGGCCCAGCCGGGGAGGGGACAGCCCGCAGGTCGAGGCTTTCCAGCATGAAGCTGCCGGTCTTGACCCGCAGCGTGCGTTCTCCGGTGAAGCGCTGGCCGGCGGCGGTCAAAGCTTCCGAATGCAGGGTCAGTTCGTATTCCGTCGCCAGCCGGAAGGGCTCCTCGGCCTTGTAGGTCAGCGAGTATGCCCCGGTCCAGATCCACTGGCCCGGAAGGTCCGGAGCGATGTCCACGGCCGTGGCGTTGGCCGCTTCGCCCACGTGTTCCCGGCCGAGGGGAAAACTGAATTCCAGGGTCAGGTTCTGGCGGTTGGCAAGATCGATGACCGCATCGCTTACGGTGATCGCTGCGGGGTCGTCCGGTTGGATCGCGGCCGGGCCGCCGGGGCCCATGACGAGCAGGCCGGTCTCAACGGCCACCACGAGGGACAGCGCAAGTATCGCGATGTTTTTTATGTTCTTCAACCAAGCGAAAGGGCCGGGAATATTCATCTTGCTCGCTCCAGGGCTTATGGTGGCCGGGCAGGTTCAGACGTCCGGCCCTGGAAGATGATTAGCCCATTTCCGGGAAGGACGGAAGCTTTGGCGTGGGAACGGGATTTGCTATGTCAGGCGGACATGCAGATTATTCCCACGGAGGTTGTCGTCCATGCGCATGAGTCTGTTGCTGCTCGTATTGACGTTGTTCTTGGTTGTCGGCCTGGAAAAAATAACGGAACACAAGCGGACTGCCGGGACTTGGCCCCCGGAACCGGAGTACAAGGTCCAGGTGACCAATAACGGACCATTTTTCTATGTGGAATAGCGTCGTTCGCAACACTTTCCCCCTCGTTCTCGCCCTCGCGCTGGTCGGGGTGTTCTTTGCCCCTGCCCGCGCGAAGGCCGCCACGGACTGGCAGGCCGCAGAGCGGGCATGCCGCGCCAAGTGTCCTCCCTTTCCCCGGTTCAGCGGGGTGGAGACCGATGCCCAATACCAGGACCGAATGCGGCGGCAGGCGGCTCACGACAAATGCTTTCTGGAGTGCGCGCACAAGTCGAGCAGCGGATTCGCGCCGAGCTTCACGCCCATCGACGAAGCCGCCAAGGCCTATTACCGCCGAAACGGGGTCAAGATGGGCAAATGAGCGCGGTCCGCTCTGCTGCGGGAGAATTTGAAACTAACGGGGCAGACAGGATCGGGCATTCAGGTTACGCCGGAGAAAAGGAGAGCGTCATGGCCGATACTCCCCATTCCCCGGATGCCGAATCCAGCTTGATCGCAGGCGAATCCTTGATGCCCGAAGATTGTGCTCCCGATCGTGCCGCTCCTCTGGCCGAGAGCGTGGCTTGCCTGTGGGAGGAGGGCGAACGGGTTTTTCGTGTCGGCGTGGTCGGCACGGGACCGGGCTTCATGGCCCTGCTCGATCTGGCCTTCAATCCCCGCTTTCATGACTTTCTGCCGCCCGTGGAAGTTGTCGGCGTTGCCCGGCCCGGCGTCAATCCCGCCAAGCTGGATTATGCGCGTTCCAAGGGGGTGCCCGTGTACGCCGATCTGGAAACGCTGCATCGCGAACATCCCGAATTGAACATGCTCGTGGATCTCACTGGTGAGCGCGCCGCGCTGCGGCAGGCCCGGAGCCTTCTCGGCGAGGAGGTTTCCCTGGTGGATCAGGACGCCGCCATCTTCATCTGCGGCATGCACGACATGGCCAAGGCCAACACCAGCTCCCAGGACGACCTCGATCGGCAGCGGCATCTGCTTCAGGCCATCGTGGACGAGATCCGCGAAGACGTCATGCTGCTCGATCTCGAAGGGCGCGTCGTGGACATGAACCGAAACGTCTGGCGGCGGACAGGACACACCAAGGAGCAGCTCCTGGGCAAGCATTGCTGGGAAGTGCTCACCAAACGGGACGGCAAGCCGTTTTGCGTCAGGTATGATCCCGCCTGTCCCCTGCGCAGGAGCATCGAGACGCGGACCAAGGACGAAGCGCTGTTCACGCGCGTCAGCGCGGGCGGCAGGCTGCTCTATTACCGCATCTATTCCTATCCGATTTTCAACCGGGCAGGCGCGCTCAGCCATGTGATGATGATGCACCGGGACATCACGGCGCGCACGCATCGCGAGCAGAGCCTCCAGCAAACCGAAAAACTGGCGCTCATCGGCGAGATGTCCACCTATCTCGCCCATGAAATCCGCAATCCGCTCTGCGCGATAGGCGGATTCACCCATGCCCTGCTGCGCTCTCCGAACCTGTCGGAAAAGGAGCTGGAAAAGGTTCGGATCATCGCCGAGGAAACGCAGCGCCTGGACCAGATGCTTTCGAACATCTTGAACTTCTCCAAGCCGGGCAAGCCGCCGCAAGGGGAAGTGGACATGGTCGAGCTGGTTTCGGGCACGGTGGAACTGATGAAGGTCGGGTACGAGTCGGTGGGGTATGAATTCGTCTTCGAGGCCGAGAGCGAGCTGCCGCGTGTGCGCGGCGACGCCGAATCCATAAAGCAATGCCTCGTGAACATGATCAAGAATTCCCTGGAAGCCATGTCCGGCGGAGGCCGAATCCGCGTCTGCCTGACGCGGGAGTTCGATTTCGTGCGGCTGGGAGTCGAGGACAACGGGGCGGGCATGAGCGAAGCGGAGCAGGACAAGGCGTTCAGCCCGTTCTACACCACCAAGGCAGGCGGTACCGGACTCGGCCTGCCCATGATCAAGAAGCTCGTGGAGGAGATGGGCGGGCACATCGACCTGCGCAGCAGCCCCGGCAGCGGAACCGGCATCTACTTGTATTTCCGCCCTGTTCTTGCCGGGGTGCCGCTCAAGGACGGACGGACTCCGCACTGACTTCGGCGCGTTTTTGCCCGTCTAGCGGCAAAGCCACAGCGCGGAAGACTTGAGCCCGAGCATCAGTTCCCGGCTGACGGAGCCCATGAACATGCGTCCGAGCAATCCCTTGCCCGTGCCGGTCCTGCCCACGGCGATGGCCGCGTAGCCGCCGAGTTCGGCCATGTCCAGCACCACGGGGGCGACCCTTCCTCCCGTGAGCACGCGTTCGTCGATGCGGTCTTCGTTGATGCCGTTGTCGCTCAGGATTTCCCGTCCCCTGCGGAAGATCGCTTCCACCCCGGACGTGTCGCGCCCGCTGCGGACCTGAAGCATGGTCACCGGGTGGTGCGGCTCCAGCGCGAGCATGAACGCGGCGTGGTCGGCGATGCGGTAGGCCGGGTCGGAACCGTCCAGGCAGAGCAACACGCCGCTGCGGTCCTCGTCGGGGTTGCGGCAGATCCAGATGGGCACGGTGGTGTTGCGCTTGATGACCTCTTCCGTGACGCTTTGTTCCACGAGCTGCTCCAGCCGGGCCAGACCTCGCTTGCCCAAGACAACGGCGTCGTAGAGCCCTTTTTCGCCTTCGTGGAGAATGTCCTCCACCCGCGTGCCGGACTGGGGAACGCATTTGACCTCGATCCGCTTCTCGTCGAATCCGCCGGAAGTGAGCATGGCCTTGGAGGCGTCCAGGGCCTTCCGAAATTGGATCTCGTACTTTCGGGAGGATTCTTCCGCGTCCATCAACGTTTCATAGCTTTTTTCCTCGGTCCAGACGCGCGGCCCCGTGGGAAAGGCCGCAAAGAGCGTGAGCCGGAGGTCGCAATCCTGGGAAAAAAAAGAAGACACGAAGCGGACTCCGTGGATGGCGCGGGGGTTGTCGCTGACTGCGACGAGCAGGTGGCGGTTCATGGCATTTCTCCTGTTGCGGGCTTTTTTCGGATCGTGCCGTACTGGTGCGATGCGTTGCTGTCTTTATGACACGATCTGGATGTTTTTGCAGCCATTATCATTCGATCGCAAGAGCATGGAGCACGGGACCGATTTGGACAAAACGCATTCTCGGCCGATCCTTGACGCGATCGATGTAATCAGGGAAGAAGTAAAGTACTCATCGATGCTGTGTCCGATGAACAAGATGACATTCGCATGTTGAAGCGGTTGGAGCAGGGAGAGGCGTATGGACTGCAAGGGTAAAAGCTGTGTGATCTTGCTGGGGTTGTTCCTGATTGCCGGTCTTGCTCCCGGCGGAGCGCAAAGGTGCTGGGCCGCCTGGGGCGAGGAGGGAGGCATCCCGCTCTTCAGCGGCTCTGCCGGAAAAGTCTGGGTGCCCGTGGAAGAACAGACGGGGCAGTTCGGGCAATATGCCAAGGAACAGAATTCCACTCTCGTTGTGGACGTGCCGGACGGCCTGGGGCGGGGCCGCATCGGGCTGGCTTCGCGGAAGCATCTGCTTCTGGTGCCGCCCGAAGGACGCGAGGAGGGCATCGATTTCGAGTTCGACCCCGAACTCACCACGGGACTGCGCATCGTCATTTCGGACGGGCCACTGAACACGCCCGGCGTCAATGCGCTGGTCTATTGGTGGGGGAGCTGGGGAAGCATCATGGGCTACATGACCTCCCTGGACGAGAAGCAGAAAAGCCTGACCAATGCCGCGGGCTGGAAGGCGGGAGTCTTCACGCTGTACGTCGTCCCCGGCAAGCTGACGCTGGTCAGCGGGAAAGGGACGGCTATGGAGGTGCCCGTGGCCTGGGCCAGTCCGGGAACCCCCCTTTATCTGACCGTCACGGGGAATTCCTATTACGAAGACAAGGCTTCCGTCATGGCGCTGCGGTCGGTGAAACTGCTCCCGCCGCCGCCGGATCCGGCGCTCTTCGAGGCCGGGCTGGACGAGGTGCTCGACGAATTCGACCTGCGCGGCGAGAAGATTCTGCCGTTCATCGAGGTGCCGGAAGTCGCGCCCGTTCCTGTTGCCGCGCCCGGTTCCGATTCTCCGGGCAGCGAGCCCGCCGGACCGGGAACCGTTTCCGGGATCGGAATGCGGAATCTCCTGTCGGAAGTGGGCGGACTGTTCGTCGGCGAGGCTGTGGCCGACGAAGGCTGCGGCAAGTCGCTGGACGGGTTCATCGATCAGCAGCGCCGCATCGAGGCGACCCTGGGCAAGACGTCGAACCTGAGCGGAGCCATGAAGGATCTTTTCTGGGACATGGTCGGCAAAAGCTCGTTTTCGCCGGGATTCCTGGAGAGCGTACGCAAGAATCTCGATCTCGCTGGGGCTGGCTGGGACTACGGAAAGGCGGGATACCAAGCCTACGAGGCGGGCAGTCCGGAAGGCATGGCCTTGGCCATGACCCAGATGACGCTCAAGGTCATGCTTGATTCCTGCAAGACCGAGGCCGACCTCAAGCAGCTCAGCGGTGTCACGCGGAACATGCTTGCCTCTTCGCTGAAGAAGATGAGCAAGGAACAGCGCCGTAAGGTGCTGGAACAGCTGGCCGTGGCCCTGGGCAGGCAGAAGACCTATGCCGAGGTGCTGGCCAAGAGCCTTGATTACAATCCGGGGACCGAAGCCGGCCAGATCGCCGGGGGCGAATACAAGGAAGCCCTGTTTACGGTCACGTCCGGCGTGGTCATCGCTTTTGTCCCTCAGATCGGCATTGCCAAGTCGGCGGTCAAGGTGGCCTGGGAGGGGGTGAAGGCTACGCGGGACTGGGTCGTGGACCAGAACGTCTCGACCCTCTACGAGGCTTGGCGCGAAGAGGTCGGAGAAGGGGGCATGGGCGCGCGCGACTTCTACATCGCCCGCTCGCTGCGGGACGGCCCCAGCATGCAGCGCACCCGGGAACTCATGGAATCCCTGGGCATGAACGTGGGAAAGGACGGGAAAAAGCGGGATCTCAGCGATGCCGAGGTGGAGAAATACCTCGAAGCGCAGTTCCGGAAGTGGCACGCCATGGAAAAGGAAGGCGAAAAGCGCGCCGACGCCTACTCGAAGCTCAAGGACGACTATCAGTCGCTCGATCCCTCCTGCAAGAACGGCCTGCGCGACAGGCTCTGGCCCAAGGGGCTGTATGGAGCGACCTACCAGTACAACAAGTATCGGGATCCCTGCCATTATGAGAAGATCATGTTCGAGGAGTACGCCAAGCTTCAGTTGCGCATTCGCAGCGAACTGGAGAAATGGCGGCAAAAGGGGCGCAAGGGGGAGTGCGACGCGCAGCGCCTGGACTACCAGGCCGGAAAGCTCGCCTGCCGTCTGCTTTCTTCGGGCGAGGACGCCTACCGCGGCCTTTTCGCGCAGGCGCTGAACGACTGCAAGCTCCTGCCCGAACCCAAGGAGCTGATGGTCGAGCGGTACAAGAAGCGTGTGGAGAAGCGCATGACCGGCATGCGCAGCCGCAACGCCACGGTCATGCTTCAGCATATGGAGCGGACGGATTTGCTCAGCTGCCTGTGCAATCGCTACTCGATCATGGGCAGCGGGTGCCGTTATCATCCGCAAGCCTCCGAAGGCTGTCCCAACTCGGGCGGACCGTGCGTGCAGGGCAACTGGGGCTGCTCGCGCCTGCCTCTGCCCACGGATGAAAAGGCCATGGCCGCCTGTCAGATCGGCAAGCGCCTCGCGGAAAAGGCTGTGGAGCGCAGACTGGCCGGGGATACGCCCTAGCCCTGCGTCCGCGCAACCAGCGCAGGAGGCGGGAACCCGGAAACGGAACGCCAACAAAATCAAAAAAGCCACCTCCATATGGAAGTGGCTTTTTGATTGCTGGTGGAGGGAACGACGACCTACCGCAAAACAGTCTCAAAGCCCGCGCTCCTCGTAACTCCTTGATAATAAACGCCGAAGTCATCTCACACAACCATTTTCCGACAACCCGACCAGAGAAATGATTTTCTCCTCTGATTTCCCGGCACCGGACGAGGGTGACGGGTTTGCAGTAAAAACGGACACCTGGCGTCGAGCCGCGACAACTTCGAATCCGGTTTTCGGACGCCAGTTCGGTTCCCAAAACGGGAATCGAATTGGGCCTATGCCTGCCCGCCGAAAACCGTGCTGATCAGGTAGGCCGTATAGCCCACGTAACAGACCAACAGCACCGCGCCCTCGATGCGGTTGATACGTCCCGGTCCCCGGAATCCATAGCCGATGACGAACAGCGACAGGGTCAGTGCGGCCATCACCAGTATGTCTCGGTTGAAGACTTCCGGCCCAACGGCCAGCGGATGAATCGTACCGGCGATCCCTACCACCGCCAGCGTGTTGAACAGGTTGGAGCCTAGGATGTTGCCGAGAGCGATATCGTGTTCGCCCTTCCTGGCTGCAATGATTGATGAAGCTAATTCCGGTAGCGAGGTGCCCACCGCGACGACGGTCAGGCCGAGGATCAGGTCGCTGACCCCGAATCCATGGGCGATCTCCACCGCGCCCCAGACCAGTACACGGGAGCTGACAATTAAAAGCGCCAGCCCCACCACCAACCAGAAGACCGCACGGCGAATGGGCATGGCGCGATTTTCCAGCTCCTGCTCCATCTCGCTTCCCAGCGCATCGGCTTTTTTCTGCATGCCCTGCCAAATAGTCCAGGCCATCAGCCCGCCGAATACTGCAAGCAGCACAACAGCATCGAACCGGGTAATCTCACCGTCCCATAGTTGCCATGCCGCCAGAGCGGTCACAACCGTGAGGATAGGCAGCTCCTTACGCAGCACCTGCGAATGTACGGCGATGGGGCTTATCAAGGCCGTCACCCCCAGGATCAGGGCGATGTTGGTGATGTTCGAGCCGTAGGCGTTCCCCAGCGCGATGCCCGGGTTACCCTGCGAGGCGGCCAGAGCCGAGACCACCATCTCCGGCGCGGAGGTGCCGAACCCGACAATCACCATGCCGATCAGCAGCGGCGGCATGCCGAAATGGCGGGCGGTAGAGGCTGATCCCTCCACAAAACGGTCAGCGCTCCAAACGAGGAGCGCCAAGCCAAAAATTACAGCGATGAAGGCCAGTGTCATACAGAACAAAAACTCCCTGAAAGCATATGCACTGGATTACCCCTTCGGCGGATACGGATCGTTCCCGTGGCTGTCCTTGTTCTGGATCTTCCCGTCCTTGCCGTAGATGTAGAACTCGGTGCCCTGGTTCTGGCTGATCTTGCGCCCGGCATCAACGGCATCCTGCTTCTTGTCGAAGTGACAGCTGCTACGGGTCGCGCCGTCTTTCTTGACGTCCCAGCCTCCATTGGCTTTCCAAATTAGATGATGTGATCCGGGATGCTCGATAAACACTTCCAAAAATAATTTTCACGTAAATTTAAGCATTCCGTAACAATACATTAACAATGCCCGGGTAGTTTGCCATGGTCATCTAGATATATAGCCAGAAGAAAACGAAATGAGCCTCTTTATAATTGAACGCAACCAGGGAACCGCAGTCTATGCCCAGATTGCCAGAATCCTGGAAACTGAGTTCGTAAAAAACGGAATGCCAGGAGACCGCTTGCCTTCTGAAGGTAATTTGGCTGAGCAGTTTGGTGTAAATCGACACACCTTGCGCAGGGCTGTTGATGAACTCATTACTGCGGGAATGCTTGAACGATTACATGGCATCGGTGTTTTTGTTTCAGAAAAACATCTTGATTATAAATTGAAATCAAAAACACGGTTCACACAGACGTTGCATGATTTGGGAATGACAACAGATTGTGAAGTCATGAGAAAAAATGTCATCGAAGCTCCAAAAGGAGTGGCGGACGCCCTGAAACTGAAAAACAAGCGAGATGTTTTATGGATTGACACATTGCGTTATGCGGACGGCATTCCCCTTTGCGTTATTTCCCATTTTTTACCGATTTCGCCGTTTGGGGATTCTTTGCGTGATTATGACGGCGGCTCTCTTCATGAAGTACTTCATGATCAATTCGGCCCGTTGTTGCGTCTGGAGAGTTTGGTCACCGCTGTCGTTGCCCCTGAAGACGATGCAAAACTACTGCGCGTAGTCAACGGACAACCGGTTTTGCGGGTTAAGAGCCTGAATGTTCTTGAGCAGGACAATACCCCGGTGGAATACGCGGTAACAAGATTTCGGTCAGATATGATTCAGTTGCGAATCGACATGAACGACAGCGTTAATTGTTGGATGTGAGATTTAACGAAATTGAAACATTCACGACACGTAACGATAACATGCGCACTGTATCTTTATTGCTGTCGACAGGATCAGGCGGTCTGATCATGTCTAGATAACTATACCAGATAAGGAGAAAGAAGAAATGAAGACGGTCTTGAAAAAAATTGGTGTTTTTTGCGCCGGAGTGGCGGTATCAGCCATGCTTGTGCTTCCGGCTGTGGCCGGAGAACTCGTCATGGGTCTGATTCCGGCCGAAAACAACGAAGAGATGATCAAGCAGTTCGAGCCGATGCGTGCCTATCTTGAATCCAAAACCGGACAAAAGGTCAAGGTTTTCACCGCCACGGATTATGCAGGCGTTATCGAGGCCATGAGAAAAAAACGGGTGGATATCGCCTGGTTTGGCCCTCTTTCGTATTACCTTGCCGAGCAGGAAGCAGGCGCGGAAGCGTTCGCGGCCGGTATCCGCAAGGGCAGCGATTCCCACACCTATAAGAGTATTTTTGTCGTTCCGGGCAACAGCACCATCAGGACTATTCAGGATCTGAAAGGGAAAAACGTGGCCTTTGTCGACCCTGCCTCCACTTCAGGAGGGCTGATGCCCACATTCATGGTGAAAAAGGCCACCGGCATGATGCCTCAGGACTTCTTCGGCAAATTCACCTATGCGGGCTCCCATGACGCCGCAGAGCTGGCCGTCAAAAACAAGACCGTGGATGCCGCCGCCGACAACGACATCACCTACGGGAAGATGTTGAAAAAAGGTCTGATCACCAAGGAAACAAACCGAGTTCTGCTGGAATCCGATCCCTTACCCGGTTCCCCCCTCGTCTATCGCAAGGATCTTCCCGAAGATCTGAAAGCCAAGATCCGGGAGGCGATTCTGGATGCCCACAAGGACATCCAAGTCACCGGCTACGGTGAGTTGAGCCATTACGTCGCCGTGACTCCTGCGGACTACCAGGTCATTCGGGATATGGTGCGGGAACTCGGGTTGAAGAAAGAGAATATACTCAAGTAATTTTTACAACAACTTGTTCAAACAACACGGATGCAGCGCCGCTCGAATGCGGCGCAACATCCTTCTTTATAAGGAGGCCAGCAAATGGCAAGCATTTCCCTGCAAGGGGTTACAAAGAAATTCGGCAATGGTTTTCAAGCATTGCGCGGTGTAAGCGTTGACTTCGCGCCGGGTAGCCTGACGGCTATCATCGGACCTTCAGGGGCGGGCAAATCCACCATGCTTCGGATGATCAACGGACTGGAGCTGCCGACAAGCGGCGAGGTAAAAGTGGCGGAGCGGGTCGTCAACCGATCCAATCTCAGAGAGGTGCGCGGCGACGTGGGAATCATCTTCCAGCATTACAATCTCGTGAGCCGTCTGTCCGTAATGACCAACGCCCTGACCGGACGACTCAAGCATCGTTCCTGGCTCGGGAGCATGCTCTACCTCTTTCGCAAGAACGACATGGATCTGGCATTTCAGGCGCTGGACAGAGTGGGTCTGCTTGACCGCGCCTGGGATCGCGCCGACAAGCTTTCAGGCGGACAACAGCAGCGTGTGGGAATTGCCCGGGCGTTGGCGCAACAGCCCCGGGTTCTCCTGGCCGATGAGCCGGTTGCAAGCCTTGATCCGGTGACCAGTGAAGAGATCATGCAATTGCTTCGGGAGATCTGTGACCGAGACGGCATCACCGTGATCGTCAATCTGCATCAGGTGGATCTGGCCAAACGTTTTGCCTCCCGGGTCATCGGCCTGAATGCGGGGCAAATTGTTTTTGACGGTCATCCCAATGACCTTGATCAGCGCTCGCTTGACCAAATCTATCACACCAAGAAGGAAGCCAATGATGAACAACAGCCTGCCCCTTTGCTGGCCTACGCGTAACGGGCTTCCATCTATCGCGGTAGTGATCGCTTTCGTTGTCGTCGTCGGTTTGTTGGCCTGGGCCGCTCCCATCGCGGAAATCGATCCTCTGCGTCTGGTGGCGTCCATTCCCCGCCTCCTGAGCTTTCTCGGCAACATTTTCGTCATGCCGGACATTGAGTATTTGCCCGAACTTTTTAAGAAAATGCTGGAGACCATCGAAATGACGCTGCTTGCCACGAGTATCGCTCTGGCAATCAGCCTGCCCCTTGGCTTCCTTGCGGCGAAAAACACCAGCCCCCACCCGATTGTATTCCATGTTACGAGGACCTCACTCTCATTCATGCGTGCCTTGCCGGAATTGGTCTGGGCGCTAGTTTTCGTCTCGGCGGTCGGCCTCGGCCCACTCCCTGGCGTCATGGCTCTGTCATTCGTGACGGTCGGCTTCATGGGCAAGTTTTTCGCCGAGAGCATCGAAGTGGTCGACGCCAAACCCATTGAAGGAGTGGAAGCGCATGGGGCCGGATGGTTGCAGGTTCGCACCTTTGCCTATCTGCCCCAGGCCATGCCGGATTTTATCGGTTCAACGCTGTATATCCTCGATCACAATCTTCGTGCGGCGGCGATTCTCGGCCTGGTCGGGGCGGGTGGCGTCGGCTATGACATGGTCATGGCGATGCGCCTGTTCGATTATGACCGAATCCTCGGCATCGCTTTGGCCATATATCTCATCGTTGCGTTACTGGATCGTCTATCCAGCCATTTCAGGGCGAGGGTGATTTAAATGAAGAAGCTCTCCGCGCTCCCGCCCAAAAAACCGTTCAATCCCGCGCCGGTCTGGTTTTCCTTATGGATTGTCCTGCTTTGGCTGATCGTTTTCGACCTGGATATTTCCTTCCAAACGCTGCTCTACGGCGTGGAGGACATGGCTGAATATTTCAGCCGCTATACGGCTCCGGATTTTTCGGAGATGTCTAGATATCTACAACTCATGGCACAGACCATCGCGACGGCCTTGTGGGGCACGCTCATCGCCTTCGTCACGGCTTTTTTACTGGCCCCTTTCGCGGCGCGCAACCTGACGCCCGGCAGGGCGACATACCGGATTGCCCGAGAAACACTGAATTTTCTCCGCGCCATGCCCGATCTGTTGCTGGCGCTTATTTTTGTAGCGGCCCTGGGCCTCGGTCCGCTTCCCGGCGCATTGGCCCTTGGTGTTCATACCGCAGGATTCCTAGGGAAATTTTTCGCCGAGAACCTGGAGCGTATCGACAAGGGGGTTATTGAGGCGGTCCAGGCGACCGGCGCGAGCAGAAGTCAGGTTGTGATGTACGCGGGCTGGCCTTCCATTCTACGCGAAGCCATCGGCTACACCCTCTACATCATGGACCGGAATGTCCGCATGGCGTCGGTGCTTGGCCTGGTAGGAGCAGGCGGCATCGGTCTCGCCCTCCACGATACCTTGCGACTGTTCAAGTACGATGAATCCGCCGCCCTGATCCTGGTGATTCTGAGCGTCATTCTTGTTTTTGATTATTTTTCAACCTGGTTGAGAGGAAAACTCACATGACCGATTCCATATCATATCAGCGCCGTGACTGGCCGCGTTTGCTTTTATCACTACCACCGCAAAAGATTAAAGAAGCTGTGCGAACCATTACGGAGCTGTGCCGGGTCGATGACCAGGCCCTGCCGCAATCGGGACTCGCACTGCTTCAATTACGCGACGGTGCCTTGGCTGAACCCTATTTTATCGGGGAAATTCCTCTTTCCCGAGCCCAGGTCAGGGTCATTGATAAAAACGGTAAAAAGGGCGCGGGCGCGGCACAGATTCTTGACGACCGGACGAGCTTGGCGAGAGATGTCGCCATCTTGGACGCCATTCTCGCCAACAGGTTAAACGGGCATGAAATCATCGCGCATTTACTTGAGGAAGGCGCGCGTGGACTCGCGCGCAATGAAGCATCCCGCAGTGTGATCCTTGAGCGCACCCGCGTGGACTTCTCTCTGCTCGACGCAACCGGTGAGGACAATGACATATGAAGATCGAACCAATCTGCAAACCACAATCAGCCGTATGGGAACCAGCCGTCCAACAGAAGGCTTTTCGCCAACTGATGAATGCCTTCGCCTTCCCGGGGTCACTTGAAACACTGCTTCCTGAGGTTCAGGAACGCGAAAACAACCTGTTGCGCCTAATTCTGGCGACTCTGACCGATGGTGCGGTCACCGTCGCCGACCCGCATCACATGATTGACGATCATGACTGGTCAAAACTTGAGACAAACAGGGAGACACCGGAAAAAGCGCGGTTCATCGTCGCTCGCGGCGATACCGCCCCGATATTTTCTCCGGCTCTTGGTTCCCTGGAATGCCCCGAGATGGGGGCAACAGTCATCCTGAACGTTACCTACATCGGTCGGGGCGAAGCCTTGGTCATGCGAGGCCCCGGGATTCAATCTGAAAAAGTAATTGCCTGCTCGGGACTCACCCCGGCCTGGCTGAACAAAAGAAGTGAGTGGAACGGAGCATTTCCGCTGGGCGTGGACATGATTCTCTTTGATACGGCTCGGGTCATCGCCATTCCCCGCACCACGCGGATCAAGATAAAGGAAGGACAGTCATGGGATATGTAGCGATCAAAGGTGGCGGCATCGCCATCAAGGGGTCACAGGAAGCGCTTGAAGCGCTGCGTGCCGCCGAGGGAGAGCAGGGCGTTCCTCTTTCTCTTTCAGCCATCGAGAATCAATTACGTCTGCTCACCTCACGAATCGTTTCCGAAGGTGGGCTGTACCACCCGCGCCTGGCCGCCCTGGCGATCAAACAGATGCAAGGGGACACGCTTGAGGCGGCATTCGCCCTGCGTGCCTATCGTTCCACCAAGCCGCGCCTGATGTCGACGCCGGTACAGGAGACCAGTCGCATGCGTGTCATCCGTCGCATTTCCAGCGCCTTTAAGGACATACCAGGAGGGCAGATGCTGGGGCCGACCTATGATTATGCGCTGCGATTGATGCGGATCGACCTGGCGGATGAGTCTCCCGAGGTATTTCGGGAAATCGCCGCGAAGTTCATGGCCGACACTCCGGGCGATGCTTTGCCGGAAACCTTTCCCAAGGTTGTGGAGGCGCTGCGCAAGGACGGCTTGCTGCCGAAAGCCCCTGCCCACGACATCGAGCCTTTCGACATTACGAGAGAACCCCTCATTTTCCCCATTCCGCGCTCGGCGGTGCTGTCGAGCATGGCGCGGGCCGAGACCGGATCGCTCCTCGCCCTCGCCTATTCCAACATGCGGGGTTATGGCGACATTCATCCGACCATCGCCGAACTGCGCGTCGGTTATCTCCCGGTTTACTTACCCCATCCGGTAACAGGGGAAGAGATTGAGGCCGGCGAGGTGCTGATCACGGAATGCGAGGTGGTCGCCATGTATGAAAACAGCGACAACAAGAGCAAGCCGGTGTTCACGCTCGGCTACGGAGCCTGCTTTGGTCACAACGAAACCAAGGCCATATCCATGGCGGTACTGGATCGCGCCCTGCAAAAGGGCATGAAGGAAGGTCCGACGAATCCGTCGGAAGATCCGGAATTTGTTGTCCTGCATGTCGACGGCGTGGATTCCATGGGGTTCGCGAACCATTACAAGATGCCGCACTATGTGACGTTCCAGTCGGATATGGACCGGTTGCGCACGACCCAGGCGAAAGCAGAGCAAAAAAGAGGAAATAAAAAATGAACCCATATTACGAACTACCACAGGATGAAGCCGGATACAGCTTTGGTTTCCTGGATGAATACGCAAAGCGGGAAGTGAGACGCAACATCCTCAAGGCCATCTGCATTCCCGGATACCAGACCCCCTACGCCTCCCGCGAAATGCCGATGGGGCGAGGCTTCGGCACGGGTGGACTGCAACTGACCCTGAGTCTTGTCGGCCGGAGCGACACACTCAAAGTCATCGATCAGGGATCGGATGATTCGGTGAACGCGGTCAATTTGCGCCATTTTATCGAATTGACCTGCCCAGGCGTAGACACCACGGAACGCACCCAGGAGGCGACGCTTATCCAATCACGCCATCGCATCCCCGAGAGGCGACTGACGAGTGCGCAAATCTTAGTGTTGCAGGTGCCGTATCCAGATCCATTGGTCGTTGTCGAGCCTTCAGAAGCACGGCGCAAAATCATGCACGGCGAGGGGGATTATTCACGGCTGCTGACCAAGCTGTACGAAGACATCGTCCGTTTCGATGAAATCACCATCTCGCACCGTTATCCGACGCGCATCAACGGCCATTACGTGCTGGACCCCAGCCCCATTCCACGTTTCGACATACCCAAGCTCAACCAGTCGCCCGCGCTGATCCTGTTCGGAGCCGGGCGTGAAAAAAAAATCTATGCCGTGCCGCCCTACACCAACGCGGAGCCGTTGGCCTTCGACGATATCGCTTTCAGAACCGAGGATTTCACCGACGAGCAGGGGCTGCGGCGATCCTGCCACCGTTGCGGCGCGACGGATTCTTTTCTGGATGAATTCACCAGCAATGACGGCGTGCGGATCTATCAATGCTCAGATTCGGATTACTGCAATCAGCGGTTGTCCACGCAACACAGTGCCGCAAATGAGGCTTCGCGATGAAAAAAATTCTTGGAGTAAAAAACCTCGGCAAGATTTACGGCTCCGGATGCCCTCGCTGCCTTGAAAGCACTGGGCCGGAAGCGGGCAGCAACATCTGCTCCCACTGTGGCTCCGTGGTGGCCGCAGCCAATATCAGCTTTGATCTGCACGCCGGAGAGATTCTCGGCATCATGGGAGAGTCCGGCAGCGGCAAATCGACCATCGTGAAGATGCTTTTTTTCGATGAAGCGCCATCGCACGGCGAAGCCGTCTTTTTCGACAGCGAACGGCAGTGGGACCTCTTCAGCCTGAATGCGGCACAGCAGCGCTGGCTGAGAAACCACCGCTTCGGCATCGTCTACCAGAACCCGCATCTCGGCCTCAATTTCAATTTTTCCGCTGGAGGAAACATCGCCGAGCGTCTGTTGATGAGCGATTTCTCGCACTACGGCAGGATACGCGAACGGGCGCGCAGCCTCTTGGCCCGCACGGAAGTCATGCCCGAGCGCATGGACGAATCCCCGAAAAAATTTTCCGGCGGCATGCAACAACGCGTCCAGATCGCCAAAGCGCTGGCGACCAGCCCCCCTGTTCTTTTCCTGGACGAAGTGACCACCGGCCTCGACCTCTCGGTTCAGGCCCGCATTCTCGATCTTATTTTGGAAATCCAGCAGGAACTCGGCACGGCAATGATCGCGGTGACCCATGATCTCGGCGTCATACGGTTGCTGGCGACTCGTACCATTGTCATGAAGAACGGACGAATCATCGAAGCGGGGCTGACGGATCAGATACTGGAAGACCCCCAGCACGCCTATACCCAGCAGCTTGTCGCTTCCGCATTATAAGGAGCATTATAGTGGACACACCGATTTTAACAGTTGAAAAATTAAGCAAACGCTTTTTTCTGCACGAGCAGAAGGCGTTCATTCCTTCCTGCGACGATGTCGATCTGACGGTTTACAATAAGAAGATGACGGCCCTGGTAGGGCCGACCGGCTGCGGTAAATCATCCGTGCTGAAATGCATCTATCGCACCTATCTTCCGCGCGGCGGCCGCATACTTTATCACGACGAGACGGGCCATACCACCGATCTGGTGCAGGCGTCGGATCATCGGATACTGGAATTGAGGAAGCGGGATATCGGGTTTGTGACCCAGTTCCTTCACTGTCTGCCGCGAAAGGCCACCTTGGACGTGGTCGGGGAGCCACTGGTCGTTCGAGGCGAGAAAAAAGAAGGGGCCCGTGACGCCGCCGCCGATATTCTGCGTCTTCTCGATGTCCCGGAACGTCTCTGGCATGTGCCGCCCGCCACGTTTTCCGGAGGAGAAAAGCAACGGGTAAACCTGGCGCGCGGGCTCATTTCAAGACCACGTCTGCTCCTGCTCGATGAACCCACCGCAAGTCTTGATCCGGCAACCACCGACCGAGTCATCGATCTCCTTTCCTCCATCAAGGCCAAAAACGTCGGCATGCTGGCTGTGTTCCACCACCCCGAACTGGTCCGCCGTCTCGCGGACCGGGTCGTTGAACTGACGCCTCAAGGGGCGGAATTCCATGAAATCGAGGAAAAATTATAATGAAGCAAACTTTGCTGACCCATGCTCGGGTCGTATTTCCAGCCGAAGTAGTTGAGGACATCGCTGTTTTAATAGAAGACGGACGCATTGCCGCCATTGATCCGAACGGCACGAAAGATGCCAAAATCATCGACCTTTCCGGCAGGATTCTTATTCCCGGCATGATCGACCTGCATTGCGACGCTCTGGAAAAGGAAATCGAACCAAGGCCAAACGTGCACTTTCCCCTCGATTTTGCCTGCGCCCAATCAGACAAACGCAACGCCGTGGCTGGTATTACCACAGTATTTCATGCCCTTTCCTTTGCCAATCATGAATTGGGCGTGCGCAACAACGCCTTCGCCGCAGAGATTGCCCGCGCCGTCCATGCCTGGCGTCTCCATGCGCTGATCGATAACCGGGTACATGTCCGCTATGAGGTCACTGACGAAACCGCACCGCCGGTCTTGCGTGATCTCATTGAAAAAGGCGACGCCCATCTGATCTCCTTCATGGACCACAGCCCGGGTCAGGGACAATTTCGGGACGTGGAGGCCTATCGCGAGTATCTCGCTCGTACCTACAAGACAGATGCCGACGCGCTGGACACCATTCTGACACGCAAGCTTGAGGCCGCACAGGGGGCCATGGAGCGCATGAAGTCTCTGGCCGAGCAAGCTCGGATTCATAATGTGTCTATCGCCAGTCACGACGACGACTCGCCGGACAAGGTCGCCACGGTGCGGGCGCTTGGCGCAGTCATCTCCGAGTTCCCGATCAACCTCGAAACCGCCCGCGCCGCCCGCGAAAACGGCTTGGCCACCCTGTTCGGAGCTCCCAATATCCTGCGCGGAAAATCCCAGTCGGGCAATATGCGGGCGCTTGATGCCGTCAGCAATGGGGTAGCCGACTGCCTCTGCGGCGATTATTCCCCTGCTGCGTTGCTGCCATCCATCATGCGTCTGCCTTCTCTTACGGATATTTCCCTCTGCCAAGCCGTGGCCATGGTGACCGTCAATCCGGCGCGCGCCGCTGGGTTGTCTGATCGTGGAGAGATAACCATCGGCAAGCGAGCCGACCTTGTAGCCGTGAAGATGCTTGGCTCTCTTCCCCAGGCGGAAAAAGTCTGGGTGGGCGGCGAGCTCGTACTCTCTGCCTCTTTTGATCATGTGTGAGCGACCCACGATGAAAGCCCGACTCATTTACGTCATGGGGGCATCGGGAAGCGGCAAGGACAGCCTGATGCGTTACGCCCGGGAAAAACTGGCCAAACACTCCAATATCGTTTTCGCTCATCGCTATATCACCCGTCCAGCGGATGCGGGAGGTGAAAACCATGTGTCGCTCACCCCGGATGAATTTTCCTCGCGGGTTGCGGCCGGGCTTTTCGCCTTTCATTGGCAAAGCCACGGCCATCATTACGGGATCGGCATCGAGATCGACCAGTGGCTTGCAAGCGGCGCGACCGTCATTGTGAACGGCTCCCGCGAATACTTGCCCCAGGTTTCCGGTCGATATCATAATGTGGTGCCACTCTTGATCGAGGTTTCTGCGGATGTCCTCCGGGAACGGCTCCTGAGCCGGGGCCGCGAAACGAGGGAGCAGGTTGAAAAACGTCTGCAACGGCACCAAGCTCTTGCAGGCGCCTGCAAGGGCTGTCTCAAGGTCAATAACGACGGGCCGCTTCACGAAGGTGGTGACACGTTGATCGATCTCATTCTGCATGATTCCGTGAATGACCGTTTACAGCCCGACAGGCGTCTTCATTCATGAGCACACTGAACTCAGGAATCCTTCCGTCATCCGGGAAAATTGATTCAAGGCATGACTCCCGGACCGGCCCGATGCCACCAAAAAACACGGGTGGTTTGCGTTTAAGCTTGCTGGGAACAGGCGACGCCGGCGGCGTACCCCTTTATGGGTGCAGTTGTCCGGCCTGTGAACGGGCAAGGCTCGATCCACGTTTCATGCGACGTCCAAGCACGGCGCTTGTTGAATCCAGCGGCACGCGGCTCTTGATCGACGCGGGGCTGATCGATCTCGCCGAGCGCTTTCCTTCCGGAAACCTGACCGCAATCCTGCTCACCCATTTCCACCCCGATCATGTTCAGGGACTGTTTCATCTCCGCTGGGGCACAGACCCACGGATCGATGTCG
Organism: Paucidesulfovibrio longus DSM 6739; assembly: GCF_000420485.1. Taxonomy (NCBI): domain Bacteria; kingdom Pseudomonadati; phylum Thermodesulfobacteriota; class Desulfovibrionia; order Desulfovibrionales; family Desulfovibrionaceae; genus Paucidesulfovibrio; species Paucidesulfovibrio longus. Next base: position 214,062 of record NZ_ATVA01000013.1, on the reverse strand, counting down.
GAGCGCCTCCCGATCCGGAGGGCTGTGCCGACCTTTACAAAAACAACGGCTTGCTGAAGTTTCACCGGCTCCAGGAATTCAGCCCGGCTCTCTTTGGTGACGTGACGGCTACCCCTGTTCCCCTGGTGCATTCCAAGATGACCTTTGGCTACTGCCTTGAAGCGGGTTCGGCAAGGATTGCCTATCTTTGCGACACCATCGGCCTGCCGCCCGGCAGCGTGGAGTTTTTTAAACAGTGGCGGCCTGATTGCGTTATCCTCGATTGCTGTCATCCACCTCTGGAGAGGCGGCCACGTAACCATAATGATGTGCGCACCGCGCTGGAAAGCGCGGATGCCATCGGAGCGCGGAGGGTGATCCTCACCCATGTAAGTCATGAGTTGGATTTGTGGCTGATGGACCACGCAGGAACCCTACCCCGCCACGTTGCGGTTGGAAGGGATGGAATGGTAATCGATGATCGAAATACTGAGCCCTCAAGGTAATCACTTGGTTTGAGTAAACACTGGGATGCTTATTCGATTTTTATTTTTTGACGGGGCAAGACTCGAAGATCTTCCTATAAGCTTATTCCCCCGCCAGGCTCTGCCAGGTTTGCGCTACATCGAGCATGCGATTGGCGTAACTCCACTCGTTGTCGAACCAAGCCATGAGTTTGAGCAGCCTGCAGGCGCTCACCCGGGTCTGAGTTCCGTCGATGATCGCCGAGCGGGGGTCGGTGTTGAAATCGACCGAAGCGTGGGGCTCTTCGGTGTATCCCAGGAGCCCCAGCAAGCGTCCTTCCGAGGCTTCACGAAAGAGGGCGTTGACCGAAATGGCATCCGCAGGACGACGTAGGTTGATGGCCAGGTCCATCAGAGAAACATTGATGGTCGGTACGCGCAGGTGCAGACATTCGAAACGGCCGCTCAGGGCGGGCATCATCTTGCCAATCCCCTGACTCAGGCCGGTATCGACCGGGACCATGGACTGCATGGCGCTGCGGGTCAGCCGCAGATCGGTGTGGTGATAGCTGTCGATCACCGGCTGGTCGTTCATTGCCGAATGGATGGTCGTGGTTACGCCGTTCTCGATCCCGTAATGTTGGTCGAGCAGGTCGAGGATGGGAACGATGCAGTTGGTGGTGCAGGAGCCGCAGGAGACGATCCGATGGCCGGGTTTTAGGTGCCTACTGTTGAAACCGTGGACAATGGTGGCATCTATGTCCGCATCGGCGGGCTGTGAAAAGAGCAACCGTCGCGCACCGCTGGCCAGGTGGCACTCCGCAGTGGAGCGATCGGTAAAGGTACCCGTGCATTCGAAAACAAGATCGACATCCAGGTCCTTCCAGGGTAGATTCTCGGGGCTTCTCTCGTTCAGTGCCCGGATGCGGTCTCCGTTGATCAGCAGATGGCTGCCGTCGTTCCTCACCTCCACGGGGAAACGGCCATGGGTGGTATCGTAGCGTGTCAGATAGGTCAAAGTGTCGAGGTCGGACAGCTCGTTGATCGCCACCACCTTCAGGTCGCTGTGGCGGCGACCGACATAGAGCGCCCGCAGGACGCTTTGACCGATGCGGCCATAGCCGTTAATGGCGATGCGGAATTTTGGGGCGGTTCTGGACATGGCGGCTCAAGCTCCTCTTGATCAACCAATCCCTTTGAATAGGGGGTGTGAAAACCGGTGAATGTCAGCAGGATATCCATCACTTTTTACCCCGCACCAATTCGTGTTGTGGATTGATAGGTGACGCCAAAGATTGTTTCTACATCATTCCATATGGCTATTCCTTAATTGCATTCTGGTGAGCAGCAAACTCCTCATCGATCTCAAACAGATCAGGCGTCGAGCGATGAACGCCGATGCCGTGTTCCATCAGCAGCATCACAAGCTGGTCCCCGTTCATCAGGGCGATGGGGGTTTTGTCTGCCTGGGCGGCCTCCTTGACGGCTCCGGGGCTGAAATCGCTTGTGGTGATGATCAGGCCTTGCTCGTGCGCCCCCAGGCTGCCGCGCACCTGCTGCACCACCGGAGCCTGGATGTTGTTCTTGAGCTTCCATTTCTTGACCTGGACTGCCATCTTGATGCGGACCACGTCACCGACCACCAGGGTGCCCCGGACATCGATGCCGCCGTCGCCGCTGAGCTTGGTCACTTTAACCATCTCGAAGCCCATCTCCGCCAGCAACTGCGAGATAAGCTCCTCGAACTCGCCGGGTTTCATTGCCAGCAAGCGCTCACGCAGGACCTTCCGGACCTGGTGGTTGTGCTGTTCGATCTGGAACGCCAGTCCGCGCCCCATCCATTGGCTCAGGCCCACATAGCCACGGCCGTGCTGGACAAAGCGGGGGCGCTCACCGCGTTTCTGCTGGCGTTTGATCTCGGTGATCACCTGGGCGTACATGGTGGCCTCGGGCGTTTTGCCGCCTGTCACCAGCCAACCTTTTTGCAGGGCCTTCTCGGTGATCTCCTTGTAGTGCATCGGCTTCTTGCCGCCGAACTCCTCGAGCACCTTCTGAGCGCAATCGGTAAAGGAGAAACCCGCGTTCGGATGATGTTTTGGGGCTTCTTCGACGGCCACAGGAACCGACGCAGCGCCGCTCGGTATTTCAGTGGAATCCCGAAGAGCGAAGGTCTGAGGGCCGACCTTTACAAAGGGTGACTTGTCTCCGTTGTTCTTGATGTCGGAGTAGAGCCGGGCGCTGACAGTGGCGTCTGGGGTCTTGCCATCGGACTGCCAGAGACCGGCAGCCATGATCTGCTCGGCGATGTCCTTGGCGTTCAGTGCCATTTCGGCCTGCTGCAAAACCTGAATAGCTGCCGTTTTAACGTCCATGGCTCGCCCCCGTTGCGGATTGTTCGGCCTGTTGCTGATAGGTCACGCCGAAGATGGTGTCACCCAGCCATTTCTTGAAAGACGGGTTGTCGCTGAACTGCTTGAACAGCTCGGTGTGGTCGGACAAGAGGTCGATCATGACCCGCTGTAGCGCAGCGTCGTGTTCGATCCTGGCGGTCTTCTTATCATTGTTCTTCATGGCGTTCTGGTAGGCCGCGTCCGCCGCTACCTTGGCCGGGATCTCCTCGGCGATGACCTGGCGGATTTTGTCGCCGTCCTTCCAATCGATGTTGCCGAACTGGTCGTTGAACGCCTTGATGATGTTGCTCAGTTGGTCCAGCTCCGGTTCCGGTTTGCGGCCGCCGCCGCTGGTCGGCACCGGTCCGATTTCGGCATCCTGATCCGCAAGGCCGATCTTCAGGCTGGTTTTCACCTCGACACGGTAGCTGTCCATATCGATGGCCTCCAGGATGCCCCGGGACAGATCCTCTTCCTTGGGCGCGGGGAGCTTCGGGATCAGGAAGTTCAGGAAGATCGACAGCTTTTCCCAGTCGGCGTTCGAGTACGGCAGAATCGAGGCCAGAAAGCCGTAGGTGCGCACAAAAGCCTTGGCCTTACCCTTGAAATCCACCTGGCCGTCCTCATCGAGATCGGCGTTGTAGGTGGCCACGCAGGCGTCCAGGATCGGGTCGAGCTTGTCGCGGTCCGCGCCGTTCAGATAGAGCCCCACCAGGTCGTCGATTTGCGCCTGCGAATAGACCTGGTAGCCGTCGAGATCCGACTTGAGGTCGTGCAGTTTGTTGGGGTCGGTCTCGTCACTAAGGATGGTTGTTCGGTAATAGGGCTCGAACGACTTCTGGATGGTTTCCGAGTCGTTATAGAAATCCAAGACAAAGGTATCGTGCTTCTGCGGATGGGCACGATTGAGCCGCGAGAGGGTTTGCACCGCCTTGATGCCGGAGAGCGCCTTGTCCACGTACATGGTATGGAGCAGCGGTTGGTCGTAGCCGGTCTGATATTTGTCGGCGACGATCAGGAAGCGGTACGGGTCCTGCTGGATCTTGTCTGTAATCTGGCTACTGGGAAATCCATTTAGCGTCGCCTCCGTCACCTTGTTGCCACCAAACTCGTGTTCGCCGGAAAAAGCCACAATCGGCTCATACGGGCTCCTACACTCCTTGAGGTAACCCTTGAAGGCGTGGAAATACTGGATGGCCCGCACGATGCCGTTGGTGATGACCATGGCCCGGGCCTGGCCACCAACCTTGCGGTGGCCGATCACCTGGGCGTGGAAGTGATCCACCATGATCTCGGCTTTCTCGCGAATGGCGTGCTCGTGAGATTCTACATAGCGGCGCAGCTTTTTCTGGGCCTTGTTGGCGTCGAAGAGCGGGTCGTCCTCCACGGTCTTGGCCAGGCGGTAATAGCTTTCCACCGGGGTGTAGTTCTTCAGCACATCGAGGATGAAGCCTTCCTGGATGGCCTGTTTCATGGTGTAGCTGTGGAAAGGGTAGTGCTTCACTGTGCCGTCGGGTTGCGGGTCCGGCTCGCCGAAGATCTCCAGAGTCTTGTTCTTTGGGGTCGCGGTGAAGGCAAAGTAGCTGGCGTTGGTCACCATCTTCCGGCCTTCCATAATCTTGTTGATCTTGTCCTCGACCGTCTCTTCCCCCTCGTCATCAGAGTCGCCGTAGGGCGCGGTCTCCTCCAACACGCGGTTCATGGCGGCGGTGGTCTTGCCACCCTGGCTAGAATGGGCCTCGTCGATGATGATGGCGAATTTGCTCTTGCGGTGTTCGTCGCCGATCTCATCGAGGATGAACGGGAACTTCTGCACCGTGGTGATGATGATTTTTTTCCCGGCCTTGAGGAATTTGCGCAGGTCGCCGGAATGTTCGGCATGGCCGACGGTGGCGGAAACCTGGGCAAACTGCTTGATGGTGTCGCGAATCTGCTTGTCGAGCACGCGCCGGTCGGTGACCACAATGACCGAATCGAACAACGCCTTGCTCTCGTGTTCCAGCCCCACGAGCTGGTGCGCCAGCCAGGCGATGGAGTTGCTCTTGCCGCTGCCCGCCGAGTGCTGAATCAGGTAGCGCCTGCCGATGCCGCTCTCGGCGGCATTGGCCAGCAGCATGCGCACCACCTTCAACTGGTGGTAGCGGGGGAATATCTGCTTGTATCTCTTTTTACCGGTCTTCTCGTCCTTTTCCTCCACCACCTGGGCGTAGTTTTCCAGAATGTCGGTCAGGCCCGCCTTGGAGAGGGACTCCTTCCACAGATAGTCGGTGGCAAGCCCGGCCGGGTTGGGCGGATTGCCAGCGCCGTCGTTGTAGCCTTTGTCGAAGGGCAGAAACCACGAGCCCTTGCCCTTGAGGTGGGTACAGAAGCGGACCTCGTGATCGTCCACGGCAAAATGGACGACGCAACGGCCGAAGTGAAATAGCAGCTCCTTCGGGTCGCGGTCGCGCTGGTACTGCTGCACGGCATCGAGCACCGTCTGCTTGGTGAGTTTATTTTTGAGTTCGAAGGTGGCGATGGGCAGGCCGTTGATGAACACGGCCATGTCGAGGGAGAGCGCGGTCTCGTTGCGGCTGTAGCGGAGCTGGCGGGTGACGCTGAAGATGTTGGCCGCGAACCGTTCGGCTGCCTTCACGTTGCCCGGCGTCGGCGTGCCGTAGAAAAGGTCCACATGGGCCGGGCCGTGCTTGATGCCGCCGCGCAGCACGTCCACCACGCCGCGCTTGGCGATCTCGCCCTGCAGGCGGTGCAGGAATTGTGTGCGCTTGGGGCCTTCCTCGTCGATGCCAAGAGCCTCATAGCCATCGGGCTGGGTGGCGGCGAGGAACTGCAGCAGTTTGACCAGATCGACGGCGTGTTCCCGGTCGTAGTCCTGCGGGTCGCCCTGAACATATCCGGCATCCTCCACAAGGGAGGCGACGATGATCGATTCCAGGCCCTTTTCGCTGGTGTCGGTAGGTTTCATAGATCCTCCAGCAAATGGGCGATGTCCTTCGGCGACGGCAGTTGGCCTTTTAGCGCCTTGGGCAGGGTCTTGGTGATTTCATAAGTGGCCACGCCGATGGGCTTGCGGGCGTCGTGCAGGGCGTATTCCACAATCGTGCGGCTCTTCTCCTTGCACAGGATGATGCCGATGGAGGGGTTCTCGTCCTCCTGGCGGACCTGCCGGTCCAGAGCCGCCAGATAAAACTGCATCTTGCCGACGAACTCCGGCAGGAATTCGCCGACTTTCAATTCAATGGCGACAAGGCAGCGCAGGCGGCGGTGAAACAACAAGAGGTCGATAAAAAATTCTTTGCCGTCCACCTCAAGCCGGTATTGGCTGCCCATGAAGGCGAACATGCCGCCCATGGCCCGGAGGAAATCCTCGATCCGGGCGATGAGCGCCCGTTCCAGCTCCCGCTCGCTGTGTTCCTCGCCCAGCTCCAGAAAATCGAAGGTGTATTCGTCCTTCACCGCCAGCTTGGCCTGGGCGCGAAGTTCCGGCGTAAGCGCCTGGTCGAAGTTGGTCTGGCCCAGCAGGGATTTTTCATAGCTCTGGTTGTCTATCTGGTGAATGAGGACATTCTTGGACCAGCCGAACTTGCGGGTCATGCGGATGTAGAATTCCCGTTCCAGCGCGTCCTTGCAGCGCTCCAGGATGGCCAGGTTGTGGCTCCAGCCGATTTCTCGCACCAGTGGTGCGAGTTTTTCTAGACCGGTGTAGGCTTCGAAAAAGGCCTTCATTCGCCAGAGGTTGGAAGCCGAAAAGCCACCTACGCCGGGGAACTCCGTCCGCAGATCGGCGGCGAGCTGTTCCACCACCGCCTTGCCCCAGCCTTCAACATCCTGCCGCTCCACGATCATCCGGCCGATATCCCAGTACAGGCCGACCAGCTCCTTGTTGACCGCCTTGAGGGCTTCGTACTGGGCGGAGCGGATGCGCTCCTTGATCTCGGTCAGCAGGCGCGGATAGTCCTGCGGTTTGCCGAGGCTGTTTTTTGGGGTTTTGTCAGTCGGTTTCATCCATCTCCCCCTCGTCATCGATCACTTCATCGGCCTCACCGGTGTCCTCAACCAGCGCCAGCAGTTCGTCCTCAGCAACATCCGGCACCTCAATGCCACGTACATCCACTTGACCGGTGACTACGTCAGAAATCAGTCGGGTGCGGTATTCGCGCATCAGCTCGATCTCACGCTTGGCGTGGGTTATCGCGTAGTCAATCGTCGCCGTCTCGTTTTCTATAAAGGTGACAATATCTCCCTGCTCCTCGATTGACGGAATGGGCAACCTCAATCCCTTGATAGTATCTTGGCTGATATTAGGCTGTCCTCCGCCGTAGCCCATTCGTACCAAGTCAGGCTTAATCTTGAGAAACAGTTGCAGCATGAATTTGTTATTAATGTCATTGCGAGGGTTGGAGAGCACGCAACATGCCTGATTAGTACATGCGCGAATCGATGTAAGGCTTACTTTGCCAATAGTCGCCCCATACATAGCAACAACCAATGAACCTTCTGGATACATTTTTAAGGTTGAATAGTCCTGAACCGCTTTGTCAGTTACCTTTTTTGATGTTGTCTCTAGAAAACCATCAGTTAAATCACCGGAGATGATCCAAGGAATGTTTCCGTCGTAATAATCTGCATTGCCACTCTGAGGCGTAGTTCCACTTCCAATCTGCCTATAAAGATGCGTTATCTTCCGCATCTCCCAATGCCCCGGAATATCCCCGATCCATTCCACGCCGCTGGGCTTGAGCTTGACGTTGGGATCAAGCCCCCGGGTCACGGCCTGGTTGATGACGTTCTGCTTCTGCTCCTTGAGCAGTTCGATGAGCCGCCGCTTGTTGCGGATGAATTTGTTGATCTGCGCATGAATTGATTCCACATATTGGTGAATTTTGCTTTGTTCGGTGGATGAAGGGACAAGAACAGGCAATCGCTTAAAATCGCTAAAATCCAGATTCTGACGAAGCCCCGATCCCATACCATAATAGATTTTCATCAAGTCATACCCATGCAATAGCAAATGGGCGTAGTCTGGATTGATTTTTTCGTTGGCTTGTAGGCATAGGTAAGCGGATGTAATTATCCCTCTGTTGCGCACCTTACCGACACGGAGGCTTGTCTTGTCATTCTGAAGATCAGTGCCCCTTATGATGATATTCCCAGGGACGGCAATCTGATAGGTTTCGAAAGACTCAGGTACCAACCCATGAAGCTTTTCAGGGGGCTTTACGACTATTTGTCCATAACTCAGGGACAGTACTGTAGATTCTTTCATGCCGGTGTTCTTTTCTTTGCGCTCCGACAAAAAGGCAAAACCCGGCTTTACGTCCCAATGGGCCGGAATCTTCCCTAACCACGGCACACCGGAATCCTTGTATTCTGGATATGGGGCCAGTTTCATTATTTGGCCCCCCCGACAATCTGTTCCAGCAGCCCTTCGGTTTCCTGCTCCAGGGCGTAGATGTCGGACTTGATCTCATCCAGGGTGCGCATGGGCGCGGGCCGGTAGAAATGGCGGGTGAAGGAAATTTCGTAACCTACCTGGGTTTTGCTCGGGTCGATCCAGGCATCCGGGGTGTAGGGCAGCACTTCGCGCTGGAAGAAGGCCTCGATACCGCCTTCTTCCAGCAGCGGCACCTGTTCGCTGTCGCGCAGGGCGGTATCCGGCTCGTATTCGACCACGCAGGTCTTGCCGTTCACCTCGGCCTCAAAGAGGCCGTGGATGGGATCGGGCGTGGCCTTGCCGGGCTTGTGAACCTTCTTCAGTACCGGCGCGGCGTCCTCGCGGGTGTCGCAGAGGTCGCTTTGCAGCAGCTTCTTGCGCTTGGCGGTGAGCTTGACGCCGTGCTTGTCGGCATCGGCCTCAACGGTGTCCATAAAGGCGTTGAAATCCAGGTGAGGACCGGCTCCAAGCGTCTCTGCCACGCGGCGGGCCAGCTTGGCCAGCGGCTCTTCCTTGGCCTTGGCGCAGGCCCGCTCGAACCGTTCCAGCCGGGCCGGGCTCAGGTGGGCGGCGAGGCGCAGCGGGCGGTCCACCGTCACCTTCCAGTAGCCGAAGGCCTCGTTGGGGAAGATCTTGGATTTCTCGGTTTCGACCGGATTCACCACCAGATCGCAGATGGCGCGGATGTGTTCCTCGGAGAACTCGCAGTTCTTCTTGCCGAGGTTGCGGCGCAGTGGCACGTACCATTCGGTGGCGTCAATGAGCTGGACCTTGCCTCGGCGCGTATCAGACTTGCGGTTGGTCAGTACCCAGATGTAGGTGGCGATGCCGGTGTTGTAGAACATGTTCTCCGGCAGGGCGATAATGGCCTCCAGCCAGTCGTTCTCGATGATCCAGCGACGGATGTTGCTCTCGCCCTGACCGGCGTCGCCGGTGAAGAGTGACGAGCCGTTGTGGACCTCGGCGATGCGACTGCCGAGGCGGGTGGTGTGCTTCATCTTGGAGAGCTTGTTGACCAGAAACATGAGCTGCCCGTCCGAGGAGCGGGTGATCATCTTGTATTCCGGGTCGCCGCCGTGCTGGGTGACAAAGCGCGGGTCCTTGATGTCCCCCTTGCCGCCCAGGCGCTCCAGATCGGTCTTCCAGCTCTTGCCGTAGGGCGGATTGGAGAGCATGAAGTCGAATTCCTGCGACGGGAAGGCATCGCTGGAGAGCGTGGAGCCGTACTTCATGTTCTCGGCCTCGGCCCCTTCGCCTTTGAGCAGCAGGTCGGCCTTGGAGATGGCGTAGGTTTCCGGCTGCACCTCCTGGCCGAACAGGTGGATGGAGACATCCTTGCCGTGGCTTTCGGCCAGCTCGGCCAGGCGCTCTTCTGCCACGGTCAGCATGCCGCCGGTGCCGCAGGCCCCGTCATAGACGAGGTAGGTGCCCGATTCGATGTCGTCGGCCACCGGCAGGAAGATCAGGTCGGCCATGAGTTTGACCACGTCGCGGGGCGTGAAGTGCTCTCCGGCCTCTTCGTTGTTCTCCTCGTTGAAACGGCGGATCAGCTCCTCGAAGATGGTGCCCATCGAATGGTTGTCGAGCGCCGGGAGCAGTTCGTTGCCGTCCACGTCCTGAACAGGCTTGGGGCTGAGATTGACGCGGCCGTCGAGAAACTTTTCAATCAGGTGGCCGAGGATGTCGGCCTCGATCAACGTGGGGATCTGGTTGCGGAACTTGAACTTGTCGAGGATCTCCTGGACGTTGGGTGAAAAGCCATCCAGATAGGCTTCGAAATCGGCCTTGAGCTGTTGCTGCTTGGCGCGGTTCTTCAGGTCGCGCAGGGTAAAGGGCGAGACGTTGTAAAAGGCCTCGCCTGCGGCCTGGCAGAGCGCAGCGTGCTGGTTGGCGATCCCGGCCCCGTCGAGCTGCTTCTTCATGCCGAGCACCTTTTCCTTGCTCGGCTCCAAAAGCGCGTCGAGACGGCGGATGACCGTCATCGGCAAGATCACGTCGCGGTACTTGCCGCGCACGTAGACATCGCGCAGCACGTCGTCGGCGATACCCCAGATAAAATTGACGATGCTGTTGTGGATCACATGGTTCATAGCCCGTTATTACTCCTTGCGCTTCTTGTCGGTTTCCGCAGGCTCGGCCGCGCCGCCAGCCTTGACCCAGGCGTCGACTTCATCTTTCTTGAACTTCCAAAGACGACCCATGCGGTGGGCGGGCATACCATGCTTGTCGATCCACTTGTAAACGGTGTCATTGCTGACTCCGAGGTGTTTGCAAATCTCGGTTATTGATAACCAACGGTCTTCCATTTCGTTCATTCTCTTGCTCCACGGGCGTTTTGGTTGTTTGCCACGTCCGCCAGAGGCGAAACGGGAGAGACTGGACGCACCTCTCCCAGGTTAAAAAACTTCATCAATATACAAAGGCGCTATGTGCTATGTCAAACGATCTTTACCGATTTGAGCCGATTATTTTCTATCACGCTCGATGCCAGACGCCGGAGTCAAGCCGGGTGCCGTTTTCAACACGGGGCATCCAGTAGATCCAGGCAGGAATCGAGGTGCGCCCGCACAGCACCGCCACCATCACCCGCTTGTACATGCTGTGCCCGCCGGGCCGAAATCCTTCCAGCCGGTCGATGGGCGGCAGATCGCGCTGCGGATCGGTGAAGGTCACCAGTTCCCCATGGATCAGATCCCAGTCTCCGGTCGGGCGGCCGAAACGCGGTGTGCCGATCTCCTGCTGTCTGCTGGCGTCGGCCAGTGGATCGGCGCTGCCTCGGGCCAGGATCAGACCCTCCGGCACTTCGAGGGCCGGAAAACCGGCGTGGAGGTGGTAGAGCCTGCCCCAAACCACGGCCGGTTCGATGCTGCGGGCCTGGGCGCAGAAACGTTGATGGTTCCAGTAGCCCCGTTTCAGGGTGCCGTAGACGAAGAGCCGGAGGATGGTCTCGGGACTGTCTTCCGGGCTTGTGTTCAGCTTCGCGGTGTCTCCAATGTTCATGCATTCACTCCTTCGGGCAGTGTCCCTTTGCGCTCCTGGGGGATGAAGCGGAATTCGCTGTTTTCGATGACCCGCACATCCTCGTGACGGATGGTGAGCATGGTCATGGGCGGTACTTCCAGCTCGCGCCAGCCCTTCTCGTTGTCCAGGGCAAAGTCGATAAAGGCGTCGTCCGAGGCGTAGAGCACCACCCGGTGCTGGCGGTGGATGCGCAGGCAGAGCGGCTTGTTGCCCTTGAGCACGGTGATGGTGCCGGGGTCGAGCCGTGAGGCCAGCACGGCGCTCATCTGGCCGCGACAGAGGGCAAGCGCCTTCTTCAGCCCCTCCTGGTCGATGGGGCCTCCGGGCGCGAAGCGGTCGGCCAAGCGGAAAATCAGTTCGCTGTCCACTTCGGCGTAGCGCGGTAGCCGGAGGCGGCGGAACAGATAATCGGCGTTGTAGATGGTGCCGTTGTGGGTGCCGATGACGATCCCGGCCCGGATCGGATGGTTGTTGCGGTTGTTGAACTCGTTGCCCCGGGTGCGCCAGCGGGTATGCCCCATGAGAACGGTAGTCTCGTTGTCGACCTGTCCGAGCAGCTCCTGAAACGGCTTCTCGTAGACCAGCTCGTGTGCCCGCATCGGACGCTTGAAGATGCGATGGCTGCCGTCGGTCTTGAGCCAGGCCAGACCGGAGGCGTGTGGGCCGCGTTCCTCGCTGTGCAACAGCATGCGGATGAAGACCTCGCGCAGGTAATCCTGCTCGTCGGGCCGTCTGCGCTTGCGGCCGAAGATGATGCCTACTTGTCCGCACATGGAGCCGGGTCCCCCTTGCCGCCGAAGTTCTTGCCGAGCAGTCTTGTCCCTTCGAGAACGAAGGCCGCGTATTCACGCCGGTGGTCGGCCAGCCACTCGGCCACCTCCGGGTAGCCCATCTCGGCGGTCAGGCGGGTCACCTCCGGGTGGTCGAGCATGTTGGTGCGCCCGGAGAGCCGTACCGTCTCCAGGGCTTCGAGGAAGCGGTCCGGCCAGGGATCGCTGGCCTTGTCGTCGGGCAGGAATTCGATCAGGCCGTGCCGGGCCAGGCGGGTGAGAAACTCGGCGGCTGCAGCGGTGGCGTCCTCCGGCAATGGTTGGGTCGGCCCGCCTTGGATGCCGGAGAGCACCTCGGTCATGTAGTCCCGGGGCGCTCGGCTGGCGGTGAACGGCGTCTGGCCGCGCATCAGCTCGACAACTTCGAGGCAGTCATTGGCCTGGATGGTTTCCCCGCTGCCGGGGATCGGTTCGCCGTCCAGCGTGGTGGAGCGGATCAGAATCTTCATGGGGCACCTCCTTAAACAGTGAGGCCGGGAACTTGCCCGGCCTCGTTGGTGAGAGTGGTGGTTTCGGTTTCGTCCAGCAGGACCTCCTCCGGTTTAGGGCGTCCGTTCTTGAAGGCGGCGTCACCTGGCATGTTGGCCATCAGATGCTTGCGGGCAGTCTTGAACTCGTCGCCGATCAGGCCGAGGTGGAGCAGGAAGACCCGGAAGTCGTATTTGGCGCTCTGGGGATCGAAATCCCGCTTGCGGCTGGAGGCGGCCCTTCCATTGAGCGCCTTGGCGGCGACCGCAAGGCAGAACTGCAGGTAGGCCTTGATCCGCCCCGCGTGAAGGGTCGCCTCGAACCAGCGGAACTCCACCGTGCCCCGGTACCAGACGTTGTGCAGGTTGACCCCGTGGTAGCGGCTGTTGTCGTAGTGCTGGGGCTGGCGGTTGTGGTAGCCGTACCAGATGCGGTTGAGCTGGTCCTTGGTGCGCGGGCGATGCTGTTCGATGCGTTGGATCAGCTCGTCGCTGACCGGCCGGGTGTAGCGGTTGAGCCGGTCGCGGCTGATGCCGAGGGCGTGGAGGATCAGCGGTTCCTGCTTGTAGACGATCTTGGCCAGGTTGCCCAGGTGCCTGCCGTCGAAGGGCGCGGCGTCGATATGGATGTGGATGCCGCACTGGCTGTTGATCTTGCCACCGGCGCGGCGGATGGCCCGGACCGCCTCCTGCAGTTGCGGGATGTCGTCGTAGCCGAGCACCGGGCTGACCACCTCGGCCCGCAGATGGGCCGGGACGCTGGTCAGGGAGGCGTCCCCCACCACCTTCCAGACGCGGCCGCGCAGGTCCTCGACCTCCCAGGGGTCATAGCTGCTGGGGATGCCGACATGGCGGACCGTGCCGCCCACCACCGAGTGGATGGCCCAGGCGATCTGTTCCCGGGTGCGTTTTACGGTCTCAATCTCGATCCCGTAGTGGATCTCTTTCAGGTTCATGCGTGCCTCCGTCGCTCATGGCGCTTCTAAGTCGTTGTCTGGCAAGGCTTTTTAGCCTCCGCTTACACCATGAATGAATGCTTCTTTCCGGACACAAATCAAGTAGAAGAACAGCCGAAGCCGACATTTAACACGTTTATTTTCAATGACTTGCGAACTTGGCCGGATTGGGCGGCGCACAGGCGGCAGAACCCCCGGAACGGGCTGGCCGTATCCGGGGGTTCTATGTTGGCGGTGGCAGTGAGCCGGTCAGCCGGAGGCGGTATCAGAGGTGATCAGGCTGGCGTGCAGCTCGAGGTTGCGCGACTCGTCGGCCCGCATCCGCGCCAGCAGCGCCGTGAAGGCCTCCGCTTCGGCGGCCGGGAGCTTTGACGCCCGTTCCAGCCTCGCCAGGCGCTGGTGCAGATTCTCCAGCAGGCCCAGGGCGTGGTCGCGGATCAGGCCGTCGCGCTTCTCCTGCGGCGTGGGAATGAACTCGGTCAGGCCGCCTTTGCGTCGAACGATCATGGCCGTGCCTCCTTAGCTCAGGGTCGCGCCCAGCGAATGGATGCGCGGGTAGATCAGCGGCGTGCCGGTCATCTCGGCCTTGTAACGGACCTTGTTGCCGGTGTTGTCGGTGAAGGTGCGCACCAGGGTGTACTCGGTCCAGTTCTCGTCGATGGGCCGGGTGTCCTGGATGGTCATCGCCTCCCAGGTCAGGCCGCCGTCGTTGCTGGCGAACCATTGCAGGGTGGTGCCGCTGGGGATCTGCATCTGCACATAGGCCTTGGTCGATTCCACTCCCTGGGTCAGCTCGTTCTCGCGGGTCAGGTAGGCCCCGGTGGTCTTATTGAGGTAGCCCACCAGGTTGACGTCGCGGAAGTTTATGGCCGGGGTGTCGTTAGAAAGCGAGCTGCTCAGGCGCACGCGGATCTGAACCCGGGTGGCGAGGTTGGGCAGCCGTTCCTCCTCGGCGGGAACCATGGCGTCCCAGGTCACGCCGCCGTCGGTGGAGTATTCCCAGTCGAGACCGGTGCCCTGCGGGATGGCCGAGTACTCGTCGAGGTTGATGTCGGAGAACTGCACGCCGGTGATCGGCTGGAAGCGGATCATCCCATCGGACTGGAAGTTGTAGCCGTAGATCTTCATCGCCAGGTCGGAGCCGTTGAGCGGCGTCCAGGTCTCGGCGTTGGAGCTCTCCAGCAGCACGCCCTCCATGTAGGTCTGCCGGGTGATGATGCCCCAGCGGCCCATCTTGCCGAGGGTGGCGGTGCGCACCTTGTAATTGGTGCTGTTGGTCAGCAGCACCACGGCGTAGCTGGTGTTGGCCTCGGCGTAGAACGGGTCGTCGAAGCGAATGCGGGTCTCGCCGCTCAGGCTGATCTCGTTCGGGGCCAGCACCTTCTCGGCGAACACCACGCCGTTGGGCAGACCGGTGGTGACGCCGCGAATCTGTACCGTGACCGGAATGCTCGGGTCCCTGGCGGTGAACTGCAGACCGATGCTGGAGATCACCTGGTTCTGGGTGAAGCTGAAGGTCTGGGCCAGTGGATCGCGAGGCACGAAGATGGTCTGGGTGCGCCAGACCACCTGCACCACCGGCACGCGGATAATGCGGTTCTCGATGATGCGCTCGATGCGGGTGATAACCAGCGGATCGTTGATCTGCAGGCTGGTCCGAGCCGAGTAAACGCCGTCGTTCATCTCCACGATCCGGTTGCCGTTGCGGGCGTTGGTCGGAATGGTGAAGGAGGCGCTGACCCGACCGGCTTCGTCGCTGATCAGGTTGCTGGCCATTACCTGGCCGTCACAGCGCAGCACGATGCCGGATTTGCTTGGGGTGAAGTTGATGCCGGTGACGGCAATGCCGGTCTGCCCGCGCCGCCCGAGGTTGGGCGTACTCTGCAGCATGGCCGGAGGCTTGTCGAACACGGCGTAAGGGTTGATGTTGCGCTCCTCGGACCAATCGTTCTGCTCCACCAGCACGGTCTCGTTGCCCGGCAACAGCGCCAGGCTGCCGAAGAAGCTCGCGTTGCTGCCCGCCTGATCGACCGAGAGCACCGTGGAGTGCGGAATACGGTCCGGCGCGACGAACCGGGCGATCTCATTGACCCGGGCGTCCCATTCGGCGTGGTAGATGTCCGACTGAGCGGTGTTCGAAAAGTCGTCCGAGTAGATGCCTTTCTTGGTCTGGGCGTCCCGGTTCTGTAGCTCGTTGTTCATCTGGTACTGGGCATCGTTGTACTTCAGGTCCTCGACGTCCTGAATGATGTCGTGGATCTGGTCCATGGTGATGCGGGTCAGGCCGAAGTTGCGGATCTCCATGTCGGTGGAGTTGGGCGGGCAATCGATACTGCACAGCCCCAGGGCGTTTTCCTGCACGATAGGCAGCTTCGGAAAATCCGCCGGAGCCCCTTCGAGGCGCTTGATCTCGGTGGTGGTGGCGTAAACGATGTCGCGGCGGCCAAGGTAATAGTCGTAATCCAGGCTGCAGTTGGAGCCGTTCACCGGCTGGTCGCCGAGGCTGCCGCGTCCGAAGTTGATCACGTTGAGGTTGCCCAGCTCGAGCTGGACCGGCGACATGGTGAGCCCGGCCGTGTTGGTGGCCGGAGGCGAAGCGGTGGTGGTTTCCTCGACGCCGTCGTCGACGTAGGAGAGCGCCTCGCTGCCCAGTTCCATCAGTCGCTTGTAGTCGGTGCGTGCGCCGTTGGTGGCGGCCCGGTAGACGCGATAGCCGGTCGCGCCGCTGACCGGCAACCAGGAGAGCTTGTTCATCTCCCCGGCGGTGGTGGCCCGGGCAACGACCGCAGCGGCGTTGAAGGCCGTCTCGCCGGTGGCGTTGTAGGCGGTCACCAGATAGAAATAGTTTCCGGCCGCCGGATGGTTGGCCTGTCCGAACCAGCCGCTGTCCACGTAGTCGGTGCCCTTGACCATCTGCTTGGTGTAGGTCCAGCGCACCGTGTAGGTGGTGCCGATGGCCGGTTCGTTACCGGAGCCGAGCCAGTCGACATGGTTGCCCGACTGCTGCCAGTCCACGCCCTCTTGGAAGATGGTCGCTCCCTGGCTGACCTCGAGGATGTCCACTACCGGATTGGGGTCGAGCAGGTCTTCGCCGCCGCCCACCGAGCCACGAGTGACGTTGCGGGTAATCTCGACGATGGCCTCCACCTGGGTCGTCTCCTTGAGCGGCGTGGAGTTGACCGGATAGCGGCGCTTGTTGATGTCGAAGGTCTTCTGCTCGCCGCGCACCGATTTGGTGGCGATGGATTTGGGCACCAGGGTCGAGGTGGGCAGATCGCGCTGATGCCGGAAGCCCTGGATGTAGGCGCGTCCGGCGTTGGTGATCGCCTCCACACTGTCGTCATCGACCCCGCCGATAAAGGTGTCGAATCCCCGCACCAGGTAGCTTCCTGCCTGGTCGAAGGTGCGCTCGGCCAGGTTCTGAATCAGTGAGTTGAGACCCTCGGCGGCGGCGAAGGAGAGCTGGTCCTCGGTGATCGAGGAGACGGTGATCCGGCTGCCCGGCAGCGTGCCCAGCAGATCACGTAGGTAGAGGTTGGACTTCTCCTGCACCGTGGGCGTGACGTCTCCGCTCTCGCGGTCGAACTTGTAAATCGGGATCACCCGGCGCTCGGTCACGTTGTTGGGCAGCGTCTGGCCGCTGGTATCCGTCGCCTTGAGAGAGAGCGCCCATTTTTCCCGCTCGGCAGTGGGCTCGCCGGTGGCCGGATTGATCAGGGCCGGGTCCTGGGTGTAGCCGTAGTTGTACTTCAGCAGCTCCACGTAAACGTAATCGGCTCCGCTGGTGGTGGCCGGGTCATAGGTCAGGGTCGCGCCACTCACCTGTTCCAGATGGCCGTCGATGTAGACCACGCCCGGGGCCAGGGTCAGGACGTTGGCGGCCGCGCTGACCTCGAGGCCCATGATGATGGAGCCTTCCTTGAACAGGATGTCGGCGATCTTGCGCCGCTCCAGGTTGATGATGTCCTGCTGCTCGTTGAGTTCGGAATCCAGCAGGTCGCGATCCTGATGATAGCGGATGCGCTTGTAGTTCTTGGTCGGGTCGAATGTCTCGCGTGAGATGCTCATGTTTGAATCCTCCAGTTAGATCTTGATGATCCCGACCAGCTCCACGCGGGTGTCGGAAATCTTGTTGAAGTCGGGAATGTTCTTCACCTCGTACAGGTAGCCCGGGCGCAGCACCTCGCCGGTCGGGTTGGTGTCCTGATGGAACACGCCGCCCATGGCGAGATCCCCGGTGACGCTTTGCACGTACTGCACGTCGCCGCCGAAGAAGCCGTATTCGCGGATGGTGATGCCGTTGGCCTCGGCCTCGTCGAAGCGAAAGAAGATGCCGATGGTGTTAGTCTCCTCGCCGGTTTCCAGGTAGCGCACGCCGTTGACCAGCAGCGCCCCTTCGGCGTCCTCCTTGAGGAAGGTTCGCTTGTAGTAGCGCTTGCGGGCGCGTTCGTTTCTGAGCCCGATCTGGCCGATGTCCGGCGCGGGCGGATTCTGCGGGTCGGTAAAGCTGGCATCCCCGTCGCCGATGGCGCAGTGGGTGATGCCGTCCACGGCCTGGCCGAGGAGGAGTTTGGCCGTCAGTATTCGGCCGGTTTTGACGATGAGTCCCAGTGCCATTGCTGTTCTCCTTTAGGTCTGAATTTCGTGGTCTTGATCGATGAGCACCGCGAACAGGATCTGGCGCGTGTCGGCCAGCAGCCCGGCCGGGATCGCGATGCGCTGAACGGTGTCGGATCGGCTGATGTGTGCGCCGGATGTCCGGACGCTGGAATCGATGCTCCGCAGCCAGGGGCGCGTGACCCGCACCGCCGCGTCAACATCGACGCCCAGACGGCCATGGACGACGAGCCAAAGGTCGGCGTTCCGGTTCAGGTGGTTGTGGACTGCCTGGCCGGTGGCGAGCAGCCTGGTGATTTCGGCAAACACGACAGCCTGAATCCGCGCCAGCACATTGACGGGCTGATGAATACGGCACGCCGCATCCACCTCAGCTTCGAAAGCGCAAACCACCCGGTTGGCGGTATCCGTATCCACCAGGATTGAGCCCAGGAGCACTTGACGTGTGTCCAGGTCGCTTGCCCAAGGCCGGGTCACCCTTGCGGAAATATCGATATCAATCGTGATGCCAGCCATCTATGCGCCTTTAGAGAATCGGGTTTTCCGTGCCGGTCAGGCGCAGCTTGATGTCGAGTTTGTTTTGCACTGGGGTGCCCGGGAGCACGGTGCAGCGCCGCCAGAAAGACAACGTCTGCTGAAATGCCTTGTCGCCGAGATTGAGCGGTGCGCCCTGGGTGGCGGTGTCGAGTTCGGCCTGAGTCAGGGCCAGGCGGTACCAGACCGCTTCGTCGGTGCCGGTTTCGTCGATGGGATCGAGCACCAACCCGGTGTAGTCGTAGCCGGAATAGACGGTCGTCCCCGCGTCGTGCGCGGCCGCAGCGGTGTTGGCCACGCCCCGCTGCACGGTGAGATTGACGGTGCCGCAGCCGCTTTCGACGAGCATCTGCTCGCCGTCGATGATGATGAGCTCACCGTCGGCAAAGCGCGGTTCGGCCAGAGCGATGGCGGTCTGCGCCGCATCGATGGCCGAAGCGAGGCTCGTCTGCTCGTTGGCGACGTAGAGTTGCCGATCCTTGATGTCGCCGTCGGTGCCGTTGTAGCTCTCGGCCTCGGGGCGGCTGAAATCCCCCTCGGAAATCTGCTGGGTCAGCGCTTCGTCAAGATAGAGATGTATCGCCATGGGTTCTCCTTCAGGTGGGCCACTGGGTGGCGCGATAGTTGTTGGTGGCGGCCTCGAACCCGGCCTGCGTGGGCGCGTGCAGATCCTGCTGACGGAACAGCCAGCGGTAGGAAGGCCGCGACCAGCGGAATCCAGCCTGGTTGAGGCGCATGCGGCTGACGCGCATGGGTCGGGTCCGATCCACGGAAAGGCGCAGGCCGGTGGTGTTGAGCGGGCTCGCGCCCAGCTTCATGGTCTCGACTCGATGGCGCTGGAGAGAGCCCGTGTCCACGTAGACTTCAAGCGAAGCCCGTTCGCCGGTCAGATTCGCATTGCTCAGATACCGGGTGTTCAGGGTGTTCGCGTTGAGCCGGAACACAGGCCCTCTCCGCCGCCATCGGTCGATCCGGTCGACGGCCAGGGTGACGTCCGCGTCGCAGCCAGCGGTGGAGGCGAGCAGCAGATTGCTGATGCCGCCCTGGTTGGCGGTGAGATCGAGACCTTCGTTGAGCCTGGCGCGGCCAAGCTGAAAGCAGAGGCGGTGCCGGGATTCCAAGGGCAGGCGCAGGTCGTACTTGGCCTCCGCCCGCTCGACCGGTTCCGCCTGTGTGTCGAAAAAGAAATCCTTCTGCCGGAAGCAGTAGCGCAGCGCGGTCTCGCCATGGGTCAGCGGCTTGCGGTTGAGATGGCTCTCACCCAGCCCGAAGCCGCTTTCCAGCACATCGCCTTCGAAATCGCGGCCGGTATAGATGGGCGTGCAGAAGGAAACCCGATCCTCGCCCACGCGGGTGTACGGCAGCCGCCAGTCGTTGAGGGCCTTGTGGTTCAGGCGCATCCGGTTCTGGCGGCCGTGAAAACGGGAAACCTTCACGGCGGCCCGGTCGATCTCCGGGATCATCTCCGTGGTGCTGGTGAGCTGCAGCAACTCCCAGGCCCTCTGCTTGTTGGTCAGGTGACGACAGGAACCGAGCGAGGAACGTCCGAGGACGAAGGTTTCGTCGAGAAATGCCAGCACGATCCGGCGCACGGCGTTGGCATGCCCGAAGTCGAGCATCGCGCCGCCTTCGATCCATTCGAGCAGAAACTGGAGCCAGAAACAGCGCGTGCCCGCCGGGTGGTGAAACACCAGGGCGTCGCGCAGCCCCTCGGTCTGGTTGAGACACAGCACGCGAAACACGCCGAGGCTGAACACCAGCCCGGGCAGCTTGGCGTTGCTGAGTCTGGAACGGGCATTGAGACGAAGAGCCGAGCGGAAGGTCTCCTGCAGTTCCCCCTGCCAACCGAGCGCGTCAAAGTCGCGTTCGATGGCCGGAATGGTGCCCTTGCGTCGATAGATTTCGACCGCCTCCCGCACGCGGCGGCGCTGGCAGTCCGGCGAACAGGTGCCGTCCACTTCGAGGCCGACGAGCCTCGCCAGCAGCGGCAAGAAGCGTTCGTCGCAATGATCGACGTCGAAGATGATCGGGAAGTCGTCGATGGCCTGCTTGAGCTCGTCGAGCGTTCCGGCGGGAAGGCTCAGAAAGGTGCGCAGGTCACCGGCCTCGTCGTTGTGCTCGTAAAGCGGCGGCAGCAGGCCGAGCAGATTGTCCTTGAACCAATCCGACATCAACCGGCCCTCCGCAGATCGAGGTTGACGCTGCCGAGAACCGGGATTTCGCCATGGCGCAGCTCGATATCCTGCTGCGGCGCGTAGAGGTGCATATGGCTGACCCCGCGCACGCCGTCGATCAGGGCCACCAGGTCGGAGAAGTGAATGGTCTGACCGAAGGAGACCTCGTCGAAGGAAAAGAAATCGGAGAGCGCGGCTTCGATGCGGCTGCGCACGTTTTCCAGCGGTTCACCGGGCCAGATGTAGACCTCGGCGTCGATGGAAACGGGGCGGTAGATCGGGTCAAACAGGTTGATCTCGACCGTGATGACCTTGCGGCGTTCGAGAAACTCCGCGAGGTCCCGCTTGAGCAGCGCCGAGGGCATTCCGCCGCCGTTGGGGGCGATGGCCAGTTGGACGTTGTAATAGCGAATGTTCTGGCAGGCATTGGTGTCGAGCACCTTGGCCTTGGCGACGCCGGGGTAACCTTCGGCGAGGGCCTGGTAATCCTCCAGAGTGACGGCCTTCCAGAGACTGCGCAACTCCGCCGGTGCCTGTCTGCGAGCGTGTTCGAGGGCTTCCCGCGAAGCGCCGCCGGTGGCGGGCACCGGGTTGGTGACGGTCAGGGAGACCTGGCCTCCGTCGAGGTAGATCGGGCTCAGCAGTTGGGTGATCCGGTTCGGACCGAGATTTCCCTGATCCCCGATGGTCTGCAGATAGCTGACGGCGATGGCGCTTCCCTGAGCGGGTACAGCGCCGCTTTGCCCGTCGCCGAAAATCAGGGTGGAGATGTCGAGGGCGTCCAGGTCGGCCATGAAATGGCGGCTGTCGGCCAGGCTGTCCTGGAAATGATCGACCTCGCTCCAGGCGTCGTCCCCCACCGTAACGGTGATGGTGCCCTGGGCGATGACGTCGCCGGTCAGGCGGATGCGCTGGAATGGCAGCCCCGTGGAAGTGAAGGTCTCGGTGCGGCGCACGCCTTGACGGGCCGGGATGTCCACCGAGAGCACGCCTCGCGGGATCAGACCGTCCTCGACCGTCTCGAAATCCGCCTCGCCGTCATTCAGCAAGGCGCGGCAGGCCGTCCCCGCCGGAATGGTCAGATCCTTGCCAAGCGGGGCGGAGAGCCGGAAACGCAGCGTGGTGGTGGAGGCCACCGGCGAGTCCAGCCGGTAGCCGATGAGCTTGCAGAGGTTGATGACGTTCTGGCGCTGGCGGGCCGTGGGCAGAAAGGCCTCCGCCGCCTGGGCATCCAGGTAGTAGGCCAGCATGTCGCCCACTCCGCAGAACAGATCGAGCAGGACGACGCCGAGATCGGAGTGATTAAAATCGGTCCAGCGGTCGGTGAGCTGCGGGATCTTCGCCAGCAGCTCCTGACGGATCGATTCGTAATCCTTGTTGATGTATCCGATGCTTGCGCGGCCCATGGTCTCTCCGGTTTTCGGCGGTTATGCGAGAGCGCCTGATGCTCTCGCCACGCCGGTTACTTACCGGAAGGGGCCTGGATGTGTCGGAGGCGGGATGCCTCAGAGCGGGCCGCGCAGTTGCCAGACGGGATTGGGCTGCCCGGAGGTGTTGTTGAGGTAGTGGGATTCCTTCTTGCCCTCGAAATAGAACAGGCCGATGCGACCCGGCTCCGACGTGGTGATCCGGTGAACGGTGCCAGCGGCGTTGTCTTCCGCCTGGCTCTGGGTGTTGAAGCCCAGACCGCTCGCAGCCAGATAGAGGGCATGCTCGGCCTGGGGCGCTTCCGTTTCAGGCGCTCCCTCGAAGACCAGATAATGGCCGTGATTGTCACCCGGATCGCTGACGATCCATTTGCCGTTGCGGTCCTGAAAGGCTCCCTCGATGTAGGCGATCTCGTATTCTCCGGCTGGCCAGATGAAGGAATCGTCCGGATCGGGACTCATTTCGGCCGCGTCGAACCAGAGCAGATTGAACAGTGAGCGCACGTCCGGCGACAGGCGCACGCTGCGCACCGGCGGCGGTTCCGGCTCTGGTTCCGGCTGGGGATAGCTGGGCGCGGGATTGTTCGGGTCTTCTCTGTAGAAGGGATAGACCAGGTTGCCGTCCACCTGGCTCTGGATCACCCGGTAGGCGATATGCACCAGCAGCAGGTTGCCGTCGATGTTCAGCGGCCGGTCGTCGAAGCGCACCTCCGTGATGATCACCCGCTTTTCCCAGCGCTTGATGGCGTCGATCACGTAATGGCGCAGCAGACCCTTGAGCACCTCGTCGTTCTGTTCGAACACCAGATCCTTCAGCCTGGAGCCGAACTCCGGATTCATGAACCGTTCGCCGATCCGGGTGCCGAGGATCTGCAGGATGCTTTCGCGGATATGTTCGTGCTCCCGCGAGGTGGCGGCCGAGATCTGGGTGCCGCCGGATACCGACTGAAACCGGAACGGGTAGCGCAATCCCTTGCCGAGAAAGTCATAGCTCATCAGGTACGCTCCTCGCAGTCGATGCCGCACTGTCCCGAGCAGCCGCTTTCCGAAGTGTCGTCGTCGATAGCTTCTCCCTGGAAACGGATCACCAGATCCAGGCCGCTCTTGAGCCCCAGGTGAATGGTTCCGTCCGCCTCGATCAGCCCGCCGTGGCCGGACTTGCCGCACTGGAATCCCTTGGCTCCCCCGGAAAGCAGACGAACGGTGATGGTCTCGCCGATGCCCTCGATGCGGCCGATGCCGATGATGTCGATTGGTCCGGCCGGGTTGATCAGGGTGATGAACCGCTCCCGGTGATCGACGTCGAGACGGATGCCCTCGGGCAGATCCACCGCGAAGCGTTCCGCGCCCATGGCGGTCGGATCGATCCCGGCGGGCAGTCCGCTGATACCGGCTGCCTCCCGGGTCGCGCTCAGATAGGACTCGACCAGGGTGTAAAGGCGTCCCGGGGCGACCTCGACGGCCGTGCCGGGTCCGGGGGTGACGACCTGCTGCTCCCCGGCGTCGATGACGCAGATTCGCTGGTCGTCAGTGGTCCGCAGGATCATGCCGTCGGGCAAGGTGAAGAGCCGGTTGCCGTCCGGCAGATCCCGGGGTTCGGTGCCCACAGGCAGTTCGACGAAGGGATAGAAATCGGGCTCCGGCTCGATCTGTACCTGGTCCAGGTACTCCTGGGTCCTGGCCTGCTGGGCCTCCAGATAGGCCTGGGCCTGGCCGCGCATCGCCTCCGAAGCGGCGTGACCGGCTTCCAGCAGCGTGCGGATGCCGGAAAGCTCTTCACGGATGCCGGACAGGTGATCGCAGAGCGCCCGTAAAACATACTGCTGTTCGCCGGAATCGGTCTGCTCGATAGTGGCCTGCAATTCGGAGGGTTCTTCGGAAATCATGGACAACCTCCATTACATGCCGACATTGGCGGGTTGGGATTGATAGCTCATGGCGTTGACCGGCGTCACTGTTCCAGTCGCGCCGTCGATTTCGAACACGGTCCAGACCGTACCCGGGGCGTTGGGAACGGTGAAGGTCTGCTCACGGCCATCGCTCAGGAACACTTTCACCGTGGCTCCGGACTGCGCCAGGCCGGTGCTCGGATTGGTGTTGCGGTTGGTGTAGTCGTGGACCGCGTAGCGGTAGACGCCGGGGATGAGCCGATGGATGGTGATGGTCTCCGGCCCGTAGGAGCTGGTGTCGTCCACGTCCAATTCCGCCGCCTCGTTTTCGATGGTGTGGGAATAGAACACATGGAAGCGACCGCCCGATGGCGTCGGTCCGGTGAGATGGGAATCGAGATCCCGGGGGTTGAGCCCCCACTGCAACACGATGCGGGCGACCTGGCCGTCGAGTTCGGGCGAGAGAACGATCTGGATGTCGCCGGAGGTGTTGGTGTCGGCGTTCACCCAGCCATGCCAGGCGATGTATCCCGGCGCGGTGACCTCCACGTAATAGAACCCCTCGGGCACGGTCAGCTCGAACCCGCCATAGGCGTTGGCGAAGGTCTGGAACGCCGCCGGGCCGGTTTCCGAGCGGCGGAATTCGATCAGCGCGTTGCCGACGCCGCTGGTGTTGAGGGCGTTGACCACCATGCCGCTGAGGAAGACCGATGCTCCGCTGGCAAAGTCCGGGTGGTCGGCGAACCAGGACGGATCGCGGACCTCCACCAGAACATGGCGGAGGCTGTCCCGGACCGAGGATCGCCAGACCATGAGCACGGCGTTGCCGATGGTCCAGCCGCAGCGAATGACGCCGTCCGGCCCGATCTCCGCGACCTCCGGATTGCTGGAGGCAAAGACCGGGGCGTCCACGTCGCCGCGCAGGGAGAGCGGAACCCGTTGCTCGAACTCGCCAGCGGAGAGGCGGATGGAGCGAGGCTGTACCTCCCAGTGGCAAAAGGTTGGCGGGGCATCCGTCATGAAGGGACCTCCACCGGTGCGGAGACGCCGCCGCCATAGACCTCGACCTGAACGTGCCGCAGGCTGAGCCGCTCGGGCGAATCCCAGACCAGAATCATGGCCGCTCCGGGAACGAAGCCGCATTCGACATTGCCGTCTTCATCGACACTGGCCACGTCGGGATTGGACGATTCGAACACCGGTGTTTCGGGTAGGCCACGGATCGAGAGCGGAATGCGCTGGACGAATGGGGATCGCGAGACGCGGATCAGCTTCGGGAAGACATCCCAGTAGTGCGGTTCCTGCGGCTGTTCGAGAGTGTTCATGGCGGCCTCCTCAGTTGTCGATGGTGTCGGGACTGCCGGTGACGATGATGGCTCCGCAGGCGGTGATGTCGCCGATGCGGGCGTTGGGCAATCCTTCGGTGATGGTATCGAAGCTGCCGGTCACGATGGGCGTCACGCCATGCCCCGGGATGGGACAGACGTGCAGATCCCCCATGCGGGCCACCGGCATGCCGTTGTCCAGCGTCCGGCTCGCTCCGGTGATGATGACGCCGCCGTGACTGCTGATGTCGCCGAGTCGCGCCTGGGAGCTCATGGGTTTACCTTCAGCAGCAGATGGATCAGAAAGCCGACGAGTCCGCCGATGGTGCTGCCGATGGTCAGCACCAGGCCGACGATCTTCCACATGGTCTCGGTCCCCATCTTGGAGCCGACCCGGGCGTGCAGCCGGTCGATCTCCTCGGCGTGCCGGTGCAGATCGGAATAGATCGAGCGGACCAGTACCTCGACGTTTTCCTTGTCCGATTTCTTCTCGATTTCACGCTCGATCTTCTCGAGTCGGTCCTGGATTTCCCGGCGGTGGTTTTCGAGGATGCTGCGGAATTCCTCCCGCCAATGATCGAAGGTCCGGGCCAGCAATTCCTCGCTGGCCGAGAGTCCGGAGGGCGTTGTTGTTCTTTCTCCCATGCGATGCTTCCTTCAGGTGTTGATCAAGACGGTGTTCGTCGAGCGAATGATGATGTTTCCGGCCACCCCATCCATGAACACGAGGCTGCCGGACTTATCGGTGGCGCTGATGCTCTCCTGGCCGGGCGCGGCGTTCATGCGCACCACCTGACCGGCCTTGTCTGTGAGCCGTATCTGTTCGGCGGCGGCGGTGGAATCGACCAGGATTTCCTGAGTGCCGTTGAGTCCCCAGATGTGAACCTTCTCCCGGCCCTTAGTGGTATCGATGAGGATCTTCTGCCAGCGGGAGCGGCCCTTGTCGCACGAGAGGATGTGGACCTTCTCCTTGTCCTGCCAGGCTTCGAGGATCACCTGCTGGCGACAGAGGTCGGTGAGCTGGATGCGGGCGCGGGAGCCGACGATCTGCGAGGCGATGTCGAGCTGGTCGCCTTTCTCGGCGTCCTTCGTGCCGCGCCGCAGGGCGTTGCCGCTCTGCATTTCCGGCTTCACCTTCCCTTCCATGGTGAGGATCTGTCCGGCGCGGTCGATGATCCGCAGCAGCTCGTCGCCGTCGCGGTCATCGGCCAGGATGGTGTGGCCGGTTTCGGTCTTGAGCAGGACCTTCAGGCGCGGGCAGTAATACGGCGGATGGCCGTGGTACTTCTTGTGTTCGAGATCGTCGTGCCGGTTGGCCTGATGCTCAACCTTGTCCTCACAGTCATGACAGAAGGCAT
The DNA here is from genome assembly GCF_000420485.1 of Paucidesulfovibrio longus DSM 6739. Taxonomy (NCBI): domain Bacteria; kingdom Pseudomonadati; phylum Thermodesulfobacteriota; class Desulfovibrionia; order Desulfovibrionales; family Desulfovibrionaceae; genus Paucidesulfovibrio; species Paucidesulfovibrio longus. The sequence goes on along the minus strand of NZ_ATVA01000013.1, from coordinate 187,197 downwards.
TCGCGCAGGTGCGCTTCGATTCCTCGGGCTGCTCACCGGGATTGCTCTTGGCCAGCCAGACGCCGATCCAGATCGGATACTGAACGACGCCGCCCTCGAACTCGGCCCAGACCGAAGCTCCTTCCTCGGGGATCAGGAACATGCCGGTGTCATCGTTGCCGCCGTAGGGAAAACAGGGCGCGGCCCATTCGGACCAGTTCTCCCGCCCGCTGCCGAGTACGGCGGGGATTTCCAGGCGGATACGGCCGAGGCGTTCGGGGTCGTTGTTGTCGCGCACGAAGGCCCGGTACTTGCCGTACCAGCGGTTGCGGTAGCGCTCTTCGGATTGACGGTCGCGGGTTTCAAGCATGCTCTGCCTCCCGCTTTCGACTGGCGTTCCAGGCCAGCCAGCCGCCCAGGCGAACCGCCCAATACATGATCTGGCGTTTCCATAGAGGCACGCCCAGGGCCGCCATCAGTTCGAGAAAGACGCGGTCGGCCGCAAGCCGCGAGACCTTGCCGGTGTGGTAGAGGTAGTCGTGAACGACAGCAGCCGGGGAATATCTCCCCCAGGGCGGCACCACGCGCCAGAACAGGCGCGGCACCGAGGCGAAGTCGGTCTCGAACCCGGCTGGCACTTCGATGATGCGGCCAGCGCCGGTACGGACACGGAACGGCTGGGTCAGCCTGGCGGTCATTCCATTGGGAAGGATCTCCACCCGAAGCGGCCCCGAGAGACCCAGCGCGGTGCCCGAAAACAGGGTCTTGTTTTCGGCGCTCATGACCGCCACCTCGCCTTGCCCGACTGGCGCACGTCGAGATGGACCCAGGAGGCATAGACGCCGATGCCGCCCTCGCAAAAGAGCGGAATCTCCTCGGCGATGACCGCCAGTTCCTCGGGTGAAACGCCTGCGGGACAGCTCACGTCGGCCGCCATGCCCAACGTGTGGAAACTCTGCTCCGCGCCGCCCACCGCCTTGTTGTGCCTGTTGCAGCGGAAGCCGCTGGTGATGGACAGCGGTTTGCCGATGCGGTCGCGCAGCGTCTGCAGGGCGTCGACCAGGTCGGGATGGACCGCAGCCGAATGGCCGCAGCAGTTCGTGCCCTTGCAGGCGAATTCCGAACGGTTGAAATTCTTGCTGAGATCACCCATTGCCGCCTCCTTGTGTGACCGCGCCGGAATCCGCGTCGATGGTCACCATGGCTGGCGGCTCGTTTTGCGGCGTGGGCGGGGCCTCCTTGTCGTTGGGTTTGCCCTGGGACTCGGCGGACTTGTCGCCCGCGCCCTTGCCGAGGGCGTTCTTCTTGAGTTTGAGTTCGCAGAGATAGCCTGCGCTGCTGATGCTGTGGCGCACCGAGTGGCAGTAGTAGATGCCGGAAAACTTCTGGCCCACGCCCTTGATCTCGACGTTTTTCTTGGCGCGTAGCTGGGGAATGCCAATGGTGGCGGCGTCCGCCTCGACCTGGCGCAGCTCGGCCTCGCGGAACTTGCCTTCGGCGCTGTCCTGGGCGGGCTCCTGGCGCGGCTCTTCGTGAAAGCCTTCGGAACGGTCGAAGCAGGGCACGATCTGCCCCGTCTCCTGTTCCTTGAAGCTGCCTTCGCCGGTGTTGCCGTCGACCAGATAGGTCTGCTTGCCCAGGGCCGTCCGCTCGGGCGTGGTGGCGTTGTTGGCCTTGTGCTCGACTACGTCCTTCTTGCGCGGGTCGACGCCGACCGTCTTGGTCTCGACACCCGCGCCCTTGGCTCCCTGGGATTGGGTGCTGGGGCGGAACGAGCGCAGCAGGCCCTTGGTGTCGGTGAAATATTCGAGGGTCAGCAGCGGCGTTTGGTCGAGTTCGCGGGGATGGAAATGGAGTTCGTCGTCCTGGATGTAGAAGACATAGCCGCTGACGCCGTCGCCATCGCGGTCGCGGGCCTTTTCCGCCAGCTCCTTGAGGAACTGGGCGTCCGAGATGTTGCTCTGGGTGACGCGGAGATGGGTCCCCTTGGTGGCCGTGACCACCGGCGTGAGGCCGTTGGCGGCGGCGACTTGTTCGGCGATTTCCGAATAGAGGATGCCGGGAGCAGGTTTTTGCCAGACCTTCTGGTTTTCCTTGCCCGCGAGTTTGAAGCCCTTGTCGTAGGCCTTGATGCGGATGGTCGGATCGCCGTTTTCCGGGAAGTCGTAATCGATGTCCTTGATGACCGCTTTCTTGCGCGGAGAGAGGTTCCCCACGTAGCCGAAGCGGGCCACGATCTCGTTGCCTTCCTGGAACAGCGGATCGTCGACGAACTGCAGGTTGCGGTCGGTCACCGACAGTTCGAGGACATCCAACTCCTCCTCGTTGTCGGTGAAAACGAACGAGGTGATCTCCTGGGTGATGTCCTTCGAGAGGTCTTGCCCCTCGATCTGAATCAGAAATGTCGGCTTGAAGGTATCCAGATCCATGCGTCTCTCCGGTAGTTCGCAGTTCCCTGCTTACTTACCGGAAGGCATGGCGAGGTGTCGGACGCTTCAGTCGAGCAGGCGCATCTGGACGTGTTCGCGGGAGGGAATGCGCAGCGCCAGACCCGGCTCGAGCGCCAACGGGAAAAAGAGGTCGTTGTAGTCGCAGATGATCCACCAGAGCCGGGCGTCACCCAGATAGCGGTGCGCGAGCAGATCCAGGCGGTCGCCCTCGACCACGGTGTGCAGGCGGTCGTCGTGTCTGGGGGTGGTGTCGATGCGCTGGCGCATGCCGAGGGAGGTGCCGTCGCTGTCCCGGTAGAGAACGCAGCGGGCGTATCGGGAATCGCGGCCGATCATGAGCGCACCTCCGACCAGTTGATGGAACGGTCCACATATTCCTCGAGGACGATGTCCACCTCGGCCCGTTGCGGCAGCAGATTGTCCCGGTCGAACAGGCCGAAGAAACGCGCCTTCACCTGCCGGACGATGCAGGTCACGCCCGGGTAGAGATCGCCGAAAATCAGTAGCACACGATGCGGCGCGTTCTTGAGCATGGTTCCGGCGTGTTCCGGATATTGCAGCGAGCGGAGCCAGTCGACCTTCTGCTTCACCGGCCCCTTGAACAGCTCGACCTTGAAGGCGATCCGGCGCGGTTCCCCGGCGACGTACTGGTAGCGCGGATGGCTCATGCCGGGGATTTTGATCGTCGCGTAGTCGGTCGACTTCTCGTCGCTGATGGAGTTGGGGTTGTACTGGAATTCGAGCCGCTCCCCCGTGTCGGCGTCCACCAGATATCCCTTGATGGGCTGTTGATCCCAGGCCATTCCTTACACCTAGGCGATCTCGATGATCGGCTTGCCCAGTTGTCCGGCCCGGTCGAGTTCCAGCCGCATGCCGCTGGAAATGCCGTTGCCGGTGAACGCCCACACCTCGTCGCAACATTCCATGTAGGCCAGGCCGCAGGCGATGCCAGTCTCCCGCTGCTCGGGAACGCTGTCATCGGTGAAGGTTGGATACAACAGGTGCGGCGCGAACGGCGCGTGACCGTTTCTCATGACCCGTCGGCAAAGCGCCTCGGCGACCTTCACGTTTCGGGCTATGTCACCCGCGAACGGGCTGCAGACAAAGATGCGTTTCATCGGTCCTCTCACAGGGTTTCGTAGTTTCTGATCTTCCGCTCCCGAAGATCCTTGTAGACGGCCTCGGCCACCTTCCGGCCATCGATGTTGGTGGTCACGCTCAGTTCCACCGGGCGGTCGGCCAGGCCATCGAGGCGCGAGAGCAGCGATTCCAGAAGCTCGCGCAGACCCGGACCGGCGTCCTCTGCCCGCAGGGGTGTCGCGGGAGCGGTGCGGGCCGGAGCGATCAAGCGTTCGGAAGGCACCGTCTCGGTCAGTCCGGATTGCAGGGGCTTCGCTATCGGAGTCGGCGCGGCCGTCTTGGGCCGCTCGATCCCGGCCGGAGCGGGAGAGGCACTTCCGATTTCCGGTGCCGGTTCCACCGCAAACGGCTGGATGTAGCTCTTACTTACCGGCTCGACGGCCGCCGCGACGGTCTGCACGGTGCCGCTCATCGGTTGTGGGGGTGGCGCGGCCGTGGCCATGACTGGCTGGAGCATCAGCATGGCGCTCAGGGCCTTGGGCACCAGGCGTTCGTCCAGACGCGGCACGAGACTGAGCACGCTTTCGATGATGCGTTGCCCAATCGATTCGGCGGGCGGCGCAGCTCCGAGCGGTTGTTTCTGCTCGGCCACCTGCGGGACCGGGGTCTGGACTCCCAGCATGGCGCGAGCGGAGGAGAGCAAACCATTGGCGATCCCGGCGCTGCGATCCTTGATCGCCTGAATGCCCGCGCTCGCGCCACTGGAAAGCCTCTGCCAGAGAGATTGACCCTCGGTACCGGCACTGGCAAAGATTCGGCCCACAGCCCCGGGGACGGCAGACAGCGTGGCAACGATCCGGTCGCGAACAGTGACGGCTCCCGTGGCCAGCGCGTCCCAGGCATTGACCTGGGGCGGCGTGATCGCCAGCTCAGGCGTGCCGCCAAACAGGGATTGTTTGAGACCTTCGAAGATGGCACCGGCCTTGGCCGCGACGGTTTGTGCGCCGGAGGTCAGACCGTCCCAGAGTTTTCCGGCCATCCGGAAAGGAGCCGAGGCGGCGTCCATGAGGTTTCCGCCCGCCGTTTTGACCTGCTGCCACGCTCCCGCAGCGGCCGAGAGAATCCCGCGAGCGGCGAAGCCGAACACTTTCGCGGGCAGCGACTGGGTAAGGCTCATGCCGTCGGCGAGGGTCTTGAGCAGCGCGGAACCGGAGGCGGTCAGGCTGGCGAGTGGTCCCTCGCGGGCATCGGAGAACGGCAGCAGATTGCGCAGCTTGCCCAAGGCGTTCTTGAGCATGGTGAAGGGATAGGTCACCGCCGACCAGATCCCTTCGCCAAGGGTGATCAGTAGCTTCTTGCCCGCCTCAAAGAAGGTGGTGTCCCCGGCGAAGAAGGAGCGCACGGTGGCAAACAGATCCCGCAGGGTGCTGATGATCGGCAGATTGAGAATCGCCTGGCCGATCTGTCCGGCGGCGTCGGCCACCAGGCGTCCGATGGAGGTGAAGATCCCGGAAATGAAATTCCAGACACCGACCACCACATCCCGCGCCCACCGGAACGGGGTGGCGAGAAAATCGTAGACCGCGCCGCCGATGACCTTGAGACCGTCCAGCAGGGAAATGTCACCGGTCAGCACCTGCCAGACCGCATAGACAATCTTCCCGGTGGCCATGAAGGCCTCGCCGATCATGCGCACGGGCAACAGGAACTTGTAGATGAACTTGGCCGCTCCGACTAGAGACCCGACGATGATCTTGCCGACCCAGACCACGCTGCGCACCACCACCGCCAAGGCTCGGACGATGAGCGACAGGTTCCAGGCCACGATCTTCAGCGCGAATGCCAACCCCTGCAGAAGCACACCGGCGACGGTGCCGATAACCGTGCCGAAGGTGCGCCAGGACGACCCATCGGTGGCGCTGGCGGCCACGCCGAAGATCTCCACCACCGAAAAGACCGCGCTGGCCAGCGCCGCATAGGCGCTCATCAGGGTGCGGACGGTCGGTTCGAGGATGGCGCGGATGCGGCCAAAGGCATGGGAAAAAGCGCCCCACAATCCGGCCAAGGCTTCGCGAACGCGATAATAGGCTTTGAAGACGGTGACCACGAAGCCCAGCAGTCCGGCGGATTCGAGCTTATGGGCCAGTTCGGCCGACATCTGCCCGACGCCGCCGCTGAGCGAGCCCACCAGCTCCCTGATCCCCCGGAAGACCAGCGAGACCTTGTTCCAGGCCCCGGTGATGACATCCTGGATGCCGCCGAAATTGGTTTCCCAGGCGCGTTTTAGCAAATACACCGAGAGGATCACGCCAGCGATAATCGCGGTGACGGGCAGAAAATAGGTCGCGACCGCCGAACCCACTCCGGCGAGCGCGGCGCTGATGGCCACGAATCCGGCCTTGATGGCGGGCAGCATGAGTCCCACCATGCCTACGGCGGCGGTGACGGCTCCGGCTACGACCAGAATGGTGCCGAGGGCCATGGACAGTCCCAGGACAACCCGGGTCACGCCCGGCATCGATTTGGCCATGCGTTGCAGGAACAGAATGAAGCGGGAGACGCCGTTGATCACCGGCGTCACCACCGGTAGCAGAGTGCGTCCCAGGATTTCGCTGAGGTTGGCCACCTGCTGGCGCAGGAGCAGGAACCGGGCTCCGATGTCCTGGTTCATGGCGTCGGCCATCTGTTCGGTGACCGCCGTGCCGGTCTTCATGGCTCGGCCCACCGACTGGATATTGCCTTCGAGGCTCTCCGTGCCCGCCGACATCTGCAGCAGGAACTTGACCGCCTCGTCGGAGCCGAAGGCCTTCTTCAGCTTCACCTGGGCGGCTGCGTTGGAGAGATCGGGGAACTGGCGCTTGATCTCCTGCAGGATGGGAACCACGCCCTTGAGACGGCCACTGGTGTCGGTGAAGGACAGGCCAAGCTCGTCACCGGCCTCGGCCGCCTTCATGATGAACGCCTTGTACAGCGTGCCCGCCTCGGAGCCGGGCATGGTGGTCTGGAGCTGGCCGAGCACGGCGAGCTGCTCGTTCAGGGGAATGTTGCTCGCGGCCGCCACCGCGCCGATGTTCTTGATGGCGTCGGCCATCTGGGTGCCGTTGGTCTTGAACGAGGCCACTGTCTGCGCCATGGCTCCGGAAAAGGCGGTCGCCCATTCCATGTCGTTCATGTCGGCCATGATGGGCTTGAAGATCCCGTAGGCCGTGGTGAAGGTGCCAACCATCTCCTGGGTGGTGGCCTTGGTCGCCTTGGCGGTCATGGCGGCCATGGAGGTGAAGACGCCCACCGCCTCGTCGCTGAGGTTGGACAGGGCCGATTTCACATCGTAGGTGGCGGTGATGAAGGCGGCCTTGTCGGCACCGGACCATTGGTTAGTGAAGGATTCGGCGGCGTCCTCGATGGCCCGGAGATCCTGCACGCCGAGGGACGCCAGCTCTCCCAGGGCCTTCTGGGTCGCGGCGGTGGAGGCGACCAGGGCGGCGGGCACCGCCATCAGGGCCAGTCCCGCCCCCAGCATCATGGTGCCTTGCTGGATGCGGTCCAGGTTGCGGGTCATCCGCTCACTGGCATCCGCCACGGTGGAATCGAGGTCCATCATGGAGCCACGGATGCGCTGCGCGTTCTGCGAGAACGCATCCTTCATCGATACCACTATGCCCAGTCCGAGATCGCCGTTCATCTATCGCCGTTCCGTTTGCTCACGTTCAAAATCAAGCTGCCGCTCGAGGGCCTCGACGAACTGACGCCGGACCCTGAGCGGCAGCGAGCGGGTTTCCGACCAGCCCCAGTGCAGTCCGCCGTAAGCGAGAAAAAATGCGTCGCTTACAAGCGAACTCCGGGGAACAAAAAAGCCGGTTCTGCCTCCAGACGGGTACGGATTTTGGTGCTGCAGCCATCGCATTCGGTCTCGACCGAGGTGTCGATTCCCGCGTCGACCCGCGACATCTCCTGCCGCAGCGCGTTGCGGTCGCGCATCGACATTTCCGCCAGGCTCTTCTTGGAGGGAGCTTTGCCGTCGATGTCGAGGAGGCGGATGAGCATGGCCGAGGTGATGTTGGGCTCGCGCAGGCTGGCCAAACGCTTTTCCTTGTGGCCGTCGAGATATCCGAAGCGCACGGTTTTTTTCGAGCCGGGCAGCTTGAAGGTGAACTCGCGCTCCTCGCCGTAGGGGGTAACCTTGAGATCCTCGAGATTGACGGTCACGAAATTGGTCATGCGGCAGGCGCTGTTCGGGCAGCTCAGCTCCAGTTCAACCTCGTCACCGAGGGAAATCTGGCGCAGGCGGACCAGGGCGAACAACCGGTCACCCGAGAGCAGATTCATCACCTCGGAAAGATCGGGGTCGGTCTTCTCGCCCAGCCGGACAAAACAGTTGCGGAGCACCTGGTTGATCGCGTCTCCGGAGCGGATCAGGCGCTGGTTGGTGAGCAGTTCTTCCTCGGCCCCGGTCATTTCCCGAAGCTCGAGTTCAGTGCCGCTTGGCAGTTCAAAGCTGTACATGGTCGATCCTCCGGTTTAGGTCCAGTATTGGAAGCAGATGGTGAGCTTCTCGATGGTGTTCTCGGTGTTGCCGCCTTCGAGCTCGTCGTATTCGAGCGCCTTCACCCAGGCCCCGTGCAGGGTCCAGCGGCGGGTCTCGTTGCCGGTGCGGTCGTAGCGGACAACGTCGATGTCGCGCATGTAGTCGGCCGGAAGGCCGCCGGTGACGGCGTTCACGTCCACCTGTTTCTTGATCCATTCGCGTGCCGCCTCGTCGGAGCCGTCCTGCAGGGTGCCTTTCTCGAGGGTGATGTCCTCGAACTTGACCCGCCCCGCCACCTTCTGGTCGAACATCGATCCAGCCGGGGCAAAGGCCACTTCCTCGAATTCTGTTTTTGGCTCCTGTCCCTTGTGGAACAGGGCCACGTCGAAGCCGTTTACCTCGATGGCGAATTGCCAGTTCTGGTAAAGGCTTTTGGGCATGTTTCCGCTTCTCATAGCCGTGTTCTCCCGTTAGATGATTTCTTTGAAGTCCGCGCCGGTGCTGGTCAGGATGAAGTTCAGCTCGATGAACTCCGCCGTCTTGGTCGGCTTGACGAACACGCGGGCCACCATTTCGTTGCGGTCGATGACCGCCGGGGTATTGGTCTCCTCGTCGCACTGAAAGGCGAAGTCGTAGAGGCCACCCTTGTCCTTGATGTCCTGCAGGAAGGGGTTGATCAGGCGGCCGAGGGCACGCCAGGTCTGGGGATGGTTCGGCTCGAACACCACGAAGCGGGAGGATTCCGAGATGGCTTCCTCCATGAACATCATCAGACGGCGCACGTTGATGCGGTCCACGGCCGAGGGCTGGCTTTGCAGCGTCTTCTGGCCCCAGATGTTGATGCCGGTGTCGGGGAACACGGCGATGGCGTTGACCCCTTCCGGATAGAGCACATCGCGCTCGCCACGGCTGGTTTTGTAGGCCAGGGAGAGCGTGTTGAAGATGCGGCCACGGTCGATACCGGCGGGCGCGTTCCAGACGTTGGTCTTCTGGTCGCTGCGGGCGATGCATCCCGCCACCGCGCCGCAGGGCGGCACCAGCTTCTTGCGCGAGTTGACCGGATCGCTGATCTCCAGCCAGGGGTAGTAGAGCGCCGCGTAGGAGGAGTTGAAGGCCGCGTGGCTGTACATCCCTTGTCCCTTGCGGAAGTCGACCGCTTCGAGCGGCTCCAGGTGCATGGGCGTGTCGGCGATGAACAGCAGATCCTTGCGCCCCTCGGCATAGGCGATTCCGGCGTTGATCACCGGCACTGTGGTGACGCCGGGGACCATCAGCAGGTTCAGGGCGTCGATCTCGTCAAAGCCATAGATGCCTGTATGCTGCGAGGGATCGCCGATGAAATCGGCATCGGCCAGGTCGGTCAGCCCGTTGTCACCGCCGGTGAGTGTGAACACGCCCAATGCCGGACGGTCGCCGGGCGCTCCCGTTGCGGAGGCCAGATCCTGGACCAGGATGAAATCCGAACGGTCGTTGATCGCCAGCTCCACATGGTTGGGCAGCGTCTCGTCCATGCTCAGATCCTTGAACACCTCGACCACATCGCCTTTATGCCGGACCACCAGGTTGAAATGGTTGGCCGGGTCGAGCGAGCCATCCTCAATGGAGACGGAGAGCCGGTCCCCCCAGACGCCTTCGTTCACGGCCTCGATCCGCAGGGCGTCGGCGGGCGTCGCCTCCCGGTTCTGCAGCACGATGGAAGATTTGAGCGCCGTCAGGGTGTCCCGGTCGGTGGGATCGGTGAGATGGGCGATGCGGGTGACATAGAGGACCGAGCCGCCGTTGTCGAAAAACGCCCGGGCGGCGTAGGCCAGATAGCTCTCGTTGATATAGGAGCCGAAACGGTTGATGAACTGCTCCCAGCTCGTCACCAGCACGGGCTTGTTGATCGGACCTTTCTCGGCCACCCCGACCATGGCGGCCGACGAGGTTGAGATCTGCTTTACATAGAAACTGAAGTCCGTTTCCCGGGTGTAAATCCCGGGCGATAGATAGGTCGGCATGGTTATTTCCTCCGCTTGCTGGTGGTCTTGGCCTCATCGGTTCCGGCGTCATCGGTCGCCGTGGGCTTTTCCGGCTCCGGTTCCGCGCCGCCGGTCAGGTCGGTGATGCGCACCAGGCCGCGTTTTCCGGCTGTCTTGATCTCGGCGGAGAGGTCCTTGCGGGCGATGCTCTTGCGTTCTCGCGGCCCGAGGTGGAGGGTTCCCTGGCCGGAGAGGTTGAACGTCAGGGGTTGAAACTGCAGGTTTCTGATCTCGATCACGGTTGTTCTCCTTTACGGTTGAATGGTTCGTTGCTCTGTCACGTCGCCGTGAAACTGGAAGGTCCGGTCCCGGATCAGCCGACCGTCGCGCAGGTCGCCGTCGTACACCGGGCAGGATTCGATGCGGATGCGTCCGGAGCTTTGCCGGAGGTTGGAGAGGTTCACCCGGGCCAGGCCGCCCAGAGGAACCAGTTCGGTAAGGTTCAGGCTGCCCTGGTCGGCGATGGCGACCTCCGGGTAAAGCTGGAGGAACCGCGACACCGATTCGTGAAAACCAAGCAGTTCGGCCTCCCGGTCCACGGTCACCACCAGGTCGAAATCGAGGTGATAGAGCCGGGGAAACCGGCACTCCTCGAAACTCAGCTCCGCGACATTCTTCTCGAACAGGCGGCTCTGGCTGCGGCGGAAACGGTCTTCCGCCAGCTTCGGCCCCTGGAGGATGACGCTGGGGGTGCGCTGGACCTCGAACAGGTCATCCGGGAACACCAGCACGGTGTCCGGGTGGATGGCCTGCTTGGCCAGGCGGATCAGGGTTTCTGTGACGGTCTGTATCGTGCTCAAGGGACGCCTCCGTTTTCTGCCTGGTTACTTACCGGAAGCGCTGGCGATGTGTCGGAGGCTCAAAGCGCGGAGCGGATCGCCTCGCGATAGTTCTGGAGGATCTGCTCGCGGTACTTATCCATCACCGGATGCAGAAAGGGTCTGGCGGGGATGATGATGGTCGCGCCGTTCGGATGTTTGATGGTGGCCCCGTACTCCATGACGGCACCGATGTTCACCATGTCTTCCCCGTCCTTGTTGACGGTGCCGCGCAGCAGGCCGACGAACGCCTTGTCGGTCATGATCTTCTGGGTGATGGCGTTGACGAGAAAGCCGGTGTCGATGAGCGCCTTGCTGGAGCCTTTGCGCAGGGTGGTGCTCTCGGCGAGTTTCACGAAGGCCTGTCCGCCCGGGGCCTGGGAGCGAATCCCCCGCTGGATCTCGCGCACCAGAAAAAGGGCGTTGCGGATCGTGGCCTGACGCAGGGCCGTGGCCAGGCGTGGCCCCATGCCGGTGGTCAGCTTGGCGCGTGCCTTGTCCCAGTCACCGGTCCGCCTAACGCCCATTGAGCTTCACCAGTTGCAGGTTCTTGTGAGTGACGGTGCCGAAGAAGTGTTCTTCTTCCACACTCTGTATGCGATAGGTTTCCCTGTCTGAAGCCAGGCGGTCTTCACCCCGGACATCGGCATCCGGAAGGACACAGGCGAGCGCGTCGATCTTGCCGCTCAGCTCCTCCGGCGGGGTTTCGTTCAGTTCGAGGGGGATGACGGAGATTTCCGTGTATTCGGCATCGTCGGTGCCGTAGAGCCGTTCGCCGGGAACCACGCGCAGGACGCGTGCAGTCTGGCCCGAGGAGAGGATCAGCCGGGCGACGTCGGCCACGGCTTCGGCGCGTTCCCGGTCATTCAACAACATCGAGGTCTATCCCTTGTTCGTAGATGACCGGCGTAAGGCCGCTCGGAGTCAGGATGTAGGCTTCCTGATCGAGCTGGGTGGCCGGACGTAGCTCGGTGAGACGTTGTCGGTAGTCGGCGAGCAGATCGGCCTCGAGCTTGGCCCAGTGGCCGGGCTGGCCGGTTTTATCCACCCGCTTGTCGCCGCTGGAAAAGGAGAAGGCGTTGGCGGTGGCCGAACGCATGACCTGGCAGGCGTGGATCTGCGCCATGATCACCAGGAGCTCGCGGACCTCGCCGGTGGGATCGGGGGTGATCTCTCCGGCCGTGATCGTCAGCGATTGGTCGAGGTCACGGCCGACCCGAAAAACGGCCTTCCGGACGCATCTCTCCAGAGTCTGGTCTTCGAAGAGAGATGCGCCCGGATCGGACAAGTCGAGCCGCAGGTCGGCGATCAGGTCACTCAGCAACACCTTGCAGACCCTCCAAACGGCTCTTGAGCGCGTCGATCACCGTGCGGCGTTTTTCGGTTTCCATGTAGCCCTTGAGGGTCTCCGGATTGGCCTCCTCGTTGACCTTGGAAATCGCGTCGGTGGCGGAGAGCTTGCTCAGGTCCACCGGTTCCGCGTCCTGGTCTGGCTCTGGAGGGGCGAGCGGTTCCTGCTTCGGTTTGTCGGCCATGGCCAGGCGGCCGTTCTTGAGCGCCGCCTGGATCTGCTTGGTGAGGCGTTCCACCTCGACCACCTGGCCGGGCTTGAGTTTCAGCCCGGCGTCGGGGATCACCAGAACGCCGGGACGGATGTTCTTGATTCGATTCATCTCACGTCACCTCCCGGATTACGGAACCAGTTTGACCTTGGCCATGATGTCAGGGCGGGTAATGCCCTGGCCGATTTCGGACCACACCAGCCAGCCGGTCTTGAAGCGGGTCTTCTGATCGATGGACTCCGTCTTCAGGTTTTCGCGCACCGGCATCTTTCCGACCTCTTCATCCGGGACGATGATGATCTCGTCCAGCGGCATGGAGGCGGTCAACAGGATGCCGCCGGTGCCGTAGTTCTTGATGACACCCTTCTGGCGCAGCTCGAGCTTGGTCTGGGGATCGAGGTTCCAGCCGCGCATGTCGTTGAATCGGCGGCCGCGCATGACGATGTACTTCACCGACAGCTCCAGATCCTCGATGATCGAGATGGCCTCGTTCAGCGCATCCTCGGTGAGCAGGTCGCCGGTAACCTCGATGGTGTTGGTCGCCGGGATGGCCGAGGAGAGCACCGAGATGGTGCGGCGGTCCATCTCCTTGCGGATGGCGTCGGCGGCGCTGGTCTGGATGTCCATCAGCGTGCCGATGTTGCCGTTCTTGAGGACGGAAACGTCCACCATCGGGTTGGAGTGGATGCGGTTGGTGGGGAACTCGACCTCGTCCTTGCCCACCTCCTGCTCCTGGGCGTCGCCGTCCTTGCTGATCCAGTGGGCCTTGACGGTCGGTTTCTTCTGATAGACCGGACGTTCGCCCTTGGGCAGCGTGTGCTTGGTGAGCAGGAGCGAGGAGATCTCCTTACGCTTGATCTCCTGTTCGATGGGCGCGGCGATGGCGGCGGCAAGTGCCCGCATGCCTTCGGGCGACTCGAGAGCCTCGCTCATGAGCCGCGCCATGGTTTCCATGTACTCCTGGGAATGGATCTTCAACTGATTGGTTTTCATGTGCGTTGGCTCCTTGGGTTAGACGAGCAGGCGGAATTTGAGGACGCCGCTCTGTACGGAAATGGCGTGGGCGACGACGTGCTCTCCGGCCGCGACGCCGTTGGTCAGGCGACCGCCTGCTGAAACTTTCAGGTCGTCTCCGGCGACGACGGTTCCTTCGAAGGCGTCGGTCTCGTAGACGCCGCCGTCACAGTAGATGCCGGGCATTTCGCCACCGGCGTAGTCCTTGATCAGGATGCCGAAGGAGCGCTTCGTGGGATCGGTGTTAACGGCGAACAGGTCGTCGCCGACCACGCGGACCACCTGGCCGAGCTGGCCGTCGCCCTGGATGTGGCCGTCGCCATAGGCGAGACTGCGGTGACACGGATTGATGAATGACATGGTGTTTCCTCCTTATGCGTTGATTTGCGAGTGTTCGGGAGAGTCCTCGCCGACACGGTTGCGGTAAGCGGCCATGAACCCGTCGCGCAGACGGTCTTCGAGCGACACCTTGCGGTCGTCCACATCGTGGGGCCGGACACCGGCGTCGCTGCGTAGCGGGGTTTCCGTCGATGCCTTGGCGGCGGGCTTGCCGCCCTGGTCGCTGTCGGCGGGTTTCTCTTCCTTGTCCGCTTTGGCCGACTTGGGCAGGCGCTCGTAAGCGGCCTCGGTGGCGGCGAAGGCTTCGTCGGACAGTTCGGCCAGGCGTTTCAGCTCGGCTTCCCGGTTCTCATCGGAAGCGAAGGAGAGCCCTTGCTTCTCCAGCCGGGTGAGCAGCTTCTTGGCCCGGGAGCGGCAGGCGGCCGCCTTTTGTTCGGCTTCCAGTTCCTGGACGCGTTTCTGCAGCTCGGCGACCTGGGCCTTGAGCTGCCGGTTTTCCTTTTCCAGGTCGGTAACGCGAGCGGGATCGCCTTCCTGCTGGGCCGGTTTCTTCTTGGCCGCTTCGACGGCCGGTTCATCGGTAGGTTTGGTTTTGTCTTCCATCGTGGAATCTCCTTCGGGTTGGGATTGGTCGGGCTGGCTCTGAAGGGACGCCACCTGCAGAATCCTGGCGTTCTCGTCCGCGCCTTTGCGGTCGAGCAGTCCCAGTCCGGTGAAAGTGACGCCGTGCAGAATCTCGAAAACGGGTTGGCCGCCCACATCACGGCCCTTGAATTTACGCAGGTGGGTGCAGTAGTCGGCCTTGTTCTGGAAGCGCTTGTGGCAAACCGAGCATTCGCCCTCCTGGTAATCGCACTCCATGGAGACCTGGGAGATGATCCCGCGCTTCATCAGCTTGTAGGCCAGCCGGGCGGCCGGGGTGTCGTGGACGTACAGCTCGCCGACGCATTCCACGCGGCCGCCGTTGTCGTCCTCCAGGTAGTCGGCGGCGACGATGCCACCGACGATGTCGTTGAACTCCTGCGAATGCTGCAGATCGACCTTCTTGTTTACGGCCGTCATGTGCCGACCGGACAACTCCTCGGCGGTGAAGTGGTCGCCGTTCTTGTTGGTCCCGGTGCGGCAGAGCACGAAGCTGAACTGGGGGTCGCCCGCCGAGCCGACATCCATGGCCTCGGTCGCGAGACGTTCGCCTTCGCCCAGCCGGATGTCCACGGGGATGCTGGTGTGGAAGTTCGCTGCGGCGGCCATCGGAACGGGTTTCTCCTCCCGCTCGGCGCTGGCCTTGGCTCCGGGAGCGCAGACGAACAGACGCTCCTTGGCGTTGGAAGCCTCGCCGTGCTTGGAGGTTATGGCGTAGTGATGATCCTTGGATTTCATCCGGCTCTGCTTGCCGAAGGAGCCGATGATCCGCTTCATCTGCTGCTCGTTGGGATAGGCGTGATCGCGGTAGGAGATCAGCCAGTGCGGGATGTGCTTGGCGTTGCCGAGAAAGGTCTGGAAGAACTCGCTGGCGTTGGCCTTGGTGACGGTCTTGTGGTCGGTCTCGTAATACTTGACCTTGGTGTCGGCCTTGATTTCGAGCCCTTCCCAATAGGTCATGAGCCCTTCCACGAAGTGGTAGGCCCGCTCGTAGTTGGTAGTCGAAAACTCGGTGGCGTAGGGCGGATCGAAGTAGGCCAGATCCGCCTTGGCTTTCGGCAGCAGGTCGTTGATGTCCTGCCGGTGGGCCTTGTTCTCCTTGTCGTTGTCGAAGACCAGGGCGTTGATGCGCTGCAGGTTCTTGCGCAGACGATCCTTGAATTCGTCTGGGGTGTCCTGGCGGCGGCCATAGTCGGTGGAGGACGAGAAGTGTCCGAAACCGCCCTTGCCGCTCATGCAGGTCTTGCCGAGGCCGAACAGAGCGATGTCTTTCTTGAAGCCGGAGAGCTTGTCGCAGTTGGCGCGGATAGTGTCGATCAGCGCATGGACACCCTTGGCGAAGAAGATGCCCTTGAAGTTGTCCTGAACGAAGCTGCCCGCCTTGGCGTTGTCGGCCAGGAGTGCCTCGATCTCGTCCTCGCTCAGGCGAACCGAGTTGTTCTCGATGATCGCCTTGGCGGCATGGTGGCAGTAGCGGAGCCGGTCGTTGGCGATGACCTGGAGGCCCTTGGTCTTGTACATGTAGGCCACGACCGCAGACCCCGAAAAGGCGTCGAGCACGGTGCCAACGCCTTCCGGGGTATGCTTCCAGATCCAGTCGACGAGCTTCTGCTTACTGCCGATGTAGTTGGTGATGTACTTGGGGCGTTTCTCGGGAGGGAGCTCTTCAGGAGCGGACTGTTCGGCGGCCTCAGACCCGAGCGCATCGGGATCGAGAGTCAGCGCCGCATCGGCCTCCAGTAGAAACGCCAGCCTTTCCAGGTCTGTGGCGAACAGTTCCATCAACGTCTCCGGTCAGTTTGCTGTGCTCTCCGCGACCTGCGGGGAGCGTTCAGCGGTTACTTACCGGAAGCGTCGGCGATGTGTCGGAGGGTGACGGCGAATTTCAGCGGGCGGGGTTCAGCCGGGCCAGAACGGCCTTGCCGCAGGCGTCGATGGAGGGGTATTCGTCGGTCTCGGTGATCTCGGAAAAGACCCCGTCGTAGGGAGAGCGGGACAGCCGGTGGTATTCGAGAAAATCCGCCGGAAGCGAGGTGGCCCCGACCTCGACCAGACGGTTGACCACCCAGGCAGCCTCATCCTTGCGGTCGGCAAGCCCGTTCGGTCCCCGGTCGAGGTAGTACATCTCCACATCCAGACCGGGACCCGGTCCCTGAACCCAGACGCCCACGGGCACGTATTCCGGCACGGTGGCTTGCCGGTCGGCCATTATTGAGTCGATCATATAGCGCAGTTTCATGACCAGTCCTCCGCGATCCGGAGATGCTCGGTCAGAAGCTGGGCGTCGAGCCGGTGGAATCTTTCGGCGTTTTTCTGGCGGTAGGCGATCCAGCATTGCCAGTCCGCCGCGAGTTCGGGCTCCGAGACCGGCTCGATCATTTCGACATGGTGAATGCGGCCCAGGTCGTCGGTCATATCGACAATCAGCCAGCCTTCGACCTCCGTGTCGTCATGTTCGTCCGTCAGGGTATCTTCGACCCGGACATCCACCACCTTGATGGTGTGGGCGTGCTGGAAGCCCTCGTCGTAACCGAGCGCCTTCCACAACAGCCAGAAATCGGTGCGCAGATGGTTGCCAGCAGCGTCGAAATGGGGTGCGATCCGGGTGACGGTGAAGCTGTCCACCAGGGTATCCAGAAAGAGATCCCCGGATTCTCTGACCGTCATGCGGCTGCCCCGACTGTTGAACCAGTGCAGCGATTCCTGCAGCCGCCGTTTCTCCTGTTCGATAAAGTCCTTCATGGTCATTGTTTGCGTTTGCTCCAGCTTTGCGAGGTATGGACGATGTCCTCCACCTTGCGCCCGTCGGGCAGTTTCTTGATGCCACGCCGGGTGAAACTCTGGATGATCTCCCGGCGTTCGTTGTCGCTTCTGGCCACGATGAACTCGATGTTGTCCAGCAGCGTCACCGAGTATTTGAAGATGGTTTCGTTGCCATGGCGTTGCGAGAACCGCTTCCAATCATCGATGCTGGCTCCCCGGTTGCGCTGCACGTAGTCGTCGATCACCTTGCCGTAGGCGTCATGGTCATAGCTGATGGCGTCCATGCGCCGCAGCATCTGTTTCTTGAAGTAGAGGGCCGGTGAGGCGTCGCTGGCCGGTTGCTTCTTGATTCGGGTGAAGAAATAGCTCGCACCACCGGTCTGCATGTCGGCCACCGGGGACATTCCGCCCGGAGCCACGCCCATGCGCATCTTCTCGACCGTGCTGACCATGGCTCCGTTGTTTTCCATGATCGAGTCGATAAAGCCGGACATGCTCTCGCCGTTGGTCAGATCGTGGACCAGCGAGTAGCCCTTCATCTGTTTTTCCAGGTCCTCCTCGGTGATGTCGAACCGGAACTGGTGCCGGTATCCGCCCTTGGCGTCGCGGTCCAGAAAGCCCGCCTGGTATTCGCCCAGCGGGTTGTACCCGGAAAGCTGGGTGATGTCCTGGACACCCAGTTCCTTTTGCCAATAGCCGCGCAGAGCCTGAACCCGCTCGGTGGTGGTGGCGTTGCGGTCGTCGAGGGATTTCTGCAGCCGTTTGAAGTCGGCGCTCTTGTCGGTCTTGCGGATGTAGGCGAGCTTTTCGAGATACATCTGCTCGGCGTTTTCCGCCGTGGCCACCCGGGTATCGATGCCGAGCTGTTCGAGCTTTTCCAGCATCGCCTCGACCCGTCCGGGGGTGGCGTCGCCTTCCAGGATCATTTCCAGCTCGCCGCGCTGGGCATAGAGGTTGGTGTCCGACCAGGGGCGATAGCGGACCCGGGTGCCGTCCTCGAAGGTGACGGTGTACTGGTGTCCGTCCTGCATGCGGGAGTTGTGATTGAACAGCGCCCGATTGTCGATGTCGTCGGCCTCTACAGTGATGGTGCCGGAACCGATCCTGCGCTTGGTGTGGGTCACCTTGCCGCGCTCCACCTTGAACGGCGGTTTCTCCTTGGGTTTCTGCGCGTCGAGCTTGGGCAGATACTGTTCGAAAACGCCATTGGTGGCCCGGTCCCAATCGACGGACTCCTCAATCTCCTTCACCCATTTCAGATAGTGGTCCGCCATCTCCTTGACCTTGGGGTCGGCGCTCTTCTGCAGAGTCTCCAGTTTCTTGCGCAGGCGCAGGGCCTTGTCGATCTTGGTCCGGTTGTACTTGCCGTCGCCCACGTGGAAGTTGACGTTTTTGACGGCGTCCAGAATCGTCGGATAGAAGCTGTCTTCGACCAGCGGTTGTCCCTTTTCCCCGGCCGCCGTCTGCACATACCTGCGCAGCACCTCGTCGATGCGGCGGTCGGTGTCCGGCCGGATCTTCATCTTGACCACGGTACGCTTCTTCCCCTTGAAGCTCTCGGTGAAGATCAGCGCGTTTTGGTCCTCCACGTCGCCGCTGTCGAAGGGCAGCGTCTTGCCCTGCCAGCCGAGTTTGCGGGCCTCCTCGACCAGGGTCTCTTCGGCGGCGGAGAGCAGCTTTTTCTTGCCGGTGGCGGTACTCAGCTTGTCGAAGCGGAAACCCCGATCCCCCAGCACATCGGCGTAATAGCCCTCGAAGTCCCGCCGGAGATTGTGTTTTCGCTCCAGGGCCAGGTCGTAGAAATGCCGCAGCCCGGCCGGGTCCTTGGCGAACCGTCCCTCGGCGTAGGGCCGCAACAGATCGAGGTAATCCTCGTCGGCGATCTTTTCGACTTCCTGGATGTAGCGAAGGGTCGCGTTCGGATCGACCCGTACCTTCCCTTCCTTGGCCGCCCGGAAGACCTTGTTGTAAAACGGCTCTTCCTCGCCGCAGACGCCGTTGGGGTGATAGTCGAGCGAGAGCTTGTCCTGGCCCAGAAACTTGAAGGCCTGGCCTTTGTCGATTCCGTAGACGCGACCGTCCCGGGCACGGATGAACTGCTTGGAATGTCCGTCGTGATTGGCGATCAGCCAGTCGACCACATGCTCGCGCTGGATCTGCTCCAGTTCGATGGTGGTCAGATCCTGGGGCAGGATGTTGCGAAAATCGAAGTCTTCCCGCAGATCGGTGCGCCATTTCTGGATGGAGCCGGTGCGGCCATTCAATTGGATGGTGTGCACCTCGATGGAATGGGGGTCGATCAGGCGGCCGATCTTGTAGGCGGCTTCCTCTCCGAAGGCGATGAACTCATCGTCCTTGCGGCCAATGGGCTTGAACAGCCATTTGTCGCCGTTCTCATCGGTCCAGAATTCCTTTTCGTGTGCGCCGCCGACAGCGGCCTTGCCGGATTTCTTGAATTTCGAAGACAGACCCTTCTGCTGCCACGCGGTATCGACGGTGGCGAACTCCGCGCCTTTCTTGCCGATCTTGGGCTCGGGCGGCTTGACCGGGATCGGCTGCGGAGCCGGTTTCGGTGGCTCTTTCTTCGGCGTGGCGGGCTTGGCCGGAGCGGTTTTCTTTTTGCCGCCATGCTTTTCGGCCCAGGCTGCGTGCTTGGTGTCGATGCTGGCCTGAACCGCTTTGATTTTCGCGGGATCGGTCTCGGTGAAGAGCGTGGTCAGCTCGTCTTTGTTGGCCCACTGCCAATACTGGACCTTGGTCTCCTTGGCGAGCGTCTTGAGCTCCGCCGATTTCAGTTTGCCGACCTGATCCTGGAAGAGCTGTTTTTTGAGGGCGATTTCCTTGCTGTGGGCCGCGAGCAGCTCCTGGGGCAGATCTGTGCCGCCGGAAACCGCCTGTTCCGCCTTGGCAATCGCGTCGAGGAAATCCTTGTAGCTGCTCGGCGTGTCGGGAACGACGACGGCCTTGGCGGCGTCTTCGAGGGCCGTTTTCTGTTTCAGAATCAGCTTCAGCTTGGCCTCGTCGACCGCCTTTTTCTTGACCGACTCGGCCATGTCGGCACCGGCCTTCTTCTGCAGCGCCTCGACGAGCTGCTGCTTGTTCTTGAGGATGCCAATGCCGTGCTTCTGTTTGGCCGCCGCGAGTTCCTTGCCCATCAGGCCGCTGTGGTCCACGCCGGGTTCCAGCTTGTCCAACAGCTCAATGGTCTCCTGTTTGGTCATGTTGAGGGAGATGCCGTTCTCCTTCGCCATCTCCTTGAGCTGCTGGGCGGTCATGCCCTCCAGCCCCTCGGCGGGAGGGATCTTCGCCATCTGGGCGGCGAGCAGCTTGGCCTGTTTGAGTTCCGCCTGTTTCAGTCCGAGCAGCTCGACCAGTTCTTCCTTGGTCCGCAGCAGGCCGATCTTGTGTTCCTTGAGCTTGGCGCTGAGCGCCGCTCCGGCCAGGTCACCGTGATCGATCCCGGGTTCGGCCAGGTCGAGCAGCTTGATGAAATCGGCCTTGGTCCGGGCAATGGCCACGCCGTTCTGCTTCGCCAGGGTCTGGAGCTGTTTAACCGTCAGCGAGCCGAGGTCGGCGATGTCGCCGTTTTCAAAGGCGCTCTTGAGCTTGGCGTTCTCCTTGGCCTGGGCGTCGGCCATGCCTTCCAGCACATGGGGCGGGAGAATGCAGGCGTCCCCCTGCGATGCCTGGGCTGCGGCCTTGGCGACCATCTCGCTGCCGCAGACGGTCATCGGCCACGCCACGATATTGGTGCAGCGGCAGTGCGGATGCGCGGGTTGCTGGGGGAACTTGTCGATGGGAAAGGTCTTGCCGTCCAGGCCGCCGCAGACCGGGCACATGCGCTCGTCCTCCATGGCCAGCCATTCCAGTTTCTGGATGCCGACACGCTCGTGGAACTTGAGCCTGCCCATGTTGTGGGCGCGGAGGACCTCAGTGCGGGCGATCATCTCCATGCGGTACTGCGCCTTGCTGAACACCCGGCTTCCGGCCTGGCGAAAGGAGTCCTTGTCGATGATCACCTTGCCCATGTCCCGGACGATGTCGTCGGCTCCCTTGCCCGTGGCGACGCCGTTCAGGATGGTGCGCTTGATGCCGTCTGCGAGTTCGCGGTGGACGTCACCGGCGAGTGTGAGGTTGTACTGCGCCATGAAGTCGAGGGCGTTGGTGTCGACGATGGTGAACACCTTGGTGGCCAACTTGTCGATGCCCTCGGGCTTCAGGTCAGCGTAGAACGGCAGCGCCGCGTCGGCGAGCTCTCCAATTCCCTGTTGGATGCCGAGTTTGAAGGAGTCCTTGGTCGTCTTGCGAAAGACCAGGGTCTGCTCCCGTTTGAGCCGCTTCATGGTGTCGTCGAGTTCGAGCTGGAGCTTTTCCAGCCCCTTGAGAGCGGCGAGCTTGTTGTCCGGCAGGGAGCCGAGAGAGCGGTACTGGAGGATGGCGCGGGCGACCTCGTCTTCGGCCTGTTTCAGCGCCTGGGTGAGCTGGGCCGTGACCTGGTCGTTGTAGCGGTTGCGGGCCGTCAGACTCTTCAGTGTGGCCGCCTGGATGCGTTGCTTGAGGTCCGACGGCATCAGCGGGGCTCCCGGCGGTCGATGAAACGACAGGCCGGGGCGTCGAAGGTGCGCTCGCTGTTGTGGACCCGGCAGTGGTTGGTGTCAGCAATGAAGTGGCTGCACTCGTCGCATACGGCAGCAATGCCGGTGGACTCCAGGTCGCCCGACCAGACCAATGCCGCCTCCGCCGTGGGTTCATTATCCTCGGCCGGAATCCCGAGCATCTTCCGGGCGCGAGGCACGCTGAGAATGCCGGAGACGACCATATCCACCACCGGCTTCACCTGTTTCTCGTCCATCAGGTCGATCTGTTTGCGTTCGGTCTCGCGGTTGGCGGCCTCGATGTCCGGGTCCAGGTCCATCTTGAGCTGGAGGCTGGAGCGGCTGATGAGTTTGCGGTCGTAGAGTTCGATGAGGAGCTTCTTGAAATCGACCGCGTCGCTGGGGTCGAGGTCGTTGAAGATAAACTGGATGCTCTTGTCGCCGTGGCCGTTCAGTTCCATCCAGTCGTCGAACACCCAGTCGAGGAGCTTTCGAGCGGCCTGTTTGATCTCGCGGATCATGACCATCATCTTCTGCATGCTCACCGAGGCGGTGGCGAAGTTCGGACCGTCGCCGGTCACCAGCGAGCGTGACAGCCCCAAGGCCACCACGATGTCTTCCTTCACCTCCTTGACCTTGTCCTCGACGTTGAGGACCTGGCCGTCGGTGCCGTGGGTTTCGACGTTGACGTAGAACGGGACCACCAGGCCGCTTTTCATGTCCATCTTGTTGACCATGTCGCGGACCTGTTCGAGCATCCGCTGGTCCGGCATCACCATCTTCTGGCCGAACGCGCCACCCACCTTGAGCAGGCGGAACGGCGTGGCCCAGCGCTTGGCGATGGCCTGTTCGGCCCGGCGGTAGTCGCGCAGCAGTTCGATGGCTTGAAAGGCGGGAAGCACGAGGGAGTTGCCTCGGGGCGAGAAGGCCGGTGCGTCCCATTTGAGGTGGACCACCTGCTCGACGGGCAGCGGAATGGATTCGCCGCCGCCGGGTGTGTCCTCGGGAAATTGCCGGGCCTCGATCAGCTCGCCCTGGGCGTATTTGACCTTGACCGAAACCGGGTTGACGCAGACCAGCTCCTCGATGTCCTGGCCGGACTTGGTGAAGCGTTTGAAGCCGATGGCGTCGCCTTTCACCAGGAGCTGAAGAACCATGTCTTTGATGAACTGCGAGACGTTCAGCCGCCAGGCGGCCTCCAGGGCCTGCTCCTTGAGGGTCTCGTCATCGCTGGTGATTTTGATCTCGTCGCCCACGGCGAAGGTGCGCCAGGAGTTGACGCAGTTCTTCACCAGCGGCTCCTCGACGTAGTATTCCCAGGCCTTACGGGCGCGTTCTTCCCAGGTGGCCGGAATCGCTTCGGCGGCGTTCACCTTGGCGAAGGCGGCCGAGTCGAGCGCGGCCGCTGCTGCCATCGGCGCGATGACAAAGCCGGTGGTGTCCAGGCTTTCGGGTTGTTCGTCCTGATGGGCGGTGCTTTCCACGTGATCCTCTCGGTAGTTTCGGCCATGACAGCCGCACATCCGGCCCGTGTGGGCCGAATCCGGCTCGATGCCGGTTACTTACCGGAGCGGGGTGGAAAGCGTCGGAGGATGCGATCAGATGAAGACCGGATTGGTGAGCACCGGCTTGAGCGAGACCACCTCTTCACCGACCGGGTCGAGGTTGCCTTCCTCCCGGATCAGCATGGCGCAGCGCACCGCGTCGATGATGTGGTCGTTGCCCTTGGAATAGATGATCTTGCCGTCCCGCAGGGTGTAGGTGTGGGTGGTGAACTGGTCTTCCACCTCCAGGTCGTCCGAGGGGAAAATGACCTGCTTACGCTGCAGGGCTCCGTTGATGAGGCTGGTCATCAGCTCCTTGGTCCGTTTCTTGATTTCCTTGCCGTCTCGCACCGCCAGCCGGGTCATGCCGCCGAAGTCGTATCCCTTGAGCCTGCCTTCCAGCTCCAGCCCTTTGTACTTGTCCAGCGTGAGCAATTCCTGAACCACCGCCAGACCGTTCCCGCCGTTGTCCACGCCGATGCCAGCCGGGGTGTAGTAACGCTCCAGCAGCGCGATGATCTGGGCGATGTGCGGATAGGAAACGTGTTCAAGATGCACGCGCAGGATCATCTTCAGCAGCGTCCGCTCGCCGATCTCCATCTCCTGAAATACGACGATCTCGGTGGGGTCGTTGGTGTAGCCCAGGTCGCCGCCGACCCAGAACTGCCCGCTGCGGGGAGTGAGGTTGAGCAGCATCTCCAGCCGGTCGTGGGCCGCTTCCTCGGTGTCGCAATCGCGTAGCTCGGAATCGGTGATGACGATCTTCTGATACTCCAGCAGATCCTGCCGACAGAGGTTGAACTGCTCGACATTGAAGGCCCCGTAGGAGGGCTTGCCGTGTTCACCGGCCACCTCGTGCTGCCAGCCGGAGCTGTCGCGGCCGCCGTAGAACTCCAGCAGTTCGGCTTCGCGGTCTTCGGTCCACAGGGGATTGAGCCAGGACGGCCAGCGGAACACATGGAACTGATCCGACGAGGTGAGCCGGTAATAGGTGGTGTCGCGCAGGCCGTTGGGCGTGGAGTAGATGCGCAGGGTTCCCCCGGCCTTGAGGCACTGGCGCAGCGCCTTCCAGGCCCGTTCGGTCAGCCAGGCTCCTTCATCGACCCAGACGCGGCCGACATGCAAGGACCGGAAGGCGTCGCCATAGGCCCCGGCCGGGCGGAAATAGAGAACCGAACCGTTGGTGAACTCCAGCCTGAAGTAGGGTTTGCGGTGGATCTTGGGCTTGCCGTACTTGGTCAGGGCAATGCTGTTCATCAGATCCGGGTTGGTGTCGAGCTGGAACTCGATCTCCTCGATGATGGTATCGAGGTGCCCCTGGTGCGGAGCCGCGACGAGGCCCTGGCCGCCTCGGGTGGTGAAGGCGTAATGGAGCGCGTCGGTCGAGAGAACGATGGACTTGCCCACGTCCCGGCCGTCGAGGTGGATGATGTTCTTGGCCGGGCAGCGCAGGTCCTCCACCTGATGCGGCCAATAGTCGCGGCCTGAGCCATCCCGGTTGTAGAGGTAGGCTTGCCCCCACAACACGGGATCGCTCAGGGTCGCCGCAAGTTTGCGCTCCTTGTCGGTTACCGCCATCAGTGCATTCCCGTCCTCAAGGCGCTGCCGAGGATGGTGCCCACCAGTTCCGTCAGGATCTGCTGCACAGCCAGAGTGTTCTTCCTGTCGTGGACAGCCTCCTGAATGTCGATGATGGCCTGGTCCAACTCCGCCCAGGCCCGGTACTGCTGCTGGGCCGCTTCCAGACGGCCGAGGGCGTTCTCGATCCGTCCCGCCGCCAGTTCGGTGCCGATTTCGACCAGGGCCTCACCGGCCTGGCGAACGGCATCGCTGTTTTCCTGAAGGATCTCTTTCATTGGCCTGCCTCCCGGTTCGAGCCGTTGGCCCACTGGTCAAGGGCGTCCACGGCGGTCTGCAGGCGCAGACCGACTCCGGTCAGGCGCTCGGCGTCCGGGTGGCCGACCTCGCGCAGCGCCTTGTTGGCCTCGGTCACGTACTCGGGCGTGTGGCGGTTGACGGTGGCCACCGCCGACTGGATCTGGGCCGGAGGCCGGTAGGTGGCGCAGCCGGTCATGATCCCGGCCAGCGCCAGTGGGATGGTCCATTCGAGGGTCTTCTTCAACATGTTGATCTCCTTTGGGTTATGGGTTTGGGGCACATGCAGAAAGATCTCTGCAAACACTTGATTTCCAACGAAATAGAAGCGTCATTGGATGTGACGCGGGATGGTCCCGCATCCACGAAAACGGAACCGGAGGCAGGCCATGACCTACGACAGAAACCGCCAGCAGGCACTCAAGGCGTACCGAGAAAAGCAGGAGAATATCGCCCGGCTGATCGAGGGCATTCGCGGCAAGCTCGAAGCAGACGCGAAGCAGCCGGACATCACCTGGGCGAGCGTCGGCTCCCTCGGTCACGTCGAGGAACTGCTGCGGGAGCTGGACGAGTTCCTGTCCTGAACACACCGGGCCACCGACAAAGGAGACATCGACATGACCGAATGCACCGTGCATCAAGCCGCCGAGGCTTTCATCGGCCACCTGCGGGAATCCGGAAAGAAAGAGCGGACCCTTTACACCTACCGGAAGGACCTCGATGTAGTGGAGGTCTTCTTTGGGGCGGATCGCCAGCTCACCGAGATCCGGCTTCCCCAGGTCGGCAAGTTCTACAAGTCGGATCTGCTGCTCAAACTCCCCGACGGCAAGGAGCGGGCTGAACGCACCGTCGCCAAGACCGTCCGGGTGTTCCGCATGATGATGGTATGGGCCAGGGAATCGGGGCGCATCGAGGAGCTGCCGCTGCCCAAGAGCACACCCATGGGTCACAGCAGGGTGAAGGAGTCCAGCGATGAGCAACCGAACGGCTGACCTCGACCTGACGGGCGCGACAGAGGCGTTCTGTGCCCGCCTGTCGGCCGAAGGACGCTCCCCGGCGACCATAGCCGCATACCGCCGGGACCTTGCCCTGGTGGCCCGCGTTGCCGATGAGCTGGCCCCGGGCATCATCTGCCGGGCGATCACGGCCGGGCTCCTCGACCGGGCGTTCTCCGCCGGGGCGGTCACCGAGAGCGGGCGCGGCCCACGCTCGGCGGCCTCGCTCCATCGGATGAAGGCGGCGGTGCGGGCCTTTTTCGCCTGGGCCTCCGAGGCTGGCGTGGTCGATGACAATCCGGCCCGGTCCATCCGCATGCATCGGCTGCCGAGAAAGCTGCCGGTGTTCCTGACCACCGCCGAAAAGAAACGACTGCTCAAGGAACTCAAGGGACGGACCGACTTCTCCGCTCTGCGCGACCGCGCCATGATCGAGGTGCTGCTGGGCACCGGGATCAGGCTTGGCGAGCTGGCCGCGCTCGACATGGATGACATCGACCTCGACGCCAAACATCTGCGGGTGCGGGCCAAGGGGAATGTACCGCAGGTCAAGTTCATCAAGACCGACCTCCGCACATTGCTGCGCCGTTACCTGGCCGAGCGCCGCCGACATGGCCGTCCGGAAATGGAAGCCCTGTTCCTGTCGAACCGGGACGGCAGACTCTGCCAGCGGCAGATTGCCAACCGGCTCGCCCACTGGCTGCAAAAAGCCGGGATCGAAAAGGAACTGACGCCGCACGGGCTACGGCATACCTTCGCCACCCACCTCTACAGCGCGACCAATGACCTGCTCGTGGTGCAACGGGCCTTGGGGCACCGGGACGTGTCCACCACCCAGATCTATACCCACCTCGTGGACGGTCAGCTCGAGGAAGCCCTCGAACGCCTCTGATCCTTCCGGACCCGACGATGGGAGCGGCCTCGGCTGCTCCTGTTTTCGTTGGCCGAGACAGTGTCGAAGACAGTGAATGACAGTGCCCGCAGAAGAACACATCCGCCGATGATGAATGATCATGACGGAGGGTCTCTTCCTCCCGGGCGGAGCGGGACAAAACGGCAGGACAGCCGTTTTGCACGGCCGCAGGCCGCCCCGGAGGGGTGGAGCACAGGGATGTGCGACATGAAATATCGATTGACCGTAATTTCTCCTTCGCTGTCTGTCGGCCGCACATGGCTATAACTGCTTGGCTTGTGCGCTCCAGGCGCGGAACACACATGGCAATATCTGCTTGGCTTATGTGAGGGCCGCTGCCGAAGGAATGGCTGTTTGCGGGGCCTGGCCGGTTCTGCCTGGGGCTCGACATGCCAATATTTACTTGGGTTGTGTGAGAGAACTCCGGCGCGAACATGCCAATATCTACTTGGGTTATGCGGCTCGGCTTATGCGCACACATGCCAAGCGGATATCGAGAGCTGCAGGAAGAAATCGAGGAGTGGAAATGATGATCGGCAGCCGGAGAATGCCGATTCCGAAAGTGCAAGGAACACGTCTTATCCGCAATTCCACGTGAAGTTGTCTGCTGCAAGTCGCCGTGTGCCGGGGTCATCGGAAAAGCCCTCCATGGTGTTATCCGCAATTCTTTCCGCGTTTCTTGCGGCCGGAGGGTTTCGCGCCCGGGGCGTTGGCAGCCTCGGCCACTTTCTCGAGCAGCGCCGCCGCCCATTCCGCCGGAGAGGTCTGGGGACCTTGCGGCTCCTCACCCTCGCGGGCGATCTTGGTGGTCTTGAGATCCTTCATGTGGCAGCGGATCATGCGGTCGAGGCTCTCGGCCGCTTGGGTGTTCCCTTCGATCTGGGCGCGGACCAGCTTGACGGAGTAGACGCCCACCAGTTCGACCTGAAGGAAGTCACTGGACTTGTTGAACACGAAGTCCTGGTTGAGACGCTCGATGATCACGTCGAACATGACCTTCTCTTCCGGGGTCAGACAGCGGTCGGCAAAGATGCCGTGACGCAGGCGGTTCTGATTGCCTTCAGGCGCACCAGGGCCGCGCCGGGGCGGTTCTGTCTTGCCCTCGTTGCGGTGCCAGCGGTCCATTGTCTCTTTGTCAGGTTTGCTCAAAGTCACATCGATTTCCTGCCAATGTTTGTTCTTTTATGCCGGGATGCGGGGCGGGAGACCAATTTAGCCTCCAAACGCGCTCCCGCCGGTTCAGGGGTTACTTACCGGAAGCGGCGGCCAACTGTCGGTCCCGATCCTGTTTTGTTCACCCCATCCCTGGGGCTCACCCCTCCGGGGCTTGCGCGAAAAACTGCTCCTGGCAGTTTTTTCGTTCGGCGGCGATGATCTGGTTGACCCGGCGGGTGGTCACACCGGCGAGGTTGGAGATCTCCTGGCTGCTGATCCCCTGTATATGAAGGGCAAGCACAAGGTCACGGCGTTCCTGGTAAAACCGGCTCGGTGCTGAAACCCAGAGAATTCCGGTGTAGTGCTTCTGGATCTGCTCGAAGAGTTCCTCGGGCAGGACATCCTTGGCGTTGGCGTAACGTTTCTTTTTCTTCACGGCTCAATCCTCCACTTTCTTCATCCACGGCTGCGGCACGTCCGGGTTGTAGAACCGCAGCGTGCTGGGACGCCCGGACTTCGGCCCATGGATAATTTCGATAGAACGCTCGGTGACCTCGCCAATCTCCTGATCGCCATCGACGAAGCAGACCAGGCCGTAGTCCTCGCCGCAGGGAAACCGAAACCGGCCCTGGTTCTGATAGAGGCGTGCCTCGGACCAGCCCTTGGCCATGGCCTCCTCACGGATGGCGTCGACCTTGGCGACAGCCTGGGAAGTCACCGGCTGCTTACATTTCCAAGCTTGGTTCCCGGGATAAATCCAGTCCTTTCTGGGAGCTTCGACGGGTTTCTCCTGGGACTCGGGACGAAGCGCGGGTGGCCGGTAGTTCTTCGGGGAAAAGGACTGCAGGACCTCCTGCAAGTGTTCCTTGCCGAACTCCCGGATGGACAGTTCCTGCATGGCGTTGAATCGCTGCCGCAGCGTATTCCAGGCATCCTCGGGGAGCTTTCCGGCCTTGTGCGCGGTTTGGGCGGTGACCATGCGGGAACGTAGCCAGGCAAAGTATTCAGGCGACAGACGGCGACACAGCGTGCCGTCGATCTCCATGTCTTCAGGCCAGTCGCGGGCGTCTTCGATCTCGTGGATGTCGAGCCCGGTGGAGACATAGATGGCGGGCTGCGGTGGTTGCGGTGGTAATAATGGGGTTTCACATCCGGCCGAGGCTTCCTGCCCTCCGGCGGTGTGCTTGATCATGGTTTTCAGAAGGCTCATGGCTTCGGGCTCCAGAAATACGGGTTAATCGCTTTTCCCGTTACTTACCGGAGCTGCCCTGAAACCGTCGGTGACCACCCGCTGCGGTGGATATGTGCGGTGGTTGCGGTGGTCGTGCGGTGGAAGGTTTTCTTGTCCCACCGCAGGGGGTAGTTCTTTGTTTGTTATTTGTTTTTAGATAGTTATGAAGAAAGAGAAGAGAGAGTGCGGTGGTTGCGGTGGTATTTGGGGAATGTCTCTCACGCTGGGCCGGAATTTGCCTGGCGTGGGATGTCGGGTTGGTAGGTAGAAAAAATATTTCAACCCATAGGGGGTGAGACCTCTGGATTTACCACCGCAACCACCGCAAAAGGCATGAAAGCCTTATCTGGCAAGGGTTTGGCGTGCGGTGGCCATCCACCGCAAGAGAGAGCGGTGATCACCGCACCACCGCAAAAGAAAAGGACGCCCGAGAGCGTCCTGGATGATTTTCCAAGCCACCACGGTGGCGACTCGGAGCGTTTCAGATTGACAGTTGACCTGTTTTCGGACTATATTTGGTCATACAAAGGAGGATGGATATGAAGCTATCGAGCCAAATCAAACCGATCAGTTACCTGAAAGCCCATGCCGCAGAAATCGTGCGCAACATGTCCGGGCAAGGTGAACCCCTGGTCATCACTCAGAATGGCGAAGCCAAGGTCGTGATGCAGGACATCGAAAGCTATGAGCAGACCCAGGAGACCATGGCCCTTCTGAAGATCCTCGCGCTCGGCTCGCGTCAGATCGAGGAAGGCAAAGTCCAGCCCGCCGGTGATGTCATCCAGCGGCTTCGCGACCGGAGCAAGAGTCGCTGATGACCTTCCAGATATTTCTGACCGACGATGCGTCACGGGATTTGGAGGAGTTGTACGACTACATTGCATCCCACGACGCGCCGGGAAAAGCGGATTACGTTCTCGATCAAATAGAGAAGGCCTTTTCGAGCCTCTCCGAGAACCCGGAGCGAGGAGCCTATCCAAAAGAACTGCTGGCCATAGGGCTTCGCGAGTACCGTGAGATATTTTTCAAACCCTACCGCATCATCTATCGAGTCATGGCCGAAAATGTTTATGTCATGGTGATTGCCGACGGCCGCCGTGATATGCAGACCTTGCTGCAACGTCGTCTATTACAGGCATAACTCACCAGTTCTCCTTCATTTCCCCCTGTTCGCGCTGATCCAATACTCGAAGTTCTTAGTGTGGGCGTTGCGCTGCCGGTCGATGTCGAACCCGGCGTCCCGGATGACGTCCAGGTCGTTGCTGATGCGCCGACCGAGCTGGGCGGGCTTCTTGTATTCGAACTCGAGGTTGAATTCCCGGCCGACCCTGCGCAGAGCCGCGAGCAGCCTTCCCGCAGACACCGGTTCCATGGTGTTCTCGTTCTCGAACCTCACCTGGTAGCGTTCGATGAACCCCACCACATGGTTTGCCCGGTCGTCCTCGCCGTAGCGGGCCTTCTCGTCCAGCTCCACCGCGTTCCGATAAGCGTGGAAGAGCGACGCCAGCGCCGTGGCGATGGGGTTCGACTCCCGGGCCATCTCCTGGCTGGTGTCGTTGATGGAATGTATCTGCTCGATGAACAGCGGGCTCAGATCCTCAAGTCCGGTAGTCACCTCGTGATCCTCGGACCCGGCCAGCATCATCAGGTACATCAGGCTCAGATAGTCGTTGCAACGGCGCTTGCCATGGGTCGGCATGGTTCGGTGCAGCAGGCGCATGACCTGTTTCTGGGCTCCGTCCCGGATCATCGCCAGCACATGGCTGGTCCGCTTCATGATGGCCGAGATGATCAGATCCCGGTTCTGCTGGATGGCCGAGATGACCTCCGATTCCAGAAAGCAGTCGCTGGCCTGGTTGGCGAGGTCGAAGTTGATGACGAAGGACCTCGACAGGATCTCCGAAAGTTCCCCGCACAGCGGCTCGATGCCGGTGGTGTTCAGCAGGCATTTGGTCCGCTCGGTGATGGTCTCGCTGTCGGTGCCGCTCTTGCGTTTCTCCTTGGCGATGCCGGTGATGCTGGTCAGCATGAAGGTGGTCAGATCCTCGGTCATCTGCTTGACCTCGATGTTGTCGAGGACGATGAGTGGGTTCTGCGAGCCATCGGTGTAGTTCGCCGCGTCGGTGGCCTTCTTGTGCTGGGGCTCGCCGTAAAGCAATGTCGACGTGATCTTGCTGGCGGTAGTCTTGCCCGATCCGGCCGAGCCCTCGAAGCGGGTCATGGGCCGCGTCCCGGCGAAATCGATCAGCAGGAAGCAGGAGAGCCAGGAAAGGATGAGAAAGCGATCCCCCTGCGGACAGGTCATGTTGCCCACCAGCAGATCGACCAGGAGCCGGTCCGCCTCTTCGAGGTCGGCGTCGGGCAGGAATTTCAGCGGCTTCATCTTCCGCGAGCCGTCCAGGATGATGCCGTCCTCGTTGCCGCCGTTCTTCATGATCCGGATCTCGTCCGGGGTGATCTTGGCGATCTCGTGCTCCGGGTTGTTCAGATTGAAATAGACGGTGTAGGAGGCCACATCGGTGTGCAGCCAGGAGAAATGGTCGCGCACCTGGCCACGGATCATGGCCAGGCTGGGCAGCACCTCGAAAAATGTCCGTCCGCCGCCCGTGGTCGGCACCATACCCGTGTGCTTGTAGAGCATGGCCGCGTAATGGCGCTTGCGGCCCCGGTCCGGTGAATCCATCCAGTAGATGGCGTTGTCGAAATACATGAACGGCTCGCCCTGCAGGGTGTGAAAGAACTGGGCACCGTTGGCGTTGAACCAGTCGTAGGCAGCCTCGGCGGCCAGGGTGTAGTCGGGAGCGCCGTTCTCCAGTTCCGTGTCGATCAGCACCTCGTCGACCCGGGCGCGGCATGATCCGGGCATCGCGCCGGACATCCGCTTGGCCTTCTTCTTTTCATTACGGAACTCGACCTTGCGGTCCTTCTGGATGGCGCGGATCTGCTCTTTCAGGGTGGCCATCGAAACGCCACCGCCGATGCGCTCCTGCACCAGCTTCAGCAGGCGGGCCTGTTCCAGCGGCGACTGCTCGGAAATCTCCCTCAGGATCGGTTCGAGCAGGCGGTTGCGTTCCTCCTCATCAGCGCCCTCGGGTAGCGAGCGCACGCCGAACTCGATGGGCGTGCTGGCTTCTGCGAGCAGGCGTTCGAAATCCTCCCGGGTATGCCCGGCGGCAATGTAATCGTTGACGTCTATCTTGGCGGTGGCGAGAAGCGCCTCGGCCGCCTGAATCTCTTCGGCGGGACGTCCCGCCAGCAGCTTGGCCAGCTCCTTCGGCCCCACGCTCGCCGTCAGGCCGAAGCGTTTGGTCAGCTCCTGCCGGGCCGAGATCTGTGTCTCCGACAAGGGCAGCGTCACCAGGCGGGTGTCGATCTTGTGTTCGGCCAGGGTGCGAGCGGTTTGCAGCGCCCCCTTGAGACCGGCCTGGGAGAGTTCGTTGTCCTGACAGATGTAGACGGTTTCGACGCCGCGCAGCTTGGGGATCAGGCGCTCCCAATCGGCGGCCCGGATGCGAACGGTGACCGGCGACACGGTGGGCAGGCCCAGTTGCATCAGCGCCAGGCAATCGGTCACCCCCTCGGTGATGATCACCTTGCCGGGCCTGGCCAGCAGGCAGTCCTCGTTGAACAGCAGCGCGTTGTTGATGAAGTCGGCGACGTAGGGCCGCTGGTGCTCGTCGTGAACCGGCAGTTTCTTGTATTTCCCTTGCTCCCAGCCCACGTCCGGGGTCCACGGCGTCTTGCGGCCGATCATGAACACCACCCGGCCACGGCTCCAGTAGGGAAAGACGATGCGGCGCTCGAAAAATGGCGTCAGGCCATCCTGGCTCGTGGGCCGGAAAGCGCCGGTGGCGGCAAGCTCCCGCTTGGAGAAGCCGTCTTCGCCCCGGGTCAGTTGGGCGACCGCGCCGGACGCGTTGTCCGCGTAGCCGATCAGGAGATCGTCGATGGTCTCCTCGCTCAGGGCGTATTTGGATTTCAGCCAGTCGAGGACCTCCGGCGACTCCTTGAGCCTGGCGTGGTAAAGCCTGGCCAGCGCGGTCAGCGCGTCCTTGACCCGCAGTTCGAAGGCGCGGTCGGCCTCTGTCTGGGCCAGACGCTCCTGGCTGAGGCCATAGCGCGACAGCGGCGGCAAGCCCGCCTTCTTGGCGAGATAGTCCCGGGCCTGACGGTGGCTGTCCGGCATCGGACCGGATTGCCCGGCGGTGACCGAGCCCGTCTGAATGAACTCAACGAGCTGCAGCACATCACCGCCGACTCCGCAGCCGAAGCAGTACCAGCCCTGCTTGTCGAGCATCACGTGCAGCGACAGACGCGACTGGCTCTGATGGTTGGGGCAGTCGCACATCAAGCGCTGGCCGGTCTCTTGGGTGATCCGTCCCGGCAGGAGTGCCCGGGCCACGTCACCGATGTCCATCTCGGTGACGAGCCGGTAATACTCCCTGACGTTATCCGTTCCGCCCATACTCATTCGACCTCCGCGACACGGGCGAAATCGGCCTCCGCGTGCTGGGCGGCGTCCAGAAACAGGGGCAGAAAGGTCCGACGGTCATCCACCTGGCAACGCTTGGCGCAATTCTGGATGCCCCAATGGTCGCCCAGGACAATGGCGGTGCGCCGGGCGCGGGTCACTCCTGTGTAGAGCAGATTGCGGTGGTGCATGAAGGAATGTGCCTTGTGGACCACCACCACGGCGCAGAGGAACTCGGAACCCTGGGTTTTGTGGATGGTGAGCGCATAGGCGAGCTGCAGGTCCTGAAGGTCGGGCGACCCTTTCTCCAGCTCCACCGGCATGCCATCGAAGTCGATGACCAGGGTGCCGTTCGCGAGGACATCGACCACATAGCCGATGGCACCATTCATCACGTTCAGGTCGTAGTTGTTCCGGGTCTGGATGACCTTGTCGTGCTTGAGAAACGGGGCGCGGCGGCCTATGGCGACCGGCGGTACTTCGGTGTTCCAGAGTTTGCGCTGGATGAGCCGCTGCAGTTCCTCGTTCAGTTCTTTGGTGCCGAGCGGCCCCTTGTGGGTCGGCGTCAGCACCTGCACGTCCTTGATGATGTCGAAACCCAGGGCATCGAGCCGCTCCTGAAACAACTCCAGCAGGAACGAGCGTGCCGCCATCGGGTCGGTGAACTGATCCACCAGATACCAATCCCGGCATCCGGATACCGACGCCTCGCTGGTCTTGCGCACCTCGCCCTTAAGAACGGCGGTGCAGTTCTCCTTGAGGACGCCAGCCTGGCGCACGACCTTGTCGAGGATGACCGTGGGGATGGCGCGTGTCTGGATCAGATCGCGCAGTATGTTTCCGGGTCCCACCGGCGGAAGCTGGTTGTGGTCCCCGACCAGCAGCACCGTGGTCCGCGACAAATCGACCGCCTCGAACAGGTGCCAGGCCAGCGGCACGTCGACCATCGAAAACTCGTCGACCACCAAGACGTCGGCATCGATGGGATTCTCCTTGCTGCGCGAGAAACCCTTGCCGTCATAGCCGAGCAGACGGTGAATGGTGGTGCCGCTGCGACCGCTGACTTCCTCCAGGCGCTTGGCTGCCTTGCCGGTCGGCGCGGCGAGCACGACCTCCAGATCGCTCTCCTCGCAGATGGTGTTGATGACTGAAATGGTGTAGCTCTTGCCCGAACCGGCTCCACCCGAGATCAGGCTGATGCTGTGTTGGAGGGCCGAGCGCACTGCGTCGAGCTGCTTCTCGTTCAGCGTCGCCGCGCAGCGCCGAATCAGAGCATCGAATTTCTTGACGGACTGAAAATGAGGGTTGGGTGTTTCGGCCTGGCCGAACAGCGCGGCCAGCTCCCGCTCCATGCGGACGATCTCCGGCAGAGCGACCACGAAACGCCCGCCGTGGGAATCGCAGGAAAGCGCCTGTTCTTCGATGAGCGCGTCGAGGGCGCTCTCGATACGAACCCGGCTGTCCAGGGCATCCATGACCAGCAGTAGATTGGCCTGGTCGACCAGATCCTCGTATTCGATCCAGCAGTGGCCATTGTCCAGGGCTTCACGGACGCAGAAATTCAACCCGGCCCGGATACGAGGGGTATGGTCCTTGGGGGTTCCCAGCTTGCGGGCAATCTTGTCGACCTTCTTGAAGCCGAATCCCCGGATCTCCCGAATGAGAATGTACGGGTCTTCCTTCAGGATATCGAGGCAGTTGCCGCCGAGTCTTTCGACCAGGGTGGTGACCTGATGATGGGTCAGGCCGAATGCCGACAACCAGGCCATGACGGCGTTGACGCTGCGGTTCTTCAACCATTCGTCGCGCAGCCGCCGGGCCGCGTCCATGGGTAGCCGGGCTTTCAGCGCGATGCGTTCGGGGTCACTCAGAAGGGTTTCTTCAAAGGCGTCGCCGAAACTCTCGACGATCAATCTGGCCTTGGCCGGACCAATGCCCTTGATCTCCGGATGGTTGGCCAGATAGTGGATCAGCCCCTCCGGATCGAGTTCGAGATCGTGCTCCATCCCGTCGACCTTGAACTGACGGCCGTATTTGGGATGGGTGGACCACGACCCGAGCAGGACCACAGGCTGATTTTCACGGGCGAACAAATTGCCCGCGAACTGGACTTCCTCACCGGTCGGGGTGAGCAGTCGGCCTGCGGAGAACTTGGGTCCGGCATAGTAAACGCGCTCTATTCTTCCCCGGAGTCGCGCCGGGTTACTCTCATTTCTTTTTGGCATCTCGCGATCCTCCGGTGAAAACGTGTCAGGTACTCCTCGACAAAACGGCAGGCGGCCTGCCGGTCCGAGCAGAAGTAGACGGGGACACCGAAGTCGACGACGATGGAGGCGACCGTTCCGATCAGCGCGTGCGGGTGGGCATCGCTGCGGTAGCGGCCATCGACCAGATCGCGAAAGTTGCACTCGACAACCACGCAGGCGGATTCGTAGGCGGAGAGCTTTTCCAGTTCGCGATGGAACCGCTTTCGCCCTCGGATGACGGTGGAGACGAAATCCGTCAGGGATTTACGCTCCACCGCCACCCGTTCCTCGAGGCCGACCAGCGAGTAATCACCGGCGGGCAGCGCCTTGCGAACCGCCGAAACCTTGTCTGTATCGAAGCTGTAGGGCTCCTGTTCGCGGGTGTCGACGACAACGGTGATCCGGTCCATCATCAGAACGGGATCATGTCGTCCATCGCCGCGCCGGGAGCCCCGGCATCGTCGGCCATGACAATGCGACGGTTGAAGTAGATGTTCTCGTTTTCACCACGAGTGCGTTTGGTCACCTCCAGCTTGATGTTGAGAAGCTGCTCGAGGTGGCCCGGCAGGTCGGAGAGTTTCTGAAGCTGCAGCCCGCAGGTGTAGAGGTCCTGCTTGAGCCACTTGATGTTCTCGTTGCTGGCCATGACGTTGTTACGCCAGAGCAGACGGCCCTTGTGGGTCGGCGCGAGAATGCGCAGGGTCCACTTGAGCATGGGATTGCCCGAGGTCTGGGCGCGGGTCAGTTCGACCCGGTCGACGTTGACCTGGTACTTGCCGTCGGGAACGGCCTCGAACTCACGTTCCTCGACTTCGGCGGTTTCG
The DNA here is from genome assembly GCF_000420485.1 of Paucidesulfovibrio longus DSM 6739. NCBI lineage: Bacteria > Pseudomonadati > Thermodesulfobacteriota > Desulfovibrionia > Desulfovibrionales > Desulfovibrionaceae > Paucidesulfovibrio > Paucidesulfovibrio longus. The sequence continues at coordinate 150,155 of NZ_ATVA01000013.1, read as the reverse complement.
AAGGCGTCGTCGAACTGCGCCAGGTCGAGGTTGCTGTTGGATTGGTTTTCGTAGTGTTCCATGGTCGGATCTCCTTACTGTTGGGGTTTCGCCGCCGCACTCGCGGTCGGCTCCGGCTTCGGCCGGGCGGCACTCGCCGCAGCTCCGGCTGCCGTGTTGTTGAAGGCTTTCATGAAGCTCGAAAAATCGAGGGGGATGACTTCGGGGAGGCGACCGGTGCGGTCACCGGCGTCGTAGTTGGGACTGGGCTTGGTGCGCATCACGCGCTGCCATACAGGCTTGCCGTCCTCGCCGGTTTTCATGTCCAGGTCGCAGAACAGGATCAGGTCCACCAGACCGGTGACCAGCTTCCGCGCCTTTTCCGGCAGCGTCGGCACGATGCGGGTGTGTTTGCCGGTCCGGGTCTCGATGTCCCGCTCCTGGGAGTGGGAAATCAGGATTAGCCCGTAGGGCAGGAAGGCGAGCTTGTTGATGACGCGCTGGAACTCGTTGTTGATCAGCGCGTAGCCCTTGCCGTAGCCCAGGTCGGATTCGTGCTCGATCTTGAATTTCTTGCAGACGTAGTCCGAGCACATCTTGTAGGCGTTATCCACCGTGTCGACGACGATGGTCTTGAACTCGTGCTTGCCCTCGGCGATCTCGGCGCAGGCCTGCAAGAGGTCGTCCCAGCAGGTGATCGGGGTCTGGAACACCTCCAGGGCGTTCAGGCCCGGCTCGGTCGCCAGGAACAGTGCGTCATCGGCCTTCGAGCACCAGGTGCTCTTGCCGATCTTGCTCGGGCCGTACACCAGGGCGGTGAGATCCGAGAGCGTGTGTTTGGGTTTGCTTTTGGTCTTGGGAAGCATGGCTTCGTCTCCTTATGGTTGGGATTTCAGAACACCGGAGCGGCGTCTTCACCGGCTCCGTCCCGCAGCTCTTCGTGCGGGGCGATCCGTTGGAAATGGTTTTCGATGACGTTGGGGTTGCCGCCCGAGCGGCAGAGCTGGAAGTAGGCGCAGGGCCTTCCGTACTGGAAGCAGTAGCTGGTGTTGCGGTAGAAGATGTCGCGCCGACGGGCGTCGAGCATGGCCTTGGAGAGTTCCCACAGCTCCGCCCGCAGTTCCTCGAACTGGTCGCGGGAGATGTAGAGCACCTCGCGATGAAACATGCCCGGCTCGAGGTACTTCTCCTGGAGCCGTTGCTGGAAGGTTTCGTCGTCCTCCGGCAGCTTGCGCTTGGCGCTGCTCTTGCCGGTTTTCGACTTGGCGATCAGCTCCGCCCGCCGGGCCTCGAATTCGGCTTCGGTCTCACCCTTGCCCTGACGCAACTTGGCCTTGACCAGGACGTTGTAGATGATGCCGCTGACCGTGATGCCGAGGGTCTGCTCCAGGTACCAGGCGTAGAGGATGATCTGGAAATCGGTCCACAGCCGCTCCAGGTAGCTGGCGTCGATCTGCGAGGCGGTTTTGTGTTCCAGTAGGAAATACTGGCCATCCTGACGGACGATGCCGTCCACCTTCCCGGCGAGAATGAAACTGCGCGAGGTCGCCCCGGTCGCCGGGTTGACGATGGGACCTTCGAAGGTTTTCTCGAGCGCGACGACCTCGAACTCTTCGGCCGGGTAGTGTTCCGCATAGGCGCTCATCATGGCCCGGGCGAGATGCCAGTCGGCCTGTTGATGGTCGTCCTGCGCCCGGTTCGGATAGGTCCGGTCGATATGGTCGAGGACCTTGGACAGATTCCGCTCGCCGTGCCAGCACTCCAGGCAGTCGTGGATGACCGAGCCGAAGGCCAGATTGGGGTCGCGCTCGAGCGGCACCAGCTCGTCGATGTAGCGCCACTTGCAGGCCATGCGGCAGTTGCGGAACAGCCGCCACATGGAATAGGTGGTGGTCATCAGCTCGCTCATACCGCCACCCCCGCTTCGGCGGCGGGCGCTGCGCGATGCTTGGAGGCACAGGCGCAACCCGACGGCTGGGTACGTTCGATCAGGACCGAGCGTTCGCCGTATTCCTTGGTGGCGAAGCCGGTGAAAATGCGGGCGAGGTCGCTGCCGACATCGGTGGAGGCGTCTATCACGCAGGTGCGTCGGGCCTTGTCCAGATTGAACCGGCTCTCCATCCGCACACGGGAACGGCCATGCAGGCTTTCGACGGCCAGCATCGCCAGCATGAAAGTGTCTTCCAGTTCCTGGGCCGGGACCGACTCGTCAAAACGGTACTTGTAGGTGTCGTGAGTCATGGTTGAACTCCTCTTTCGTTCAGGTTCAGATTTCCGAGGCCCCGGATAGCCGCACCATGCGGCACGGTGCTTACTTACCGGAGCCGGAGCCGATGCGTCGGAGATCACAGGTAGTCCTCAAGCCCGGCCTCGCGGAACGCGTCCCGCAGCTTGCTCAGCCGGTCGTAGAGGGTGGTTCTGGGGATGCCCATCTCCCGGGCGATTTCGGCCATGGTGCTGTCGTGCAGGCGCACGCACAGATTCCGGAGCTCTTCCGGCAACGAGGCGATGGCCAGGTCGAGATCCATGCGGATCTCATGGGCGAGACGCTCCCTTGTCTCGCGGGTGCCGCTTCCCAGAGAGCCTTCGCTGTCCAGGAAGTCGATCCGCTCGGTGGTGTCGCCTTCGCCGTTGTCGAGGGGTTCGTTGAGTGAGGTTTGGCAGAGCCGCCAGTCCCGGCATTGGGCGAACCGGGCCTCCAAAATGGTGGAGATGTGACGTTCGACGATCCGGGCCATGAAGGTGGTCTTCTTGGCCTTGGCGGGATTGAAATGCCGCATCCGCTGCAGCAGATCGATCATCAGTTCCTGTTCGAGGTCGTGTCTGTCGTCCTCGGTGAATCCGGCCTTGCCTACGAGTTGACGTGCTTTGTGCCGAATGAGGTTGGCGGCATACTTGTCGATGCCGTCGTAAGAATTCTGTGAAACCATCGGGGCCTCCTCGGAGCGAGGAGGAGGTCCGCGTGGGTGTCGGCACGGGCCAGATCACAGGACAAAGCTGTCGCGTGGGCGAAGGGGTCGCAGGTACGCCGCCAATTGCCGTATTCGGCTCGGCGACACCCACAACAGCCTCCGCCATGCGTCCAGCTTGTTGTCCAGTGTCTAAGGGTTCAGGTCGTTACGTGTTCAGGCTGCCCGTTCCTCGATGCGCATCAGGAACGGGAGACCGTGCTTGATTTCGAGCAGGCAGACTTTTCCGCTGCCCATCTGCGCGAGATGCTCCAGCAGCGCCACGACCTCTTGCTTGAGGATGAAGTCATCCTGGTCGCGCTCGGGCCGGGGACCGCTCTGTCCGCCCAGCTTGATCTCGCGCTCGATGACCGTATCAGGGGTGAGTTCCGGCTCGCCGTCGCGGACCGGAATGTTGGTGATGCGGCCGAAGTTGATGTCCTGCATCAACTCGATGAGTCGCCGCTTCGGTGGGGTGAGGTGTGCTTTGCTTGTCTGGTTCATGCCGAACCTCCTTCATTTCTGGACCGACCGGGAGACAGGTCCGGCATGAATTTCCCGGGTGGCGGTCGTGAACTTTTTGTGTTCACCAGACCTGTCACCCTGCTTTGGCGAATTTTCGTTGCGACCCCCAAAAACGCCCTGGCTCAAGAAGGAGGAAAGCCCGTAAGGCTCTGATTGGTGGTGGATTTACAGAGGAAAACTTTTTTAACTTTTTTTGCCCGGCCCCAGTGAAATTTCACCGAGCGGGCCTCCAAGACGCAAAAAGCCCCGATCCAGAATCCTGAATCGGGGCTATAGATTTGTCGGGCGCTAAAAAGGGTGGTCAGTAAACCTCGGCACCTTCCGGGAGGATGCGGAACTTACACCGGTAGGTCTTGGTGTCCTTGATCCATTCGATGGGATCGTCATCGAGCCGGAAGAATTCCCGCAGGTGCTTCGACAGCTCTTGCTTCTGTTTCTTCAGTTTGTCCGACGCGTATCGGCTGTGCCAGTCGATCTCGCCACGGGAGTTGGCAAACCCCTCAAGCAATTTCCATTGTTCGGTAGGATTGCCATTCTTCCTGCTCGCCATTCCCATTTGCGTATAGGTGTATCGACCGCTCTGATCTCCCGCCCATATTGTGACGGTATGGCCATCACGGAATTGAATCTTGATTTGCGCCCATGTGGTGCCCGGCGGTGTTGAAAAAAATACCGTGCCGCCAGAATCCGGCTCAGGCACCTGGCCGATAAGGGGTGCGAATATTGCGGCCTTGTCCCGACGGGTCATAAACCGTGGTACATCTCCCAAGTGCAGTTCTTCGTTCAGCGCAATGAAGGGGCTGCTTCTCTGCGCCAGCAGTGTTTCAACTGCAGGACTAAGATGAAGGCGCGTGGGCGCGATCAGGACAAAGGGCTTGGGGATCGAGAGACATAATGATCGAACGACCTCTGCCAGCGCATCCATGCTGTCCTGCATCGTCAGAACAACCGGGAAGTCCATCCCCGCCGTGGGTATGAAATCGCCCAGTCTCCATGTATGGGGCAGTCCATCGAGTTTCGACTCTCGGTGTTCTATTCCCAAGGCCGTGCAGATAGCGCCATTGATGGCTGACTGCTTGAGCCGGTAGATCAGGGTCTGCCTTGTGGTGAGTTGGACGGCTGGATATTCCTTTTCATTGCAGATGGCCCGGATGTTGGTCTTCACATGGGTGACAACACTCCGTGGGCATCCGAGGCCACATTCCGTTGGGCAATCCACGGCGGTCGCGTGATTCTTGGTCAGTTGAAGGAAGTGATCCCGAAACAACGGGTATCGGTCCCAACCGGAGAGCGCCTTATCCCAATCGAACAGCGCCGCCGACTTTCCAGGCAATCTCTCCAGATATGCCCAGAAGGGATCACTCATCCGATGTCCCTCCGGCTCCGACAATAAAGCCCCTGAGTCCGAGCCAGCGCTCGATAACCTCGGCATCACCATCCCGCTTGAATTGCGCCCGGTTGCCTGAACTCAAGGTGACCGACCTGGGCGTCTTCGAACCGTCGAATTTAATCTGGAAGCTTGCCTTCACGATCTTTCCGCCTGCGGGAAGGGATTTTTCCCGATCACGAAGGGAGGCAAACAGATCCTCGGACCGACGAATCTCGACGTCCTTATGAGCGCCGCCCCAAAAGACCTGAACTTCCTTGAGCCTGACATACTCGATGCCATCGACGTCGTCACATAGGAGCGCGTCCTCACCAATTTGCCGCAAAGGTTCCAGGTCAAATCGGCTGCGTTCGTTGAAGAACTCTTCGTCTCCGAACAGGTGAAATCCAAATTTCTTGCGGTAGAGCTCCTTCTCACCTTTGGTTTCTGCGTTCATACGGATCTCCCCGATGACGGGGTTGTATGCAAGCACGTCGAATTTTTCAGGACGAAAATACTGGCTGGTGGACTCACCGGCCTCAATGACCGCCTCACGGGCATAGGGCTTGCCATGGCGCACGAGGTACCATGTGTGACCCTCTTTGGGATAGACGAATACCTTGGAATACTTACCTCGACGTTTCTTGGAAAACCATTCGTCGAGATCGGACTCAAGGGCCGCGAGGGTTTCCTCGGATGGCAGCACGAAATCCGGCAGCGGGTTTTTCTTGGTCTTAAAATACTCGAAGGACCTGACGTTCATGAAGAACTGCTCGGCGTGTACCTTCTCGATGATTTCCCGGTCAGCCATCCAAACCTGGATCGCCAAGTCTGCAGGGGCGGCGTTCTCGCCAATTTCCACGTCGATGTCCGTTCCGGCGATCTCATCCTGAATGGAGTCAAAACCCTCGGGGGTCGAAACCTCATTCACATAAAACAGCGCCTCGGCCAGATCATCCGGGGTCGTACTGTCCGGCGTCAGCAAAAGGTGGCTGAGGGCGTTGTAGTCCAGGCCATCTTCCTGCTGGACTGGTGGCAACTCTACGCCGCGAGCTGAAAAATAAGCGGCATGAGGTTCCAGAAAGGCAATGAGATGCTTCCTGTCGATTCGCCGGAGCATCTCCGGCTTCGAAAAGCGGCGTAGGTTAAAAGTTGCCATCAATTACTCCTGTCGTTTTGTCGTTACTCTTCCATGTCTGTCTCGATCAATTCCGTTTCCATCCAACGACCTTGCCTAAAACTCGAAGGTCATCCTCCGGCCTGATCCGGATCTTTCGTACCTCCGGGTTCTCGGGCACCAATTCGATGAGCTCGTCTTTGATTTTCAGCCGCTTGACGGTTGCCTCGTTGTTGAGAAGCGCGACAACGATGTCTCCGTCCTCGGCGATGGGCTGCTGCCGCACGATGATCAAATCACCATCGTTGATACCGGCACCGACCATGCTGTCACCCACCGCACGGAGTGCGAAGTGCTTTCCGGAACGAACCACGGCTGACTCGACCAGCACCTGGCCGGTGATGTTCTCTTCGGCCAGGATGGGGCTGCCAGCGGGCACCACGCCCACAATCGGTACAGCTACCAGGGCGGCGGCCATCTCTCTGGGACGGCGGGCGACGGCAATGCCGCGAGACTTCCCGTCCTCTCTCTTCAGGTATCCCTTGCGCACCAGTTGGTTGATCCGGTCGTGGGCACTCGCCGGGCTGATTTCAAAGATCTCGCTCAGTTCCTTCACCGTTGGAGGGAAGCCCTTGGCATTGACAAAACGACATATCGCTTCGAGCGTTTTCCGCTGCAACGGCGTTATCTCATCCGTCTTCGCTTTGCCCATGGCGTCTCCATTTCTGTTGAAAGACAAAAAGGCGCAATGCGCCAGCAAACCCTAATAATATAAACCTGATGCATATCAGGTCAAGAAATAATCTCACACCTGATTTCCGACACTTCCACGAGCCCCTCGGTAGGTAAGGCATTGAAGAATGCCGGTTTGAAACCGGACGAGTAGTTAGAAACCAGATAACCGACCAGAGGCGGAGCTGAGGCGGTTGTGGGTGCCATCGAACGCGCATCCCGACCGCCGCCGTTTTCTGGCATCCACACCATCCAGCCCCCCGGTCCCACCGGAGGTGTTCGATGTTGGATGTACAGGAAATGAATGATGGGCCGGGGCTTGATGACCTTGGCGAAAACGGCAAACCCGGCCGCCTGTCGAGTGAGGCGAGGCTCCAGTCAGCCGCCTCGATTCTGGCCACGGCGGTCCTGCGCCGAAAGGCAAAAAAAGCATGTGTAGGCAATGAGTTAGAGATTTTCGAAGATTCTTCCCCCGTGCTCGGAGAAGGACTTGATTCATTGCCGGAACAGAGCATTCATTCATGACAACTCGTCCGGAAACCAAAATAAGGAGTTGAAAATGAATGAGTTACAGAACGCCGCCACCGGCGGCAAGAATCAGGACCGAACCCGAAACTCAGTCCTTCGGCAGATGGCCCTGCTGCAATCCATGTCCCTGGAACAGCTCCGGGAAAAATGGCTCGACCTCTACGGAGAAGAGCCACCCCAGTACAAGAAACAATTCCTCATCAAGCGGCTGGCCTATCGCATCCAGGAGCTTTTCTACGGCGGGCTGTCCGAACAGGCCAAGGTCCATCTCCAGCAGGCCGCCAAGGAGGACCCGGTCGCCACTGTCAATCGACGCATCCCAGAAGAGCGGAAATCGAACGAAGCGATCCTGCCCGGGACCAGACTGGTGCGGGTCTGGAACGACCGGCGCTATGAGGTGATCGTCCTTGCCGATGGCTACGAGTTCGAAGGCCGCACCTTCCGGTCGCTCAGCGCGGTGGCCAGGGAGATCACCGGGACCAGGTGGAACGGCAAGGTCTTTTTCGGACTGAAGAAGGTTTACGGCAGAAAAGCCGAGGGAGGTTCGGATGCTTGATAACAGCAATGTCGCGCCGGGCAAAAACAAGACCCTGCGCTGTGCCATCTACACCCGCAAGAGCCACGAGGAAGGTCTCGAACAGGAGTTCAACTCGTTGGATGCGCAACGGGAATCGGCGGAACACTATATCGAAGCCCAGAGGATGCGTGGCTGGACGGCTCTGCCGGATCGCTACGACGATGGTGGATTCTCGGGTGGAAACATGGAGCGCCCGGGGCTGCGTCGCCTGCTGGCGGACATCGATGCCGGGAAGATTGACGTGATCGTGGTCTACAAGGTCGACCGGCTGTCCCGCTCGCTGCTGGACTTCATGAAGATGATCGACCTCTTCAACGAGAAGGGTGTCAGCTTCGTCTCGGTCACCCAGCACTTCAGCACCACCGACCCCACCGGCCGAATGTTTCTCGGCATCCTGATCACCTTCGCCCAGTACGAGCGGGAGGTCATCGCCGAGCGCATCCGGGACAAGGTGGCGGCCGCCAAGCGCCGGGGGAAATACTGCGGCGGCGTACCCATTCTTGGATACGACGTCGACCGAGACAACAAGAAGCTGCTGGTCAACCCGGATGAAGCCAGGACGGTGCAGTACATCTTCCGCCGATTCATCCAGATCGGCTCGGCCAAGAAGCTGGGCCAGGAATTGAACGAACAGGGATACCGCACAAAAGCCTGGACCACCAAGAAAGGCAAGGTTCGCGAGGGCTCAGAATGGAATACAGGCCACATCTACCGGCTGCTGAACAACCGGGTCTATATCGGCGAGATTGCCCACAAGGATCGCAGCTACCCCGGTGAGCACGAAGGAATCATCGACCGGACGACCTGGGACAAGGTGCAGGCCATCCTGGAGGACAACAAACCGGTCAAGGTTTCCATGGCAAGAACCAAAATGGTCGCCCCGCTGAAAGGCGTCATCCGCTGCGGCCACTGCGGATGCGCGATGGGACCGACCTACGCCCGCAAGAACGGCCGCCACTACACCTATTACATCTGCCAGAAGGACAGCAAGCGGACCGTGAGCCGGTGCCCCCTCAAACGGATTCCCGCCGGGGACATCGAGCAGGCCGTGGTCGAGCAGTTGAGCGCGGTGTTCCGCACGCCGACGCTGGTGGCCAAAACCTACTTCGCGGCCCGGGACATCGAGCAGGTGGAGCGGGAGCGGCTGTTCAAGCAGAAAGCCCAACTCGAAATGGAGCTGTCGCAGGCGCGGAAGCAAGCCATCGAACTGATGAAACCCGGCAGCGATCAGTCGGGCAAGACCGAAATGCTGACGACGGTCAATCGCCAGGCGGTCGAGCTCTCGAAACAACTGACCCATGTGAGCGAGCGATGCAGAGCCTACCAGGGGAGCAGCATCACGGAACAGGATGTGTCGGAGGCCTTCCAGAATGTCGAGGGCTTCTGGGAAGACCTTTTCCCGGTGGAGCGAAACCGGCTCATCCGCCTCCTGGTGGATAAGGTCGAGATCCGCGAGACCGGAATCGATATGGAGCTGCGCACCAACGGGCTGACAACACTCATCGCCGAGCTGGCTGGTCTGGCATGCGAAGTCACCGAACGGAGGGTAAGCCGATGAAAATGAAGCCGACCATTACCGTAGCCGACAACGGCAACCTGCAGATCCACATCCCGATGCTGATCCGGCGCATGCGCGGCCGCAAGACGGTCATCGCGCCCAAGGCCCTGGATGGAGATATCCCCGGGGCGCAGGAGCCGGTACAGTCCGCCGTCCTCCAGGCTCTGGCAAGGGCCTTTTCCTGGGCCGACATCCTCGAATCCGGCCAGATCAAGTCCATCAGCGAGCTTGCCCGTACCCTCGACGTCGATGGCTCGTATGTGGCCCGCATCCTCAAGCTGACGACCCTGGCCCCCGACATCGTCGAAGCCCTGATCAACGGCGAGGAACCCAACGGGCTCTCGCTGGCCAAGCTGACCCAGACCTTCCCCGAGGACTGGGCCGAGCAGCGCCGCCAGTTCGGCTTCGCCACCGACTGACGACCGGACCGGAGACCACCCCAGAGAGCCGACCATCAGCGTCGGCTTTTCTTCTTCGGGGGCAGGAAACCGGAGTTGACCACGCTTCTTTTCATGGCCGAGGCGGGTGATTTCGAAAAAAACGTCCGGTTGCGGCATCGAGCGATGACCTAAGACAACCGCCCAAAACGGCAACCAGCCGCAAACCCATATCAATCAAGGATGTAGCTTTCCGGACGAGCTTCGGACTTGGTCCGGAGAAAACAGAGAATCAGGGGCCAAACAGAGAAAAAAAGGCGGGAGGATGGGGAGAATCGATGGTGCGAAGAGGTGCTTTGGAAAGATGTGAAACGGGCGCAAACCCTTTGGAAACAAGGGAAAAAAGAAAACCCGTCACCCCGGAGAATGACCCCAGAGAGACGGGTTTGTCTTTTGTTAATGGTGGAGGGAACGACGACCTACCGCAAAACAGTCTCAAAGCCCGCGCTCCTCGTAACTCCTTGATAATAAACGCCGAAGTCATCTCACACAACC
>NZ_ATVA01000013.1:0-139883 GCF_000420485.1 Paucidesulfovibrio longus DSM 6739 | reverse complement strand
ACGGGCGCAAACCCTTTGGAAACAAGGGAAAAAAGAAAACCCGTCACCCCGGAGAATGACCCCAGAGAGACGGGTTTGTCTTTTGTTAATGGTGGGCCAGGAAGGATTCGAACCCTCGGCCAACGGCTTAGAAGGCCGTTGCTCTATCCACCTGAGCTACTGGCCCGGTCGGGATGATTTTCGTATACGGAGGGAGCCGCACGGGTCAAGGAAAAAGCTTCTCCCTTCCCGGCGCTATCCGAGAAAATTATAGAGCTTGATAAAGTCGTAATAGCTGTATTCGTCAAAGGAGACGCCCAGCTGTACCTTGTCGCGGGTTTTTCGTACGCGGCTCGTCTTGCTGGTGAACTGCACGGGCTGCTCCTCCTCGGGAAGGGTCAGCACCAGATCGAATTTGTCCGGACTGTTGACGAGTTCCTTGAGAAGCAGGTGTTCCTTGGGCAGTGAGAGCAATGCCCCCCCCAGGGATATGTTGACCATTTCAATCTCGTCGGGAGGAATGACAGCGCCGCCGACCTTGAACTGGATGGCTGCGGGAACCGCCATGGGCTTGCGGGCGTATTTGCGTTTTTCCTTGTCGCCGCCTTCCCGCGCTTCCTGTTTCTTGTGCTCAAGGTCTTCTTCCTGGCGCAGATGCTGTTCCAGCACCATTCGGACCAGGGTCGAGAACGAGATGTTCTGGGAATCGGCCAGCTCGCTGAGCGCGTAGATCAACCTGGGGTGCAGCGGGATGCTGACGTTGACGTTTTCCATGGCGGCGTCGCCCTCCTCGAAACCTTGGAGACTACGAACAAAACAAACGATTACGACATAGGGCGAAACAAATCAACAAGCGAGGCCGAGGAGCGGCTCGCAGGCGGGTCCGTTTTTAGTGCACCTCGGTCTTGCCCATGAAGGGGAGCAGGAGAAGAGCCACGAGCAGGAGCGCGAGGGCCGCTCCGGAAGGAAGCCTGCCGAACGTTCTGGAAGCGGGCAGTTCAAGCGGCTTGATCCTGTCGGTTCGCCGAAGCTTCTCGACGGCCAAAACGCTTCTGGCTGCGGAAACGGCGTTTGCTCCCAGGGGCATGTCGGAGCGCTTGAAATTTCTGAAGAAGCTTCCGTCTTCAGGCAATTTCAACTCAAGAGCGGGCGAAGGAAGACTGCTGGCTGCGTTCAGCTTGAGCGCGCCGTCGCGCTCGGCCGCGTCCGTGCTGGCTGAAAAGGCCAGAATAAGCAGTGCCAGAACTATCGCGAGATTTTTCATGGTTCTCGACTCCCGCAGGCATCGATCATGTCTGCCCGGAAAATCAGTGCGGTAACCTGCACCCTCCTCGGCAGGGGAGGGTATTCCACCTCCTTGCATAAGCTCGTCGGGGCAGGGGCAGCCATCGGATGAAAGTACCAATTTCGAGTCCGCACCGTGTTTTTTTCGGTTTGCGCACGGAAAAAGTTGAGAGCGCGGAGCTGCTGAAAGGCTGGACTTCGATGCGCCGCGCTCCTACACTTGAAAACTATGCAACCGGGGGGAATAGATGCGTTTCACTTCCATTGACGATATTTTCCAATATCTAGACGGGTTGGGACTGTTTCACATGGACCTGACCCTGGATCGTGTCGCGCGCTTCGCCGAAGCGTTCGGCGCGCCCGATTTTCTGGTGGCCCATGTGGCCGGAACCAACGGCAAGGGATCCACAGCGGCATTCCTGGAGCGTCTCGCACGGGAGCACGGCGTTCGAACCGGGCTCTACACCTCTCCGCATTTCCTGAATTTGCGCGAGCGCGTGCTCGTGGACGGAGCCTGGCTTCCCGAACGGCAATGGATCGATGCGGCCAATGAGGTGGACAAGCTGGCCGGAGATGCCGGATTGACCTATTTCGAGTTTCTGACGTGTCTGGCCATGAGCGCCTTCCGGCGCGCCGGGGTGAAGCTCGCGGTCATGGAGGCGGGACTGGGCGGCCGCTACGACGCAGTGCGCGCGTTCGGCTCGGACGTGGCCTTGCTCACGCCCATCGGACTGGACCACGTCCAGGTTCTCGGACCGACGCTCGAATACATCAGCAGGGACAAGGCTCACGTTATTCGCAAGGACGGCAAGGCCTTCAGCGCCTTGCAGGATGACCGGGTCGCCGACGTGCTCGCGGAGCGGGCCGAGCAGGTTGGGGCGAAGCTGGTCTTCACGCGGCCCGCTTGCCTGGAAGTGGGCATGCGCGGACAGCACCAGCGCGACAACGCCGGGTTGGCCCTGGCGGCCTGGGACGAGCTTGCGCCCGGTCTGGGTGTCGTGCAGGATGCCGACGCTCGGAGCCGCGCCTTGCAGCGGGCTTTTGTCCCGGGACGTTTCCAGGTCGTGGAACAGTACGGAGTCGCCTGGATTCTGGACGGCGCGCATAATGAACCCGCGCTGGAAGTGCTCGCCGAAACCCTCCAGTCCGAGCGCCTGGAACCCGCCGCCCTGGTCGTCGCCTGCATGCGCGACAAGGACATCGACCGCATGGCCCCGCTTCTGCGCGGGCTCACGTCGGGACCGGTGCATTGTCCCACCCTGCCGCAATACGAACGCATGCTGCCGGGCGAGGAGCTGGCCGCCTGCCTTGGCGGAGCCGCCGCTGCCGCGCCGGACTGCCGGGCCGCGTTGGAACGTGCCTCCAAGGCGGGCAGCCCCGTCTTGATTTGCGGTTCCTTGTATTTGCTGGCCGAGTTCTATAGATTCTACCCCCGTCATCTTCAACGCGAGGCGAACTGAGCCTGCCTCGGCGAATGGCGGGTCCGATCCCGCCGGTTTTGTCGGCGTCAGTGTCCGGATCAGTCCGGCGACTTGCGCGGGCGTCACACGGAGGTTCTTTTTGTCTGAATTATATCGCAGCCTGCCCGCAGTGGACCGCGTCCTGGCGGAACTGGCCGAGCATCCCGAACTGGCGGGCGTTCCTCGTTCCCTGCTGAAGGATCTCGTGAACGCTTTCTTGGAACTGCGCCGTGCGGACATACGCGCAGGCCGCATAGCCGCGCCCGAAGACCTCGCCATGGAGCGGCTGCTGCCCGATCTGACCGCGTTCGTCCGCGCCGGCGCCGGGCCGCATTTCCGGCGCGTGCTCAACGCCACGGGCGTGGTGGTGCATACCAACCTGGGGCGCTCCCTGCTGGCGGATGAAGCCGTGCGCGCCGTGGAGGATGCCTGCCGCAACTATTCGAACCTGGAGTTCGACCTTGCCACTGGCAAGCGCGGCAGCCGCTACAGCCACGTCGAAGAGCTTCTGCGCCGTCTGACCGGGGCCGAATCGGCACTGGTGGTCAACAACAACGCCGCGGCCGTGCTTTTGACGCTCTCAACCTTGACCGCAGGGAAGGAAGTCGTCATTTCCCGCGGGCAGCTTGTGGAGATCGGCGGTTCGTTCCGCATCCCGGACGTGATGGCCCGAAGCGGGGCTGTTCTGCGCGAGGTGGGAGCCACCAACCGCACCCATCTCGCCGACTACGAGCGGGCCTTGAACGAGAACACGGGCGCGTTGATGCGCGTGCACACCTCCAATTTCCGGGTGGTGGGATTCACCAAGGAGGTCGCCCTGACCGAGCTGCGCGGCCTTGCCGACAAGCACGGGCTGCCGCTTATCGAGGATCTGGGCAGCGGAGCGCTGATCCGCCTTCCCGGCCTGGAGGGCGAACCCCTGGTCCAGGAAGTGGTCCGCGAAGGAGCGGACGTCGTGACCTTCTCCGGCGACAAGGTTCTGGGCGGACCGCAGGCGGGCATCATCGTGGGCCGCGCCGAATATCTGGACAGGATCAAGAAGAATCCCATGAACCGGGCTCTGCGCATCGACAAGATGACCCTGGCCGCCCTGGAGGCGACCTTGCGGCTTTGTCTCGATCCGGAGCGTGCCTTGGAAACCGTGCCGACCCTGCGCATGATCGCGTCGCCCTTCGAAACGCTGAAGTCCCAGGCCGGGCGGCTGGCCCGGCTTCTGCGCGCCGAGCTGCGGGGCCTGGCCGAAGTCGCCACCCGCAGGGACATGTCCCGCGTGGGCGGCGGGGCCTTTCCGGAAAAGGATCTGCCCACCGTGCTGGCGGAGGTCCGTCCCCTGCATCTTTCCGTCGAATCCCTGCGCGAGGCGCTGCTGCGCACGGACCCGCCCCTGGTGGGCCGAGTGGAGAACGACGCTTTCTGCCTCGATCCGCGCACCCTGCGCCCGGACGAGCATCCCCTGGTTGCCCGCGCCCTGCGCGCGGCGCTTCAGCAGTAACACTCAAGGAGTCCGTGTGAGCAAGAACGAATTGGAATACAAGCCGTTGAACGGATGGCGGGTCTATGCCTCCGAAGAGCACCGCGAAGGCATGAACGCCCTGGCGGATCGATACGTTCGTTTTCTTTCGAGCTGCAAGACCGAGCGCGAGGTCATGCACTTCGTGCGCGAGCAGCTGGAGCTGGCCGGATTTTCGGACGATCTGTCGTCCGACAAGTGCTTCCGGTTCAGCCGGGGCAAGACCGTGTTCATGGCCCGCAAGGGACGCCGTCCCCTTTCCGAGGGGTTTCGTCTCGTGGGGGCGCACGCGGACGCGCCGCGCATCGATCTCAAGCAGCGCCCGCTGTATGAAGACCTGGGCCTTGCTCTGGCCAAGACGCATTACTACGGCGGCATCCGCAAGTATCAATGGCTGACCGTGCCGTTGGCGCTGCACGGGGTCGTGGCCAAGAAGGACGGCACCCTTGTCGAGGTCCGCGTGGGCGAGGAAGAGGACGATCCGGTCATGACCATCACTGATCTTCTGCCCCACCTGGCCTACAAGCAGGTGGAGAAGAAGGTTTCGGACGCTTTCGAGGCCGAGAGCCTGAACGTGGTCCTGGCGCACGAACCCGAACTCCCCGAAGACGAGGACAAGGAGTTCAAGGTCAAGCCCCGCCTGCTGCGGTTGCTCAGCGAGCGTTACGGCATTGCCGAGGCGGATCTCATGAGCGCCGAATTGCAGATCGTGCCTGCCGGCCCGGCGCGCTACGTGGGGCTCGATTCCTCCCTGATCGGCAGCTACGCCCAGGACGACCGCGCCTGCGTATATTCCGCGCTGGAGGCGTTCCTCGCACTTGAGGACGACCCCGAATACACGCAGATCGTGCTCTTCTGGGACAAGGAGGAGATCGGATCCGAGGGCGCCACCGGGGCCAAATCCCTGTTTTTCGAATACTGCATGGAAGAGCTGCGGGACTCCTGGGAGCCGAAGGCGCGTCTGTCCGCCATCTTCCAGCATGGCCAGGCCATCTCGGCGGACGTCCATGCGGGCACGGACCCGAATTTCATGGAAGTCTACGAGAAGCTCAACGCCGCCTATCTCGGCTACGGCCCTTGCTTCAGCAAGTTCACGGGCCATCGCGGCAAGGTCGGGGCCAACGACGCCCATCCGGAATTCATCGGCAGGCTGCGCGGCGTGCTCGATGATGCGGGCGTGCCCTGGCAGATGGCGGAACTCGGCAAGGTGGACCTGGGCGGCGGAGGGACCGTTGCAAAATTCCTGGCGGTCTACGGCATGGACGTCATCGACATGGGACCGCCGGTGCTTTCCATGCACAGTCCTTTCGAGATCACCAGCAAGGCGGACATCTATTCCACGGTGAACGCCTACAGCGCATTCCTGAAAAGCTGACGAAGACCCCGCCGGGGGAGGATGCCGAGGCTTCCTCCCCCGGCGGCGCTTCCGCTCTCTTGGGCTATTCCTTCCCCGCAGAAAGCATGTTCACGTATTCCAGCGGCAACGAGGTTCTCTCGGCCACCTGCTGTTCGGTCATGCCGTCGCGCATCAGGCGTCGGACCAGGGCGGGCAGCGGTTCTCCCACTTCCACGATGTGGCCGTCCGGGTCGAGCATGCGGAAGCAGCGCTGCGCCCAGGGTTGCTCCACCACTTCGTGCAGGATGTCCGCGCCCGCTTCCACGGCGGCGCGGTAGGCCGCTTCCGGGTCTTCGCTTTCGAAATACAGCTCGAAGTTGTCCCGGCCCAGGGGCGTTGTCGGGGCGGGCTTGCCCAGAAGGGGGCAGGCGTGTTCCGCCAGCCAGATCGAAAATCCGCCCTGGTAGGCCACGTGCGGACCGTGGTCGCCGAGCACTTCCTGTTCGAGCAGGCCTTCGTAAAACTCGCGTGATTGTTTCATGTCGCGGACCAGCACGGCCGGTCCTTCGAATTTGATGGGCATTGGTGCTCCTTATGGTTTCGGACCGGATATCAGAACGGGGCGGCTTCGTATTGGACGATGGCGACATCCCGCCATTCCTGCTGCAATGCGAGGGGCGAAAGTCCGGTGAGTGTTTTGATTTCTCTGTTCATGTGCGGCTGATCGCAGAATCCGGCCGCATGGGCCGCGTCCGCGAGGGGATTGCCGGGGCGGCGCAGCAACGTCAGGGCGCGATGCAGGCGCAAGGTCCGCCGAAAAGCGGCAGGCCCCACTCCCACATGCCGCGCGAAAAGGCGCTCCAGCCTGCGGCGACCGACGCCCAGCGCCTCGGCGGGCGAATCGCTGGGAACAATGCCCTTGTCGAGGGCGGCTTCCCTTCCGAGGTGGTGCAGGGCCTGTCTCACGAGAGGATCCGGCTCGGCCAGCAAGGAAAGGCGTTCCAGCAGCAGGCGCTCCATGACCCGCACTCGTCGGGCTGGATCGGGCTGGCTTGAGGCGTGGGCGCGCAGCAGCGTGGCGAGGCCGGCTCCGAGCATTTCCACAGGCCCGACGGCGTCGGACAGCTCGGAGCAGGGCGTGCCGAGCAGGGGAAAGGCGCTGCCGGGCCGCAGCCGGAAGCCGACGATGTCCGTCCGGCCGTTCATCTCCACCACGCCGGGGCGCATGGACGCGCCCACGACAAAGGCTTCCGGCTGGCCGACCGACGACCCTTCCGGAGCCATGCGGTCGCCGAAATTGAAGATCACGTCCATGCAGCCGTCCGGCAGCACGCGGATGCGTCTGGGGCCGAGGGCGAGCGGCGGCGCGTGCACGCACCAGAAGCAGAGCACGTGGGCGCGCAGGGGCGCGGCGGGCAGGAACTGCCGATACGGTGGAAGGGCTGCTGTTTCAGTGGCCATGCGAAAGAATACTCCGTGCCGGACCGTGAAGGCAACGCCGGTTCTTGTGGCATGTGGATAATTCTTCTATTGTGCCCTGATACGACTCTCAGCTTGACCACGAGACTTCAAGGAGGCTTCATGCCGCTGATCATGGGCACCGCCGGGCATATCGACCACGGCAAGACCACCCTCGTCAAAGCGCTGACCGGCATCGACTGCGACCGTCTCAGCGAGGAAAAGGAACGGGGCATCACCATCGAGCTTGGTTTTGCCCATCTCGACCTGCCGGGCGTGGACCGTCTGGGAGTGGTGGACGTGCCGGGACATGAGCGGTTCGTGAAGAACATGGTCGCGGGCGCGGCGGGCATCGATTTCGTGCTGCTGACCGTGGCCGCGGACGAGGGCATCATGCCCCAGACCCGCGAGCATCTGGAAATCTGCACCCTGCTCGGCATCCGGCACGGCCTGGTGGCTCTGACCAAGGCGGACATGGTCGAGGAAGACTGGCTGGAGATGGCCCAGGAGGAAGTCGCCTCGGCAATGGAGGGGACGTTTCTCGAAGGCGCGCCGGTCATTGCCGTATCCGGCCGCACGGGAAGGGGAATGGACGAGCTGCGCGCGGCCATAGCCGAGGTGGCCCGCAATCTTCCGGCGCGCAGCGCCACGGACCTGTTCCGTCTGCCCGTGGACCGCGTCTTCACCATGAAGGGCTTCGGCACCGTGGTCACCGGGACGCTGGTCGCCGGAAGCGTGCGGCTCGGCGAGGACGTGCTCGTCTACCCGGACAGGCTTCCGGCCAAGGTGCGCGGGCTTCAGTCCCACGGCGAACAGGTGGAGGAGGCCCCCGCAGGCCGCCGTACCGCCGTGAACCTCTCCGGAGTGGATGTTTCCGAAATTTCCCGCGGCAACGTGGTGGCCCGGCCCGGCACGCTCTTCCCGACCCTGGCCTGGGACACGCAGCTGACCTGCCTGGCCTCGTCCCCGCGTTCGCTGAAGCACCGCAAGGAAGTCCATTTCCACCACGGCGGGCGGGAAGTGCTGGCCCGGCTCTATTTCCTGGATCGCGACGAATTGGCTCCCGGCGACACCGCCGTCTGCCAGGTCCGTTTTGCCGAACCCATGGTCGGCGTCAGCGGCGATCATGTCGTGCTGCGCTCCTTTTCCCCGCTGCGCACCGTGGCGGGCGGGCTCTTGGTCAACCCGGACGCGGGCAAGATCAAGCGCCGCTCGGCCCAGGCGGAACTCCTCGATTCCCTGGCCGGGGCGGAAGGCGCCGAACGGGTCCGTCTGCGGCTGGAGCTTGCGGGCGTCGGCGGCTGCACGGGCGCGCAGCTGCCCGTCCTGACGGGCATGGGGCGCAAGGCGCTGGATGCGGCCTTGCAGGAACTCTCTTCCAAGGGGTTGGTCCTGCTGGTGGACAAGGAAGAGCGCCGCTTTCTCTCCGCGACCGCGTTCGAGGGCATGGCCGAGAGCGTGGAGGCGTTTCTGCAGAAATACCATCGCAAGCATGGCGACAGGGCAGGGGCCGGTCGCAGCGAAGTGCTCTCCGCCTGGGGGCGCGACCTGCCCCCGCGCGTGGTGCATTTCGTTCTGGAGCGGATGATCAAGCGCGGCAGGCTCGCGGCAGAGGGGGACGCCGTGCGTCTGCCCGGACATGAAGCCTCGCTCGCCGCGGACCAGACCGCGCTGCGCGAGGCCGTGCTCAAGGCGTATGTGGACGGGGGGGCGACCCCGCCGAACCTCAAGGACGTGCTCGAACCTTTGGGCGTGAGTTCCAAACAGAGCGCGGATACGTTCCGGCGGTTACTTGACGAAGGGCAGCTCGTTCGCGTCAAGGAGGAAATGTTTTTCCATGCTCCCGCGCTCAAGGGCATCGAGGACGCCGTGCGCGGATTTCTTGAGGAAAAGGGCGAGATGGCCGCTCCGGATTTTAAGGAATTGACAGGACTTTCAAGGAAGTACGCCATTCCCGTGCTGGAATATCTCGACCGCGAGAAGGTGACCGTGCGGGTGGGGGATGTGAGGCGATTGCGAAGAGCTTAGATTTACGGCACAAAATTTGCTTTGCTATGAGGCGTGCCTTAAGTTTCCAGCCGCAATCGCCGAAAGCGCCTTCAATGGGAGTAGTTATGAACAGTAAACGTCTGACCGTACTTGTCTCGGCCCTTTGTTTTTTGACGCTGGCCGCCTGCGCCAAGCCGCAAGCCGAGATCATCCCGCGCGAATCCTACGAGCAGCAGCTTGTGGACGCTTCCGCAACCGCAGTGCGGGACATGCGTCAATTCAGCCGTCCCCGCACGTTCGACTATGCTCTGCAGTGGGCCCAGGGCGTGCTCATCTTTCCCAGCTTCAAGAAGCATCATTGGCTCTCCCGCGTGGAAGGCCGCGACGGCATTCTGCTGGTCCGCGACGCCTCCGGTGCATGGAGCCAGCCCGCCTTCTACAACATCAACAACGACGGCAACGGTCCCCATCCCGCCATGGAAGCCGGGATGCTCATCTACGTCTTCTTCGACCGCGACCTGATGCTCAACGGACTCAGTTCCGGGTATCGCCTGCCGGAAGATATCGGCATGATCGTATCCCACGGCAACGGTCAGGCCGAGGAATACAATCTGGAAGAGAACCTTTCGGTCCTGTTGTTTCTCGACCAGCCGGGCACCCCCATGGACGGGTCGTTCCTGACCGGATGGATCTCGGCGCGGCCCACGCCCAATGAAGCCTACTACGGAACCGATCCGGTCGCTCCGGCCACCCTGGACACTCCGGCCACGCCGGAGAACATCATGATCAACAAATACTTCGTTTCCCGGCCCGTGCAGCAGGTCTGGGACGCCCTGAACAACGTCGCCCCCATGAACGGGGACATGGAAGGGACCAAGGCCGAGGACGCAAGCCTGGAAAGCCGGGAAACCTCGATGCATCAGCAGGCGGACGCAGAGCCCGCTTCCTGACCTCTGTCGCGGGGGAGCGTTTCTTCGGTCCCCTGCAAGTTGCTGCGCCATCTTGCTTCGTGACGTGGGCTGGGCTATGCTCGGCCCATGTTTATTCATTCATCCGCCGCCCGCCATGATCGCGTTCCGACGCGCCTGATAGTCCCCATGCTGCTCGGAGTATCGCTGCTCCTGCTTTGCGGCTGCCTGCCCAAGAACCCGCCGAAGGAGAGCGTCGATTCCCGCCCCGAGGCTCCGGTTCAGGAGCGATTGGTGCGCAGCGCCGCCGACGCCGTGACCGCGCTTCGCGCCGAGTCGCGCTATCCCGGTTTCGCCGCTGCGCTGGACCGCGCCGAGGGAGTGTTGATTTTCCCGAAATACGTCCGGCTGGGATGGATTCTCAGCGTGGGCGGCGGCAGCGGCGTCCTGCTCGCGCGCGACGACTTCGGAAAATGGAGCCCGCCCGCATTCTATCATATGGGCAAGGGCGGCTATGGGTTCCAGGCGGGCGTCGAAGGCGGCTCCCTGGTCTATCTTTTCTTCGACCGCGACTACATGCTTTCCGGGCTGGATTCGGGGTTCGACATGGGTCTGGACGCGGACGTGGTCGCCCTGACCACGGTGGACCGGACCGGAGTATCCCGGCTGGCGACGGACCGGCCCGTGCTGCTGTATGTGGACATGGGCGGCATGTATGCGGGCGTGTCCTTCAGCGGCGGGTTTGTCCGGCCCGATGCGGCTGCCAACGAAGCCTATTACGGAACAGGAAACATCGCGCCGCGGGATGTGGTTCTGCGCTGGAAACATTGGCGCGGCGACGCCGCCCCCCTCTGGGAGGCGCTGGGCGACGGCGGGCAATGGGACGAGGCCGTTTCCGGGCAAGCCGCGCCGTAACCGAACGAGCGCCTCTCGCCGGGCTTTTGCCCGATCTTCGCACCGAATCGTCGAATGGAGACGGCTCCGAATTCGGCGTTGCTTTTTCCTGCGCAAGGCTGCGCCTGGGGAACGCGACGCGTTTGCGGATTGGGGCAAAAAAAAAGACGGAGCCGAGGCTCCGTCCGGGAATTCGATGGGGTGGCTGGAGGGATTTGAACCCTCGGCCTTTAGGGCCACAACCTAACGCGCTAACCAACTGCGCCACAGCCACCATCGTCATTGATCTCACAGGAAGCTCGGATTGACACCGAAGCGGGTCTGGGCCAAAAGGAGTCCGCCGCCCGCGCGTTTTCCGTGTGAGGAATGTGTCATTAACCAAGCCGGGCGGCTTGGTCAAGTGCAATTTGTCATGAATATGAAAATCGCTCGGCTGAGCGTCAAGAAAGAACGGAAGGTTGCATGGAAAAACTGGTGATCGAAGGCGGCCTGCCGCTTCAGGGAACGATCCGGGTCAGCGGCTCCAAGAACGCGGCCCTGCCCATCCTCATGGCCTGTCTTCTGCCCGAAGGCGAGGTCCGGCTTGGCAACGTGCCCCGCTTGCGGGACATCCATACCTCGCTGCGGCTCCTGAACATCCTGGGCTGCGAAACGACCTTCGACGGCAACGACGTGACCGTGAACGTCCGCGACCTGAAGACCGAGGCTCCGTACGACCTGGTCAAGACCATGCGCGCCTCGGTGCTTTGCCTGGGGCCGCTGCTGGCGCTCAAGGGCGAGGCCAAGGTGTCGCTGCCGGGCGGCTGCGCCATCGGCGCGCGGCCCGTGGACCTGCACCTCAAGGCCCTGGAGCAGATGGGCGCTGTTTTCGAACTGACTTCCGGATATATTTTCGGTCGATGCGACAAGCTTCGCGGCGCGCACATCACCTTTGATTTTCCGACCGTGGGCGGCACCGAAAACCTGCTCATGGCCGCCAGCATCGCGGAAGGCGAAACCATTCTGGAAAACGCGGCCCGCGAGCCGGAAGTCCAGGATCTCGCCAATTTCCTCAACGCCATGGGCGCGAAGATCAGCGGGCAGGGCACTTCGGTGATCCGCGTGCAGGGCGTGCCCGCGCTGCGCGGCGCGGATTACCGCGTCATGCCGGACCGCATCGAGGCGGGCACCTACCTGGCCGCCGCGGCCATCACCGGCGGCGAGGTGCTGCTTGAAGACTGTCCGTGCACCGAGCTGGACGCCGTGTTGGCCAAGTTCCGCAACATGGGCGTGGAGCTGGAGGAACAGAAGGGCGGGCTGCTCGTGCGCCGCCACGGTCCCTTGAAAGGCGTGGACGTGACCACCCAGCCTTTTCCCGGCTTTCCCACGGACATGCAGGCCCAGATCATGGCCTGCCTCTGTCTTGCCGAGGGCGGCGGCGTCATCGAGGAAAAGATTTTCGAGAACCGCTTCATGCACGTCCTGGAACTGGTGCGCCTCGGTGCCGACATTCGGCTCAAGGGCCGCTCGGCCATGATCCGCGGCGTCAAGTCTCTGGTGGGCGCTCCGGTCATGGCCTCCGACCTGCGGGCCAGCGCGTCTCTCGTGGTCGCCGGCCTTGCGGCCGAAGGCCGCACCGACGTGCTGCGCATCTACCACCTGGACCGTGGCTACGAGGACATCGAGGCCAAGCTCGGGGGCGTGGGCGCGCGGGTCTGGCGCGAAGAGGAATAGGGGCATGGCGTTCGGGGGCGCAGCGGGCTTCATCCGGCGGCGGTCATGTCCCTGAAGCGCGGAAATTCCGGCCCGCCCGCGCACGCGGACGCGGCTCCCGATTTCCATTCCGCAAGCCCCTTGCCGCTGCTGGCCTGGCAGGTGCTGGTCCTGGGATTCGCCTCCGGGGTGGGCATTGCCCGCTGGCCCCTGCCCGGCGCGGTTTGTCTGGCCGCCGTGGTTCTGCTCGACGCACGATCACGGCGGCCCGTCGCGTTTTGGGGAATGCTGCTTGCGCTGGCCTTTGGCGGCTGGCTCTATGCTGCGAGCCTTCTGCCCGCCGCACCGGAGCCGACTCCTGGATGGCTGGACGAACGGGTTCCCTACCGCGTTTCCGGGATGGTCGAGTCCGTGGAAGGCAAGCCGGGGCGGCGCTGGCAGGTGGTCCTGGCGGATGTGGAGTGCCGCGCCGACGGCGAAACGCATCGTTTGCCGGAAAACGTAGTCTGGTATTGGCACGATCCGGTCCTGCGCCCCGTGCCGGGGCAACATGTCGAATTGCGCTCCTCGCTGATGCAGGTCTCCAGCTTCAAGAATCCGGGAGCCTGGGATTATGCTCTGTATTGGCGTATGCAGGGCGTCGGCTACAGCGCGTATTGCAGCGGCGGCAAGGACGTGGCGTTTCAGCCTCCGCAGGGCGGTCTGTCCGCGAATCTTCGAGCCTCGCTGCTCGGTTCCATCCTGAACGGAGCGCCCGAGGGACAAGGCCGGGCGTTGCTGCTCGCGCTGCTCACGGGGGATCGTTTCGAGCTGGACCCCGCAACCGTGGACGTCCTTCGCCGCGCCGGCCTGGCTCATACCCTTGCGCTTTCCGGGCTGCATCTCGGCTTCGTGGTCGTGGTCGGCTGGGCGCTGGCCTGGCTGGTCGGCAGAATCCGCCCCCGCATCTTTCTCGTTCTGCCGCGTCCCAAGCTTGCTGTGCTTTTCGCCGCGCCCGCCGTGCTGGCCTATGTCTGGCTGGGGCAGGCCACCCCCTCGCTCGTGCGCGCCGCGCTGATGTTCGGCTTTTGGGGATTGCTGCTTCTACGCGGTCGCGGCCGGGTGCTGCTGGACGGCCTGTTCCTGGCCCTGGCCTGCATTCTGCTCTTCTCTCCGCTTTCCCTGTTCGACATCCGCCTTCAGCTTTCCGTTACCGCCGTGGCGGGCATAGCGCTTTTCTATCCCTTGCTGCGCGTGCGCATGGACCGGAGCGGACCGTTTCGGCGTCTTGCCGGGGGGGCGCTGGATCTTCTCGCGGTCAGCCTTTGCGCCAACCTTGCGCTTTTGCCCATCACGGCGCGGCTTTTCGGAACCCTGGTGCCGAACCTCCTGCCCAACCTGTTCTGGATTCCGATGCTCGGCTTCGTGGTCATGCCTCTGGGAGGCGCCGGGATGCTGCTCGGAGCGTGTCCGGGGGTACGGGGACTGGGGGAGGCGCTCGTTTCCCTGGCCGCGTGGTTGCTGCAATGGATGCTCGACCTCGTGACGCGGGCGGACGCGGGCGGACTGTTGCCTTCCTGGCTGCTGCTCAGGCCGCTTTGGCCCGAACTCATCGGCGCGGGTTTGCTGCTGGTCTGCACGATCATGTATTTTCGGCGTCCCCGCGAACTTCCCTGGAGCGTGGTGTTTTCCGGGCTCGTGCTTCTCGCCGCCCCGCAGCTGCATACGCTCTGGATCGACTCCCGCGACGAGGTGCGCCTGGAGGTGCTCGACGTGGGGCAGGGGCAGTCCCTGCTCATTTCCGCTCCGGGAGGACGGCGCAGCCTGATCGACGGCGGCGGGCTGCGCAGTCGGACCCTGGAGACCGGCCGCGACGTGGTTGCGCCCTATCTGACCCTGGGCCGTCCGCCCCGTCTGGAGCTTATGGTCCTTTCGCACCCGCACATGGACCATTACAAGGGGCTCCTGTATCTGCTCCGGCATTTCGAAGTGGGGGCATTCGCGCACAACGGCCGTTGGCCTTCCGGGCATTATGGGCAGGAGCTTCGCGGACTGCTGGAAAACGCCGGGTTGAAGCCTGTCGAGGTCGTTTCCGGCAGCGTCTTCGATCTTGGCGGCGGTGGACGGCTGGAGGCGCTCATGCCGCCGCCGGGAGCGGACCCGCCCAGCACGAACGACGGATCCATCGTGTTTCTCCTGCGCAGGAACGGGCGCAATCTCGCTGTCCTTCCGGGGGATGCGGAGGAATGGAGCCTCATGCGGGTTACGGCCCTTGAGCGCGACCTTCGCAGCGACGTGCTCGTACTGCCGCATCACGGCAGCCGCACCGGGCTTGTTCCCGCATTCTTCGCCCGCATATCTCCACAGGCCGTTTTCTCTTCCTGCGGACGATTCGGAACAACGAAGCTGCCGTCCCCGCAGGTTTTGGAGCTGCCGGAGCTGCGCGGGGCCGCCGCCTACGACACGGCCGAGCACGGTCTCCTGCGTGCGGTCTGGGCTTCGGACGGATTTCCGCTTCGGGTCGGACCTGCCCGACCCGAATGACCTGCCGTCGGAAATGGCTTGGTCCGGTTGTTTTTTGCTTTAGAAAAATGTAGATTCCATCAAAATTCCAGTTCCGGCGAGGGATGATGGGCACGATACAAGACAAGCTGCTGCGGGCCGTTGATAAAATGCCCGGCTTCCCCAAAAGCGTTCAGCAGATCCTTGAAATGACCGCGGACATCAACTGTTCCCAAAAAGAGTTGGTCGAAGTGATCAAGAAGGATCCCGTCTTCACGCTCAAGATCCTTCGCATGGTCAATTCCGCCTATTTTTCCCTGGCTCAGGAAGTCACTTCCGTGAATCAGGCTAGCGTCTACCTCGGTCTGAACACCCTCAAGAACGTGGCTCTCGGCCTCGCCGTCATCGGCACGCTGCCCATGACCAATCCAGCGGGCTTCGACATGCAGCGCTTTTGGCTGCATTCCCTTTCCGTTGCCGCCGCAGGTCGGTTGCTCGGCGCGAGCGGCAGGGACAAGGGCCGGGATGAGGCGGAATATTTCGCCGCGGGACTCCTGCACGACATGGGCAAGATCGTTTTCGCACTCTATGCTCCGGAGGAGTATCGCGCCGTGCTCCTGCGGAGCGCCGAAATGGGCATTTCCCTGCACGACCTCGAATACGAGGCCTTCGGCCTTTCGCACGCCGACATCGGCGCCCGGCTGGCCGTGGCCTGGAATCTCCCTGCGGACCTGACGGAGTGCATTTCCGCGCATCATACCCTGAGCGACGGATCCAGGCTGACGGTCTGCGTGAGCCTTGCGAATCTGGTGGTCAAGCATCTGGGATACGGATACTCCGGAAACAAGGCTGTCGAACCGCCTCACCCGCAGGTTTCGCTCCTGTTTCCCGGATCGGTGGCCGACATAGCGAGCAGTCTCGACGGCCTCGAGGCCGAGGTGGAGAAGGCACGAATGTTCGTCCAGTTGGGCGGAGCGGCCTGATGCGCGCACGCTTTTGGGGCGTTCGCGGCTCCCTGCCCGCTCCCGGACCGGACACCCTTCGCTACGGCGGCAACACCACATGCATCGAGGTCGTTTCGAAGTCCGGCGACAGGATCATCCTGGACGGCGGCACGGGAATCCGTCCCCTGGGATTGCGACTCGCCGCCCTGATGCCTCTGGCTTGCGATGTCTTCATCACCCATACGCACTGGGATCACATCCAGGGCTTGCCTTTTTTCTTGCCCCTGTTTGCTCCGGGGAACAGAATCACCATTCATGGCCCGCCCGATCCCGTGAACATGCGCGGCATGGAATGCGTGCTGGAATGCCAGATGGCCTATCCCCATTTCCCGGTCCGCTGCTCTGAGCTTCAGGCAGAGATAACTTTCGATACCCTGCGGGAAGGCCAAACCGTGAGCGTGGGGGCCTTCCGCGTGACCTGCATTCTCATGAACCATCCCGCCTTGAATTTCGGATACCGCGTGGACGACCTGGAGCAGGGCGCCTCCCTGTTCTTCACCGGGGATCATGAACCCTTCGCCAATATCCATGCACCGGGCGAAGATGGGTATGAAGAATATCAGGAGGCCGTCGACGAGCGCAACGAGCGCATCGACGCCTTGGTTTCCGGAGTCGATCTCATCATCGCCGACGGGCAGTACACCGATGCCGAATTCGCCTGCCGCCGGGGGTGGGGCCACTCCTCCATGAGTCAGGTTGTGGATTTCGCCAGGCGGGCCGGAGCTTCCCGCGTGGTCCTGACGCACCATGAGACCACGCGCTGCGACGATGATCTGGACGCGCTTCTTTCGGGCCTTCGCGCGGAAAACCCGGACCCGGAAATGGAGATCGACTTCGCGCGCGAGGGCGACTGCCATGAAGCGGGCGCGGGGGGCAAAGGGTAGCGGCGAATTCATTTCTCCAATATGTACGGGTTGCGCCTCTGGGAAAGGTGTGTCATGTACGCCCGATGGAGGCTCATCAGCGCCTTGCGCGCAGAGGGTCGGCTGCCTTCCGGAGGTGAAGGTGTATATTCGCTGTTGGGGCGCCCGCGGGTCCATTCCCGTTTCGGGGCAGGAATATCTTAAGTATGGCGGGGACACTGCCTGCCTGGAGATTCGGACAGCTGCGAACGACACTGTCGTGATCGTTGACGCCGGTTCGGGCGTTCGTCCATTGGCGAATCAGCTTGTGGAGGAGGGCAGGCGGGACTACACGTTTCTGTTCACCCATGCCCACTGGGACCACATCCTGGGTTTTCCGTTTTTCAAGCCGTTGTACTCGCCTCGCAATTCCATCAAAATTTACGGCTGTCCCATCTCGCAGGGGAACATGCAGACGCTGCTTTCCAAGACCATGAGCGCGCCGTATTTTCCGGTTCCCTTCGAAGAGGTCCGCGCCAGCATCGGGTACAAGGAATATTGCGACAAGCCTCTTGTCATCGACGGCATGAGCGTGGAAACCATTCCGCTCAGCCACCCCAACATGGGCGTCGGCTTTCGGTTCACGGAGAGGGACAGGCGGTTCGTGTTTCTGACGGACAACGAGTTGGGCTTCCGGCATCCCGGAGGGCGAAGCTTCGAGGAATATGCCCGGTTTTGCGAAGGGGCGGACCTGCTCATACACGACGCGGAGTACACGCTTGAGGACTACGCCCAGCGCCGGGGCTGGGGCCACTCCACCTTCGAGCAGGCCATGAATCTTGCGCTTGCCGCCAATGTGGGCCTGGTCGGCCTCTACCACCACAACCAGGATCGGCCCGACGCCGAGGTGGATTTCATGGTTGAGCGGGCCCGCAATCTTGCGGAGCAGCGTGGTTCCGCAACCTCCTGCTTCGGCGTTTCCCAGACGTGGTCGGTGACGCTCTAGGCGGCGTTCAAGGAGCGGCTTGCATTTTGGGGTTAAAAGTGAGATTTTTCCGGGGCGCTTGCTGCGCCGCTGAAACGTAAACCTGATTTCGGGAGGGAACGATGCGGGCTTTGATCGTTGACGACGACTTCTACTCTCGAAGCATGTTGCATGACATGCTGCGCCCTTACGCCGGTTGCGACATCGCCGTGAACGGCGAGGAGGCGGTCTACGCGTTCAAGCAGGCGCTGGAGGGCGGAAATCCCTACGATTTGGTCTGCCTTGATCTCGTCATGCCGGAGATGGACGGACAGCAGGCGCTGTGGGAAATCCGCGCCCTGGAGCACGAGCACGGCACGCATCCGACGCAGGAAACCAAGGTCATCGTCATCACCATGCTCGACGACAAGAAAGAGACGCACGATGCCTTTTTTCTTGGGGGGGCCACCTCCTACATCGTCAAGCCCGTGGACCAGAACAAGCTGCTCGACGAACTTCGCAGCCTGAAGCTCGTTGACGAGGTGGAAATCTGAGAGCTTGTCTCTTCGCCTGTCTTTTTTCCTGTCCATCCTTGTCGGGAATGGGCTGTTTTTCGTATATTGCGGCGTTACGCATCTCCTATTGTTCCTAACGCCCCGCTGGGGGCTTTTTTCTTTGGCAGAGTGAGCAATGAGTCATATTCTTGGTGTAAAATTCACCGATTACGGACAGGTCTATTTCTTTTCCTCCGGAGCCTTCGTGGTTGAGGAGGGGCAGGAAGTCATTGTCCGCACCGAACAGGGCATGGGCCTGGGCAAGGTGGTCAGCGTGGAGCCTTCCGAAGAGGACGGCTCCGGCGTCTATACCCCGATCTATCGCCTGGCCAACGAGGAAGATCAGAAAACCCGCCAGGAAAACGACGACCTGGCCAGGGACGCATTTCGGTTCTGCCGCAAATGCGTGAGTCGGCGCGAACTGGAAATGAAGCTTGTGGATGTGGAGGTCTTTTTTGATCGAAGCAAGATGATCTTCTATTTCACCTCTCCGGGGCGCATCGATTTCCGGGAGCTGATCAAGGATCTTGTCCGCGAGTACCGCACGCGTATCGAGTTGCGGCAGATCGGCGTCCGTCACGAGACGCAGATGCTTGGCGCGCTGGGCAACTGCGGGCAGATGTGCTGCTGTCGCCGGTTCATGCGCAAGTTCGTGCCCGTGACCATCAAAATGGCCAAGGAGCAGAACCTGTTCCTGAATCCCACCAAAATATCCGGTATTTGCGGTCGGCTGCTCTGCTGTCTCAGTTTCGAGCAGGACGCCTACGAACAGTTCCACAAGGAATGCCCCAAGACCGGCAAGAGGTTTCAGACCTCGCTGGGCATGGCGCGAGTCATCCGTTCTAACTTCTTCAAGAAAACTGTCACCGCATTCATGGACGACGGTTCGGAGAAGGAACTGACGCTTGACGAATGGCAGGAGATCGTGAACAAGCCTCCGAGCGAGGAGACGCTGGCCGCGCAGGAAGCAAGCGCGCGCCCGCCGCGCGGTCGGACTCCGTCCCGCTCCACGGGGCGTCCGCGTCAGCAGCGGCCCATGCCTGCACGCGAGGAGAATCCTCCGTCCGCATCACAGCCGGAAGTTCGCCAGCCCGAACCGGAAGCGGCTCCGAAACGTGAGGAAAGCGTTCCTCAGCCTCCGCGCGAGCGTCAGGAAAAGGGCGCGGGCCAGGGCGAGGACAAAAAGAACCGCTCCGGGCGCAAGCCCCGCCGACGGCGCAAGAAGACGCGCCAGCCGAAAAAAAACGCTAATTCGAGCGAGCAGTAGCCCGCAGGCTTCAGGAATACGCCAAGGAGACTCCAGTGGACAACTTCTACATCACCACGCCCATTTTCTACGTGAATGCGAAACCGCACCTGGGCCACGCCTATACCGCCATCATCGCCGATGCCGCGACCCGTTTTCACAAGCTCATGGGCAGGGACACCTACTTCCTGACCGGAACGGACGAGCACGGCGACAAGATCGTCAAGGCGGCCGAAGCCAACGGCCAGACCCCCAAGGCCTACGTGGACAAGATCAGCGGGTTGTTCAAGGGGCTTTGGCCCAGCCTGGAAGTGCGCAACGACCAGTTCATCCGCACCACCTCCCCGGCGCACATCAAGGTTGTCCAGGAGATTCTCCAGAAGGTCTACGACAAGGGCGACATCTACTTCGGCGAATACGGCGGTCATTATTGTTTCGGCTGCGAGCGCTTCTACACCGAGAAGGAGCTTGTGGACGGCAAATGCCCGCAGCACGAGACCGCTCCCGAATACATCGCCGAGAAGAACTACTTCTTCAAGATGTCCAAGTATCAGGGCTGGCTCATTGAGCACATCAAGAAGAATCCCGAGTTCGTGCGGCCCGAACGGTATCGCAAGGAAGTGCTCAGCCTGCTGGAATCCGGGGCGCTGGAGGATCTTTGCATCTCACGGCCCAAGAGCCGCCTGGAGTGGGGCATCGAGCTGCCCTTCGACAAGGATTACGTCTGCTACGTCTGGTTCGACGCGCTGATCAACTACGTTTCCGCGCTGGGGTACCCTGACGGCGACAAGTTCAAGAAGTATTGGCCCGCCACCAACCATCTCATCGCCAAGGACATCCTCAAGCCGCACGCCGTGTTCTGGCCGTGCATGCTCAAGTCCGCAGGCATCGAGCCGTTCCAGCGGCTCAACGTGCATGGCTACTGGCTGATCAAGGACACCAAGATGTCCAAGTCCCTGGGCAACGTTGTCGAGCCCCTGGACATGATCGAGACTTACGGGCTGAACGCGTTTCGGTATTTCCTGCTGCGCGAGATGAGCTTCGGCCAGGACGCGAGCTTTTCCGAGGAGGCCCTGGTGGGACGGCTCAATGCCGACCTGGCCAACGATCTGGGCAACCTCTTCAACCGCACGCTCTCCATGACCCACAAGTATTTCAAGGGCATGATCCCCGTTCCGGACAATGCCGAGGAAATCGAGGACGCGGAAATCAAGAAGCTCGGACAGAAGGCCATGGAGGTCTTTCAGACCGAATTCGCGGAGATGCGCTTCGCCCGCGCTCTGGAAGGACTTTGGGAGCTGGTGCGCGGTCTCAATAAGTACATCGATACCGTGCAGCCCTGGACGCTCTACAAGAACAAGAACATGAAGCGCCTTTCCACCGTCATGTACGTGATGCTGGAAAACATGCGCAAAATCGCCGTGCACGTCTGGCCCGTGATGCCCGATGCCGCCGTGAACATGCTGCGCCAGCTGGGAATCGAGTTCGATCCGCGCAAGGTCGATCTTTCCAAGGAAATGGACGCATGGGGACTGCTCGATACGGGTACGATGGTATCCGAAACCTCGAACCTCTTTCCTCGCGTCGATTCAATCAAGAAGGACGAGCCTGAGGCGGCCGCAGCCAAGCCCGCCAAGGCGGCGGCCAAGGCCAAGGAAGCTCCGAAGGCCGTGGACGGGGATTCCGGGGCCATCGAATTCGAGGACTTTCAGAAAGTGGATTTGCGGGTCGGCACCGTGGTCGAGGTCGGCAAGCATCCGGATGCGGACCGTCTCTTGCTGGTCCAGGTCGATCTTGGCGAGGCCGAGGGGCCGAGGCAGGTCGTGGCCGGGCTTGCTGACTTTTTCAAGCCCGAAGACCTCAAGGGCAGGCAGGTCGTTGTCGTGGCCAACCTCAAGCCCCGCAAGCTTCGCAAGCAGCTTTCCCAGGGCATGATCCTGGCCGTGAAGACCGAGTCGGGGATGGAGCTGCTGACCGCTTCGGGGACGGTGCCCGGCGGCAGCAAGGTCAGCTAGGCTTGCCGGTTGCGAATCGTCAGGCAATGAAAAGCGCCCCGGTATCGGGGCGCTTTTTTTATTTGGGGTATTCGGATGTTGTGGTTGATGGGATCGGCACGTAAGGTCCACATTGTCATTCAACAACGGATAGTCTGGTTGACTGGGTGTGCGTATTAAATCACCCTCCGCGTCACACAAATTCACATCCGCAAGGAGTTTCCTATAGTGGACATTCCCCGAATCTTCAACATTATGGAAAGTGCTCACCGCATTCACAATCCGTTTACACCCGAAAAATTCGCTACTCTCGGCGAGGCGCTGCGCCTGGACTCCGGGACGAGTGTGCTTGACCTCGGCAGCGGTTCGGGCGAGATGCTCTGCACCTGGGCACGTGACTACAAAATCGTTGGCACCGGTGTGGACATGAGCCGGTTGTTCTCCAAGCAAGCGAAACTCCGAGCTGAAGAACTCGGCGTTGCCGATCGCATTCGGTTCATCCACGACGACGCTGCGGGCTACGTCACAGACGAAAAGGTCGGTATAGCAGCTTGTGTCGGGGCCACATGGATTGGCGGAGGAGTAGCCGGCACCATCGAGCTTCTTTCGAAGAGTCTCATTGCCGACGGGATCATACTCGTTGGAGAGCCTTACTGGCGACAGCTGCCACCGACGGAAGATGTTGCCAAAGGGTGCTTTGCCAACTCGATCTCCGACTATCTTACGCTTCCTAAGCTTCTCACGTCTTTCGGCGACCTCGGCTACGATGTCGTAGAGATGGTTCTGGCTAACCAAGACGGTTGGGACAGATATGAGGCGGCCAAGTGGCTCACCATGCGTCAATGGCTTGAAGCGAATCCAAACGATGACCTCTCGGAAGTAGTACGAGAAAAGTTGTCCTCAGAGCCCGAACGCTACACCTCGTACACACGAGAGTACATGGGTTGGGGGGTGTTCGCGCTGATGGCACGGTGAACTGATCTTGTTCGGGCGCGCCTGTTGGGCAGCTGGGCGCTCTGCTGTGCGCCCTCGTTGGCGTGGAGAAGGTGCTCCATCAGCCATTAAATCCGCAGACTCTTTATTTGAAGGCCACGGCCACGCTGTGCGCCAGGGCGAAGAACGTGTCTGCGTCATCGGCGAGGTCGTCGCGACGTTGCCGGGGGGATCCGTTCCGGGAGATGAACGCGTTTTCGAAAAAGCGTTTTCGTTCCTCGCTGTCCAGACCCGCAGTGTGGTCCACCTTGAATTCCATGAGCAGGTCGCTGGGCGTCGGCTTCAATCGCAGCATCCTGGACTGGAGTTCGCGTGCGTGGTGGCGGTCCGATCCTCTGGCCAGGGCCGCCGTGGAGCGGAGCAGCAGTTCCAGGTTCGAGCCGGAAGGCCGCACGGCGTGCGTGTCGTCGTCGAGCGCGTGCGCGATGAGCGCGCCTCCCGGAGCGAGCATGTCCCAGAGGCGTTGCGTCGCCTTGGCGGGATCAGGCGCACTTTGCAGGGTGCGGGAAGCGAAGATGATGTCGAACTGGCCGTAGTCTTCCATGTCCAGTTCATCGATTTCCGCGCAGCTATAGAGAAACCGGGAGTCTTTGTTTTGCTTGCGCGCCTGGGCGACCGCTTCCGCACAGCGATCCACTCCCAGGCAATGGAAGGGGATGTCGAGGCGGGGAATCCGGGACCGGGCGACATGGCCGTTCGCGCAGCCTGCGTCGAGAATCGCATAGCGTTCGCGTTTCGGCAGACGTTCGACGACACGCGTCAGCACGCGCATGTCCAGTTCCAGCAGGTCGTCGGCCAGGGGTCGAAGGCGCTCCGCCTGGGCCGTGGTATCGTTGTCGAGAACGACTGTCCCCAGATTCCCGTAAGCATGTTCGTTTTGTTCAGGCATGGTTCAGCAGCTTGAGTTCCGCGGGCGGCGGGTTCAGGTAGACTTGGGAGGCGAGGTATTCCTGGCCGTATTTGCGGACGTAGTGGTTCAGCAGGGTGATGGGCACGATTCGGGGGACCAGTTCTTCGCCGTAAAGGCGAATGACTTCCCGCAGTTCCTGTTTTTCATCCGGGTCGAGAAATTTCTTGAAGTACCCCTGGCAATGGTCGAGCACGTTGCGGTGCTGCCGGGGCTTGGCTTCCCGCGCCAGCGCTTCCATGAGCCTCTTGATGTACGCGTCCGCGAGATCCTGCGGGGCCACGCTCCCGGCCTTGGCCACGAGCTTGCCCAGATCGCGGTAGGCCTGGACGTTGTGGGCCATGACCAGCAGCTTGTGGCGGGTGTGGAAGTCCACGAGCGCCCCTGGGGCGAGTCCTTTCCGAAGCATGGTCTGCCAGCGGTGCATGGTGAAGATGCGGTCGATGAAGTTTTCCCGCAGCACGGGGGCGTTGAGCCGCCCCTCGTCCTCCACCGGCAGCAGCGGAAAGCGGTCCATGAACATCCCCGCGAACAAGCCGCGCCCCTTCAGGGAGGGCGGCCCGCCTTTCTCCGGATAGACCTTGACCCGGCTCATGCCGCTGGACGGCGAACCGTATTTGAAGACGAAGCCGCAGAGCTGTTCCGACTCGAGTTCTTCCAGCCGCTTTTCCGCCCAGGCCTTCATCGTTTCCGTGTGGTCCACGCGGGTTTTCCCCGTGACCAGCCGGGGCGATTGCGGGTCGCCCACGAGGCGCAGCGATTCGCGGGGGATGGGCAGGCCGCTCTCGACTTCGGGGCAAACGGGCACGAACTGCACGTATTGACCCAGCACGTCCCGGAGGTAGCGGTCGAGCTTGTGGCCTCCGTCGAATCGGACGTTCTCTCCGAGAAGACAGCGGCTTACGCCGAGCTTGAGACGTTCTTCCATGAACCCGCTCCTGTTTTCTGGGAGAATGCCACCGCCTTGGAAAGGGGGCAACCCACTTTCGTTCAATTACTACTTGGGACTGATATTCTCGGAGCGGCGCGAACAGCGCTTCGCGCAGGAGTGTTTTCCGGAGGGCGCGTCCGGAAAAGCGTCCGCATAATGGCGCAGCTTCCTGAAATAGAGTGCGAAATGCGTTCTTCCGGCCAGCGGGGCGGATACTTGCCCATCGGGCCGAGATGGCATATGTTCCTTTGCTTCAACGACGAACACAATCCAATCAAAAATCCCTGAAGGACGTCCATGCCTAAACGCACTGACCTGAAGAAGATCATGCTGATCGGGTCCGGCCCGATCGTCATCGGACAGGCCTGTGAATTCGACTATTCCGGAACCCAGGCGCTCAAGGCGCTCAAGGAGGAAGGGTACGAGGTCGTTCTGGTCAACTCCAACCCGGCCACGATCATGACCGACCCGGAGCTTGCCGACCGGACCTACATCGAGCCCATCGAGCCGAACACGGTGGCCAAGATCATCGCCAAGGAGCGGCCGGACGCCCTGCTGCCGACCCTGGGCGGCCAGACAGCCTTGAACACCGCGCTGGCTGTCTCCGAAATGGGAGTCCTCGAAAAATACGGCGTGGAGCTCATCGGCGCCAACGAGCACGTCATCCAGAAGGCGGAGAGCCGCGAACTCTTCCGTCAGGCCATGGCCAACATCGGCCTCAAGGTTCCGGAAAGCGGCATCGCCCGCAACATGGAAGACGTGCGCGCCTGGGGCGAAAAGATCTCCTTCCCCATCATCGTCCGTCCCGCCTACACCATGGGCGGCACGGGCGGCGGCGTGGCCTACAACATGGAAGAGCTGGAAGCCATCTGCGCCCACGGTCTCGCCCTCTCCATCAAGAGCGAGATCATGCTGGAGCAGTCCGTGCTCGGCTGGAAGGAATACGAGCTGGAGGTCATGCGGGACAAGAAAGACAACTGCGTGATCATCTGCTCCATCGAAAACCTGGACCCCATGGGCGTGCACACGGGCGACTCCATCACCGTGGCTCCGGCCCAGACCCTTACGGACCAGGAATACCAGAAGATGCGCGACGCGGCCTTGGCCATCATGCGCGAGATCGGCGTGGAAACCGGCGGCTCCAACGTGCAGTTCGCGGTCAATCCCGAAAACGGCGAGCTGGTGATCATCGAGATGAACCCGCGCGTGTCGCGTTCCTCGGCCCTGGCGTCCAAGGCCACGGGCTTCCCCATCGCGAAGATCGCGGCCAAGCTGGCCGTGGGCTATACGCTGGACGAGATCCCCAACGACATCACGCGCGAGACCATGGCCTCCTTCGAGCCGACCATCGACTACTGCGTGATCAAGATTCCCCGGTTCACCTTCGAGAAATTCCCCGGCTCCGAGGATTACCTGACCACGGCCATGAAGAGCGTGGGCGAGACCATGGCCATCGGCCGGACCTTCAAGGAAGCGCTCCAGAAGGGGCTGCGTTCCCTGGAAGTGGGCATGCCGGGCCTGGGCAAGGATTTCGAGACCTGCCCCCAGGACAAGGACGAGCTGCTGACCCTGCTGCGCAAGCCCAATTCCCAGCGCCTCTACGCCGTGCGCAACGCCATGCGCTGCGGCTTCAGCAACGAGGAGATCCACGAGACCTCCAAGATCGATCCCTGGTTCCTGCGCCAGATCCGCGACGTGCTCGGCATGGAAGAAAAGCTCAAGGACTACGGGATGCTGCACGGAGTGGACGAAAAAGATCCCGAACTGCCGATCTTGCTGCGCAAGGCCAAGGAATTCGGCTACTCCGACCAGCAGCTGGCCACGCTCTGGAAGATGTCGCACAAGAGCGTGCGCGCCCTGCGCCAGCGCCTGGGCATCACCCCGACCTACTACCTCGTGGACACCTGCGCCGCGGAGTTCGAAGCCTTCACTCCCTATTATTATTCCACCTACGAGAGCGGCGACGAGATCCGGCCTGCCGAGGGCAAGAAGATCATCATCCTCGGCGGCGGTCCCAACCGCATCGGCCAGGGCATCGAGTTCGACTACTGCTGCTGCCACTCCTCGTTCCAGCTCCGCGAAATGGGCATCAAGTCCATCATGGTCAACTCCAACCCGGAAACCGTGTCCACGGACTACGACACCTCGGACCGGCTCTACTTCGAGCCGCTGACCTTCGAGGACGTGCTCAACATCGTGGAGTTCGAAAAGCCCGACGGGGTCATCGTCCAGTTCGGCGGCCAGACTCCCCTGAACCTCGCTGTTCCTCTCATGGAAGCGGGCGTGCCCATGATCGGCACCTCGCCCGACGCCATCGACCGCGCCGAGGACCGCGAGCGCTTCAAGCGGCTGCTCAAGCAGCTGCACCTCAAGCAGCCGCTCAACGGCACGGCCATGAGCCTGATCCAGGCCAAGGAAATCGCCGAGAAGATCGGTTTCCCCCTGGTGCTGCGGCCGTCCTACGTTCTCGGCGGGCGCGGCATGGACATCGTCTACTCCATGGACGAGTTCGAGCGCTATTTCCGCGAGTCCGCGCTGGTCAGCCCGGAACATCCCGTGCTCATCGACAAGTTCCTGGAACACGCCGTGGAAGTGGACGTGGACGCCCTGGCCGACGGCGAGGACTGCTACATCGGCGGCGTCATGGAGCACATCGAGGAGGCGGGCATCCATTCCGGCGACTCCGCCTGCGTTCTGCCGGCCCATACCATTCCCAGGGAGCTGGTGGAGGAGATCGAGCGTCAGACCAAAGCCATGGCCCTGGAGCTGGGCGTGGTCGGCCTGATGAACGTGCAGTACGCCATCAAGGACGGCGAGATCTACATCATCGAGGTCAACCCCCGCGCCTCGCGCACCGTGCCCTTTGTTTCCAAGGCAACGGCGGTTCCCCTGGCCAAGCTGGCCACCCGCATCATGCTCGGCGAGAAGCTCAAGGATCTCGATCCGTGGTCCATGCGCAAGACCGGCTGGGTCGCGGTCAAGGAGGCGGTCTTCCCGTTCAACCGCTTCCCCAATGTGGACGTGATCCTCGGACCGGAAATGCGCTCCACCGGCGAGGTCATGGGCATCGACGGCAGCTTCGGCCTGGCCTTCATGAAGGCGCAGCTCGCCGCCGGACAGGTGCTGCCCAGCCAGGGCACGGTCTTCGTGGCCGTGAACGACTGGGACAAGCCGCTGATCCTGCCCGTTGTGCGCAAGTTCCAGGAAATGGGCTTCCGCGTGCTTGCCACGCGCGGCACCGCGACCTACCTGTACGACAACGGCCTGCGAAAGGTGGAGCCCGTGCTCAAGGTCTACGAAGGCCGGCCCAACGTGCTCGACCACATCAAGAACAAGGAGATCAGCCTGGTCATCAACACCGTGTCCGGTCGCAAGACCGTCCACGATTCCAAGGACATCCGCCAGGCTGCATTGCTTTATAACGTTCCCTACGTGACCACGCTCGCCGGCGCCAAAGCCACGGTTCAGGCGATTGCCGAGGTTCGCAGCGCGGGGTTGCAGGTGCAGTGCCTGCAAGAATATTACGGCAACCGCGACGCCTAGCGCGTTGCCTCGGAGATCGTGCATGAAGAAAGAATACTGCGGCCTTTTCGGTATCGACCGACATCCCGAGGCCGCCCGCATGACGTATTTCGGCCTCTATGCCCAGCAGCACCGCGGCCAGGAATCCGCGGGCATCTGCACCTGGGACGGCCAGCGCATCCGCGAGCAGCGGGGCATGGGCCTCGTGGCCGACGTGTTCAACGAGCGGCACCTCGGCAAGGAACTCAAGGGTCAGGTGGCCGTGGGACATATCCGCTATTCCACCACGGGCGTGTCCCTGATCCGCAATGCCCAGCCCTTCCTGGTCCGCCACGGCGACTACCGCATCGCCGTGGCCCACAACGGCAACCTCGTGAATACCTACGAGCTGCGCCGCGAGCTGGAGGCCCAGGGGTCCATTTTCCAGACCACCATGGACACGGAAGTCTTCGTGCACCTGATCGCCAAGCATCTCAACGGCAGCACGCTGGAAGAGGCGATCATCAAGGCCTGCTCCAAGATCAAGGGCGCGTACTCGCTGCTGAT
This sequence comes from Paucidesulfovibrio longus DSM 6739, assembly GCF_000420485.1. Classification (NCBI taxonomy): domain Bacteria; kingdom Pseudomonadati; phylum Thermodesulfobacteriota; class Desulfovibrionia; order Desulfovibrionales; family Desulfovibrionaceae; genus Paucidesulfovibrio; species Paucidesulfovibrio longus. Next base: position 111,389 of record NZ_ATVA01000013.1, on the reverse strand, counting down.
CCTGGCCAACGACAAGCTCATCGCCATCAAGGATCCCAACGGGTTCCGCCCTCTGGCCATGGGCCGGATCGGCGAGAGCTACGTCTTCGCCTCCGAGACCTGCGCCTTCGATCTCATCGAGGCGGAGTACCTTCGCCCGCTGGAGCCCGGCGAGATGGTCGTGGTGGAGAACGGCCGGATGCGCAGCATGCGCATCTGCGAGCCGCAGCCGCGCACGTCCTGCGTGTTCGAGCTGATCTATTTCGCCCGGCCCGATTCCGTGGTCTTCGGCGAGGTGGTCTACGAGCGCCGCAAGGAAATGGGCAGGATTCTCGCCCAGGAGGCCCCGGTGGAGGCCGACATGGTCATGCCGTTCCCGGATTCGGGAAACTACGCGGCCATCGGCTATTCCCAGGAATCGGGCCTGCCGCTCGAGCTGGCCATGATCCGCAATCACTACGTGGGCCGCACCTTCATCCAGCCCTCGCAGGACATGCGCGACTTCGGCGTCCGGGTGAAGCTGAACCCGGTGCGGAGCATGATCAAGGGCAAGCGCATCCTCATCGTCGAGGATTCCATCGTGCGCGGAACCACCATCCGCACCCGCGTGAAGAAACTTCGCGAGCTCGGCGCGCGCGAGATCCACATGCGCGTCGCCTGTCCGGCCATCCGTTTTCCCTGTTATTACGGCATCGACTTCTCTTCCAAGGGCGAGCTCATCGCCGCCAACAACACCACGGAAGAAATCGCCAACTTCATCGGTCTGGACAGCCTGCACTACCTGAGCATCGAGGGCCTGCTCAAGGCCGTGAACAACAAGAGCCAGTACTGCCTGGCTTGCTTCGACGGCAATTATCCCGTGCCTCCCACGGAAACCACGGGCAAGGATTGCCTTGAGGATGTGGTGCGCCCCGGCATCGTGGGCCAATACTGCAAATAGGACGGCTGCAATGAGCTGCTGCAAGGCGGACGTGGACCTGCTGGAGGTCGCCCGCGAGGTTCTGGATATCGAGATCGAGGCTCTTTCCGAGGTGCGCAGGCAGCTCGGAGCGGGGTTCGAGGCTGCCGTGCGCCGCATTTCCTGCTGCACGGGGCGGCTGGTGGTCACGGGCATCGGCAAGTCCGGACTGGTGGGCCGGAAGATCGCGGCCACGCTTTCCAGCACGGGCACGCCTTCCTTCTTTCTCCACCCGGTCGAAGGCGCTCACGGCGACATGGGCATGATCCGATCCGAGGACGTGGTTCTTGCCATCTCCAACAGTGGGGAAACGGACGAACTCAACGCCATTCTGCCCACCCTGCGCTCCCTGGGAGCCTTCATCGTGGCCATGACCTCGCGCGAGGATTCCAGCATGGCCCGACTCGCGGATGAGGTCATCAAGGTGGCGGTGCCGCGCGAAGCCTGCCCCATGGGCCTTGCGCCCACGGCAAGCACCACGGCGACCCTGGCCGTGGGCGACGCCCTGGCGGTCTGCCTGATGCGTCTCAACGGCTTCAATAAAGGCGACTTCCGCCGCAACCATCCCGGCGGCGCCTTGGGGCAGCGTCTGAGCAAGCGCATCGCCGACCTCATGCACGCCGAAGGCCTTCCGGCGACTTCCGCTTCCGCCCCTCTTCGGGATGCGCTCGATGCCCTGAACGGAGGCGGCTTCGGGCTCGCGGCGCTCACGGACGAAGCGGGCAGGTTGCTGGGCGTGCTCTCGGACGGAGATGTGCGTCGTCTGGTCTGCAAGGGGGCTTTGCCCCTTGATCGCCCGGCGTCCGAGGTCATGACCGTCAATCCCAAGGCCGCGCGCATCGAAGAGACGGCGGCCCAGGTGCTGGACGTCATGGAAAAGCATCAGATCACGGTGTTGCCCGTGCTCGGCGAAGACCGCAAGCTCCTCGGATTCGTGCATCTGCACGACCTGCTCGGCAAGGGGCGGGTCAAATTCGCTGCGAAGTAGAGATACGAGGCGTCGTGACTTCCGATCCTTCCGTATGTAAGCGCTGCGCCCTGGAGGGGCCGACCTGCTGCCGCCTGGAGCCAGGACAGGAGGAGTTCTGTTTCCCGCTTTCCAACAAGGAAAAAGAGCGGATTCAGGAATTCCAGCCGGACGAGGGCGGCTTTGCGCTTCAGGAAAACACGGAAGGGTTCCGGCTGCATGTGTCCCGGCTTTTTCCCGGTGAACAGGGATTGATCCGGGAGCTGTTCCCTCCGCGCAAATTTCATTTTCGTCTGGCCGTGGACGAGAAGGGGGCCTGCCGCTTTCTCGGCCGCGCCGGCTGCCGGATCCCTTCGGAGCTGCGACCCTATTACTGTCGGCTCTTTCCCTTCTGGGTCGTGGACGGAACGGTCAACGTCTTTGACGCCGCTTCTTGCCTTGCCCGCAGGGAGGCGGTAAACCTTTTTCGCATGTACGATTCCTTCGGGCTGAACGCGGCCCAGGTGCGCGATCTCATGGGCCGGCTGCGGCTGGCCTGGGGTCTTCCCCCCACCTCCGGCATGAAACCGGTGAAACGCAGCTTTTAATGTGAGATTATGAAAATCCTGAAATATCTGCTGTATGCAGCTGTGGCGCTGAGTATCCTCTCGGCTGGAGCCCTTTATGGACTCTACCGCTGGGCCTCCAACGATCTGCCGAACTTCACCAAGATCACGGACTATACTCCCGCGTTGGTGACCACGGTCTATGATCGCGACGGCGGAGTGCTCGGTTATTTCTATCACCAGAAGCGCTTCCTGGTCCGTCTGGACGAGATGGACAAGTGGCTGCCCATGGCCTTTCTCGCCGCGGAGGACGCCTCTTTCTACAACCACGAGGGCGTGGACCTGGTGGCCATCTTCCGCGCCGCGCTGATCAACCTCAAGTCCGGGCGAACCAAGCAGGGCGGCAGCACTATCACCCAGCAGATCGTCAAGCAGCTCCTGCTCAGCAACGTCAAAAGCTACGAGCGCAAGCTCAAGGAGGCGATTCTCGCCTATAGGCTTGAGAACTACCTGACCAAGGAAGAAATTCTCACCATATATCTTAATGAGATTTTTCTCGGTTCCAACAGCTACGGGGTGGAATCCGCCGCGCGCACCTATTTCGGTAAGCACGCCAAGGATCTGACCCTGGCGGAGAGCGCCATGATAGCGGGCTTGCCCCAGGCGCCGAGCCGCTACAGCCCGTATGCCAACCTCGACCTCGCCAAGGACAGGCAGCACTATGTCCTGGGGCAGATGCGCAGTCTCGGCTGGATCACCCAGGAGCAATACGAAGAAGCCATGACCCAGGAAATCGAGCTCAAGCGGATGCCCGATCCTTCCTGGGGCACGGGCGCATATTATCTTGAGGAAGTGCGCCGCTGGCTCATCGACCAATACGGCGAAAACGCCGTGTACGAGCGCGGCCTTTCGGTTTACACGGCCTGCGATCCCAAGCATCAGGCCGCGGCGGAAAAGGCTTTGCGCCACGGATTGCAGGATTCCGCCAAGCGTCGCGGCTGGACCGGTCCGGTGGGCAACGTGGACGAGACTCCCGTGCTCATGGAGCGGCTGGACAACCAGGTGGTCGAGCCTGCCTCCCTTGCCGTCGGAGATCGGCTTCTGGCCATGGTCACGAGCGTGAAGCAGTCTTCGGCCACGGTCAAGGTCGGTCCCCTTTCCGGGGAGGTGCCCGTGGAAAGCATGTCCTGGTGCCGCAAGCCGGACATTCACGTTCGAGGCGCTTATGCCCCCAAGGTGACGGATGCTCGCAAGGTGGTCAAAAAGGGCGACGTGGTCTGGGTTTCGGTCAAGGCGTTGCCGCCGGAAGGGAAGGACGTCTGGACCTTCGATCTGGAAATCGAGCCGGAAGTGGAAGGTGCGGTGGTTTCCATCGCTCCGCAGACCGGCGAGGTCGTGGCCCTCGTGGGCGGCTACGACTACATGCGCAGCGAATACAACCGTGCGGTCCAGGCCCGGCGTCAGCCGGGATCGGCCTTCAAGCCCATCGTCTACTCCACGGCCATCGACAACGGCATGACCCCGGCCACCCTGATCAAGGATACGGCCATCGTCTACGAGAACGACGACGGTTCCGTCTGGCGTCCGGAGAACTACGAGGAAAGCTTCTACGGATGGCTTTCCCTGCGTACCGCGCTGGTCAAGTCCAAGAACCTGGTCACCATCCGCGTGGCCCAGAAGGTCGGCATCAACAAGATCATCGAACGTGCCAAGGCCCTTGGACTGCAAGCGGATTTCCCGCATGATCTGTCGGTCGCCCTGGGCTCGGCCTCGGTGACGCCGCTGAATCTCTGCTCCGCCTACACCGTGTTCCCGCGCGGCGGCTCCTGGGTGGAGCCGCGCATGGTCCTCGACGTCAAGGACGTCTGGGGCGAGGATATCTATACCTCGGAACTCAAATCCCATGACGTCATCAGCCCCCAGACCGCCTACATCATGACCTATCTGATGCAGGAGGTGGTGCGCCACGGCACGGGACGCAAGGCCCTCGTGCTCGGACGCCCCCTGGCGGGCAAGACCGGAACGACCAACGACGAGCGCGACGCCTGGTTCATGGGCTTTTCGCCGTATCTGCTGACCGGGGTGTACGTCGGTTTCGACGAACCGCGCTCCATGGGCGCGGGCGAAGCGGGCGGTTCCACGGCGCTGCCCATCTGGATCGAATATCGGCAGGCTGTGGAAAACGATTATCCGGTCCAGGACTTCACGCAGCCGGACGGCGTGGTCATTTCCCGCGCCACCTTCGAAGAGGGTTCCCGCGAGGGAATGCATATGGTATCCTACTTCCTGCCGTTCAAGGAAGGCACCCAGCCCGCCCCGGCCTCGGTTTCGGACGAACCCGGAGGCAGCGCGGGCAGCCCGCAGGGAGTGGACGACGATCTGCTCAAGCAGGGCTTTTAATGGGCTTTCCGATGGAGGCGCGCGGGTCGTCCGGCCCGGCGCGTCCCGTGCGGCGGAGCTGCGGAGGATCGTCCTTCGCGGCCAGTGGAACGCCCTGAGGCGTTCCGATTCCCGGACCGCCAGCAGGGGGAAGCCATGAAGCTCGACATCTTCCAGGTGGACGCGTTTTCCGCCGAGGTCTTCGGCGGAAATCCCGCCGCAGTGTTGCCGCTGTACGAGTGGCTCAGCGACGAATTGATGCAGCGCATCGCTCTGGAGAACAATCTTCCGGAAACCGCGTTTTTCGTGCAGCGCGGAGAATACTACGAGTTGCGCTGGTTCACTCCCGGCGGGGAGATCGACCTCTGCGGCCATGCCACCCTCGCCGCCGCGCACGTCCTTTTCGACTACCTTGAATACCCGGATGAGTGCATCGTCTTCGCCACCCGAAGCGGACGGCTGTTCGTGGACCGCGAAGACGGGTGCAGACTTTCCATGGACTTCCCCGCCTGGCCTGCCAAGCCGTTCCAGGTTACGGAAAGAGTCCAGCGCGCGTTGGGCATTCGCCCCGACGAGCTTTATTTTTCAAGGGATTTCATGGCGGTCTACAAGGACGAAGCCACGGTGCGCGCGCTCCGGCCGGACATGGAGCTGGTGAGCCGTCTGGACGGGCTCTGCCTGATCGTGACGGCTCCGGGAGAGGAGTATGATTTCGTCTCCCGCGTCTTCGTGCCCAGCCTGGGCATTCCGGAAGATCCGGTTACGGGATCGGCGCATTGCACCCTGGTCCCGTACTGGGCCAAGCGGCTCGGAAAGTCGGACCTGCGGGCCTACCAGGCATCGGAGCGGGGAGGCGAGCTTTTCTGCCGCGACCTCGGCGACAGGGTCAAGATCGCAGGCTCCGCCGTGCTCTATCTCCGGGGAACCATTCATCTGGAACACGCGGCTTCCTGCGGCTGATCGCGAGGGCGGGGCTGCGCGTCGTTCCGCTCCGGCGGAGCCTGCGTTCTAGAGCAGCTTGAGATCCCAGTTGAACTTGCTGCTGCGGTCCGACGGCCGGATCTTTTTCGGAAGATGCTCGCGAATGGTCAGCAGCCAGGCGTACCCGGCGCGTTCCAGCATTCTGGCCTCGGCCGAGAGATCCAGTTCCCAGTCCGGATAGATCCAGTAATTCTGCCCCAGCGGCTTGACCCAGCAGGTCTCGCCCTTGGGGCTTTTGTATGCCTCGCCGATTTTTACGCCTTCTCCGAGAACGCGGGAAATGCCCAGCGGCCAGAGTCCCTTGAGCACGACGCCGAGGGGCAGGAGGCTTTCGGAAGGCAGGCGCAGGAATTCGTCCTTGGACAGCTCCGGACTGACGAACGATCCGGAAAAGCCCAGATCGGCCAGGGCCTGCACCGCATAGGCATTGGAAATGTTGCAGTGCGGTCCCGCGATCAGCCTGGCGGCGTTGTCGGGCACGAGCCCGGCCTGCCAGGGCGCGCCGAGCACAAGGGTTTGCGCCCCCTTGTCCAGGGCGATCCTGATCATGTCGGCCCAGCGTTCCTCCTCGTTCGGCCAGATCACCGGCGGCAGCCACCACCAGACCAGACGTCCCAGGGAACGCGGAAGGCTTTCCACCAAGCGTTGCTCCAGCCAGAGCCCGGTCATGTCCTGCATCCGGCCCTTGGGCGGGATGCGCATCAGGCTGAGCTGGCGGACCTTGTCCGGTTTGGCCGTGGGCAAGGCGGCAGGGACGAAATTCGAGGCTTCCGGCGCCTCGATCTCAGGTTGCGCCGCAAGTTCCTTTTCCATGCGCCGCAGTTCCGAAATGAGTCCGGGTTCCCGGCGGTCGATGAGGAAGACCCGCATGCCCGCGCTGGCTGCCGGTCCTTTCCCCGGCGGCAGGTCCAGTCGGCCGCCCTTGGGCACGCGCTTGCGTACGGGCAGCACGCGGTGGCCCGTCTCGTCCTCGTAGCCGACCCGCAGCAGGTCGCCGGGAAAAAGGTCGATGCGCGGGTTCAGGTAGGGCCTGCGGTTCACGGTCTTGACCGGACCGATGAACATGCCCGATCCAGTATCCTTGTCCGGCTGCACCGAGGTGAAGGCCCGCTGCGGCAGGAATGCGGAATGGGTGCCGGGCCTTCCCAGGGCCTGTTCCAGCAGGCTCATGGCGTCCTTCTTGGCCTGGGCGTCCTTGGGGCGGTCGCGCAGCAGCCGATAGGCCTTGACGGTATAATAGACGTAATGCGGGCCTTTCTTGCGCCCCTCGATCTTCCAGGCGTTGATCTTGGGAACGTCCAGCAGCGGCTTGGTCAGGATGTCCAGGCTGAGGTCCATGCAGGAAAAGGCGCGGCGGCCCTGGTCGCTTTTCTCGTGGCGGTAGAGGCGGCGGCAGGGCTGCACGCAGCGCCCGCGCAGGCCGCTCTTGCCGCCCATGTAGCTCGACCACCAGCAGCGGCCGGATACGGAGTAGCAGAGAGCGCCGTGCACGAAGATTTCCAGGTCGAGATCGTCGGGGCAGGCCTCGGCCATGCTTCGGGCCTCGTCAAGGCTCAGTTCCCGGGGGATGACCACTCGGCTTGCGCCCAGGTCGCGGGCGATGCGCAGCCCCGCCGGGTGCGAGAGGTTGCCGAGGGTGGAGAGGTGCAGCTCGCCCTGAAACCCGGCTTGCCGCGCCAACAGAAACATGCTTGGATCCTGCACGATGAGCGCGTCGGGCTTCACGATCCGGCTGGCGCGGTCCACGAGTCGTCCGACCGCATCCTCGTCGCCGGGCTTGACCAGGGTGTTCATGGCGACGTACACCTTGACGCCCCGCGCGCGGGCCAGATTTGCCAGCCGCGCAAGTTCGCTGATAGAGAAATTCTGGGCCTGCATGCGGGCCGAGAAGTGTTTCAGCCCCAGGTAGATCGCATCCGCTCCCGCGGCCAGCGCAGCCAGAAAGCTGTCGCGGTCGCCGGCAGGGGCCATGATTTCCGGGGTCTTCCCATCGGACATGTTGTTGTCCTGATTCATCGTATTGCTGCTCAAGAGGGCCTCGCCCATGCTGAAAAAAATTTGCAAGGAAGTCAGAGTAGGAGAAATCCTGCCCGTCGGTCAATCATTGCGGGCCGGAGAGTTCTACGAACTCAGGCTTGAAAGTCCGGGTTGGGACGGGTGGCGTCCCGGTCAGTTCGTCATGCTGCGGCCCTCGGACTGGGATCAGTCTCTGCTCTGGGGGCGTCCCTTCTCGATTTGCCGGGGCGACGCGGATCAGAGCGGCATGTTCAGCGTCTTTTTCCAGAAGGTCGGACGCGGAACGGGACGAATGGCACATCTTCGCGCCGGTGACAAGGTTACGGTCTGGGGGCCGCTCGGCAATTCCTTCGCCGTGGAGCCGGACGTTCCCACGCTGCTCCTTGCGGGCGGGGTCGGCCTGGCTCCGTTCATAGGCTACGCCGAACGCCACCCCAGGCCTGAAAATCTGGAACTGGTGTTCGCCCATCGCGTTCCGGTGGGCTGCTACCCATATGGGGAGCTGGGCGGATTGCGGCGTTCCTGTCTGGAGGAGCGTTCTCCAGCGGATCTTCCTGGCATCATCGATGCCGTGCGCGCGAAGGTCAAGGAATACCGGGACGGGCTGATCCTCTGCTGCGGGCCGACGCCGTTCATGCGCACCGTGCAGGCGGCTGCACTGGAAATCGGCGCGCGCGCCCAGGTCTCGCTGGAAAACCGCATGGCCTGCGGCGTCGGCGCGTGTCTGGGTTGCGTCTGCAAGGACTCCGGCGGCCACCACGTTCAGACCTGCACCCGTGGTCCGGTTTTCTGGGCCAAGGACATCACCCTCTAGCCCGAATCAGGAGATCGTCATGGACCTCAGCGTGCGTTTTGCCGGGCTGGAACTCAAGAACCCCGTGCTGACCGCTTCGGGCACCTTCGGCTTCGGTTTGGAATTTTCCGGTTTCGGAAATCTGGCCGCTCTCGGCGGCATCGTCGCCAAGGGACTCTCCCTCAAGCCGCGCGAAGGCAACCCCATGCCGCGCATTGCGGAAACTCCTTGCGGCATGCTCAACGCCATCGGGATTCAGAATCCCGGGGCGGAGGTATTTGTCAGCAAGATATTGCCCGCCATGCCCTGGAAGGAGACCGCCGTCGTCGCCAATCTCTATGCGTGCGGTCCGGACGAATTCGGAGAGCTGGCCGGAGTCCTGGCTGCGGAGGAAGGCATTGCTGCCCTGGAGGTCAATGTCTCCTGCCCCAACGTCAGCCAGGGAGGTTCGCTTTTCGGCGCGGACCCCCGACAGATCGCCCTCGTCACCGAGGCCGTGAAGAAGCGTGCGGGGAGCAAGCCCGTCTGGGTCAAGCTTTCGCCCAACGTCACGGACATCGCGGTGTGCGCCCGTGCGGCAGAGCAGGGCGGAGCCGACGCACTTTCCCTGATCAACACGCTGACGGGCATGGCCGTGGATGCGAGAACCAGAAGGCCCCGTCTCGCCAACGTCGTCGGAGGACTTTCCGGTCCGGCCGTGAAGCCCGTTGCCCTTCGCTGCGTGCATCAGGCGGTTCAGGCGGTCGGAATTCCCGTGGTCGGCATCGGCGGCATCACCTGCGCCGAGGACGTGCTGGAATTCATCCTTGTGGGCGCGCATGCCGTCCAGGTCGGCACGGCCAATTTCCTGCGGCCGGACTTCGCCTTCCGGCTCGTGGACGAACTCGCGGCCCTGGTGGAACAGTGGGGGATTTCGAGTTGGGAGGAATATCGCGGGTCGCTTGAAATTCCAGGAAAAAACTGATCTCGTAATTTTTTTGCCATTTTGGGCTTGCCAGCCAAATGGTTTTATATTAGGTCAGACTTCCTCGCGGAGAGGTGTCCGAGTCCGGCTTAAGGAGCACGCCTGGAAAGTGTGTGTAGGGGAAACTCTACCGGAGGTTCAAATCCTCTCCTCTCCGCCACGATTTTAATAGGTCTTGTTTTTCAGTATCTTGCTGACAAACAAGGCCTTTTTCTTTGGACTTGCTACAGCGACTTGCTACAGAGCGAGGAGTAACAAGCATGTCCAATTACCCTGGATTAAAGCGGCGTGGTAAGAAAGGAATCTACCAAGTTAGGGTAGCTGTTCCGTCTGATTTGCAGGGCGGGATAGGGCGCAAAGAGGTCACAGTTTCTCTCCGTACTGCTGATTTCGAGAAGGCTGTCGATCGCTATTTTGTCGAAGTCGGTAAAATTCGTGCTGGTTTCAAAACCTGCCGAAATAATTCTACTGGTGAATTCTCCTTCAAGTCTGTTTTCGAGGAGAATCCCATCCAACCCCGTTCTTTGCTCCAGCTTACCCAGAAGCCTCTTGCTGGCCCTTTATTGTCACAAGCCTTTGAAGCATGGTTTTCAAGCCCAGAAACTCGCAAGTGGAAAGCTAACACTGCCAGAGACACCCAAGTTGCACTCAATCATTTTCTCAAAGCGCGTGGGGATCGTCCTTTATGTAGCTATGAGAAAAAGGATGCACGGGAATTCAAGGTTTTGGTGCAAGACCTGCCACCTCGCTGGAACCTACTCAAAATTTTCCGGGGAATGTCACTTGTAGACATTGCGAAGAAGGCGCGGTCGATGGGGATGACTAGGCAGGCAAACAGCACTCTCCGTCGAAATTTGGGCTTTATAGGGGCCTTTTTCAAGTGGGCCGAAAAGAATTACGATGAAGTTCCCCACGGACTGGCACCAATATTCACCATACCCAAGGAAGGAAACGCTAGAGCCGAGCGTAGTCCCTTCACCTTGGAAGAATTGACCGCCATCTTCCACGCTCCGACCTATACGGGATTCATTTCAGCGCGGCATAGGCACAAGCCTGGACCCAATATCATGCGAGACTGTGCAAACTATTGGGTGCCGTTGATTGCTTTGTTCACCGGAATGCGTCTTTATGAGATCGTGCAACTCTATGTCGAGGATGTTGTTGCTGTTGAGCTGGTCGAAGGCGGGAGTGTCTACTGTTTTGACATTAACAAAGAAGGCGAAGACAAAACTCTCAAAACGCCGACCTCAAAACGGCAAATTCCTGTCCACAAAATTTTGATGGACCTCGGCGTTATGTCATATGCGGATAAGATGAAAAGGGCGGGAAGCAAGCGGCTGTTCCCTGATGTTCCACAAGCAAAGAGTGATGGTACATACTCCAGCACATTCTCTAAGCGGTTCCGGCACTTTCTTGATAATTTGGGTATTAAGCACAAGAAAATCTCTTTTCATTCATTTCGGCATTCTTTCGAGGACGCTTGCCGAGATTCCAGTGTTACACAAGAAATTACAGATGCACTCCAAGGTCATGCCCAGAGAGGAATGGCAGGGCGTTATGGCAATGGCTTTTCCCTTGAGGTTTTGTCTGAGGCGATGGAACGATTTCAATATCGTGGACTGGATTTGAGCCATTTAACGAGCCGTGCTGTGATTAGTTGCAGGAGGCATGACTCACATAAAAGCTAAAAGAGAACTGCAATGGAAACGATGCTCCTGTTACTCTCTCAAAAAAGTATGCAATTAACGTCAATTTTATTGCTCACGGTGTTTATAGACTGTAGTAACTATATGACACTCATTCTCTTGACTTTGGCAGATGAAGTATTATTTACTTTATGTGTTTATTGTGTTGTAAACAGTTTTATTAATAATGCAAATTTTGGCTTGAGACAAAGATTATGTTGCTATTAAAGGGTTACAAGGCTTTTCTCCCGCTAATGATAGAATTGTTTACCTTTATACAAAAAAAAAAAAAAAATGGAGTTATTATGGTGTCTATTAGTAATATTAAATTAAATAGTTCTGATAAAATAAAAGCTATTTGGATTAGAAAGTATATTTGTGAAGATTCTGATAAATATCTTGTTGATAACTTTATTCAAAATATTCTTTCTAAAATAGATTTCTCAAATATAAAACCTCAAACAAGAATAAATTTAGTATTGGAACAATTGTTATTAAACTTCATTTACTGTTATTCTAAATATAATGAAGGAATAGTTATCCCTTTTGCATCTGATTATTGGGTTAAATCTAATGCTTATAATCCTCTCGGTTTCAGTAAGGATATAATTCAAATTGTAAACAAGTTAGCTGATTCTGGATTTTTTCAGATTCGTAAAGGCCATAACAATTTTATCTCAGAATATGATGTCAAGAAAGGGAAATGCACAATCATAACTTTAACTGATAAATTTAAGTCAGAGTATTTGAACGCACTTATCGGAAGGGTTCAATTGAGACCTGAAATTGATCCAATCTATGTGCATGAAAAAAAAGTTGAGATGAAAAAAACCGGAAAAAAGAAAAAAGATGGAGAAAGAAGAGAAAGAAAGTCAAAGTATGTGAAGGCAATAAATTATTATGAAAGAAAACCAAAGGTGAGTCACACCGGATTAGGGTTATCTTATCGTATCAATATTGAGAAGGAAGAGGAATTCATAAAAGAATACAATCAACTCTTGTCTCAATTTGAGTTTACAATGGAGGAGATGCCTGATTTCAAAAAAGCCGCATTAGTGCAGTGTGCCTTTGACAATGCTGACACCTTTGCCTTTGGTCAAGTTAGAAGGGTTTTCAATAAAATTGACGATACTAACTTTACCCACGGTGGCAGGTTTTATGGACATTTTATCCAGTGTTTGTACAACCGAAGGCTTGGGGTCGATGGCAAGCCTTTGAAGCTTCGTGAATACATTCTGATTAATGGGAAAAAAACAGTTGAACTGGATTACAACTGCCTACATGCGAATATGTTATATGCCCGTTCTAACAATAAGCCCTTTCAAGGTGATGCATATACAATCAAAGGCTATGAACATTGGCGAAATGAATGCAAAGTCGCAATGCTCATAGTGTTCAATTCGGAAAATAAAGATGAAGCCCAAAAAGCCTTTCAGAAAAAGATTTATGACAGTAACGGTTTTTTGAAAAATCTAACAACTGAAGAAATTGGCACAATTTTCGATGGGCTGATGGAGCTACATGCACCAATAGCAAAGTGGTTCTTTTCTGGAGTCGGCACAAGACTACAAAACATTGATAGCTGCATCGCATCTAATGTCTTAAAATTTTTCACAAAGCAAGAAAAGCCCTGTCTCCCCATTCACGATAGTTTTATTGTCTGGGAAGAAGATGATGAGTTATTACGGAAAAAAATGCTTGAAGAGTATCAGCGTGTGCTTAAAACAAGTAACACCATTGGAATTGGTTAGCTTGAACTGGACAGAATTCCTGCGAGTAGCTCAATGTATGCCTATTCTCTTGCTCAATCGGGCCTGTAACGAAGAAAGCATGACCTATTCAGTTGTCCAGGAGTAATTTATTAAAGTATTCACTTTGACTTTATGAATTTAATGAGGCTGGTTTAAATGTTATTATTTTTGAAATGTTAGGCGTTCCAGTCTCCCTGAGCGTTCGTGTAAACTCGTAGCTGGTAAACTGCGAACTCCCAGATAACTCCGTTGGGGTATCGGTATGGAAATGCGAAAGAGCCGTTTGGGTCGTGAGAAGCAGATCCGTTTGATTGAGCATTTTGTAGCCGGGACAATAGCACTATGTGCCGCTCCATGTCCTGCGACAGGGGAGGCGCGTCAATCTTCCTAAAAATCCAACTTAACAAGCGAAACGAGGAGCATTTTTACGTTTCAGCGATCAAATTGTCCCCTTACACACCATTTTTGGAGTCAATCTTCACCCAGTTTTTGCCGAGGAAGGCTTCAATGAGATCCATCCGCTCGATTTAGGATATAGCATTTTTTGAATAACCACCTGAATCTATAACTTCTTCTCTTGACCATTCTTCCATTGCTATTTGACCTCCAAAATTCAGATACACGTCAAGATAGAAAGAAGCAAAGAAAAGCCCATTGTTACATGGGCCTTTGGGAGTTGATTCATATCTTGTTAAATCTTGATAAGCCTGTAGAGAGTCTGCCTACTAATCCCGAATTCCTCAGCTAGCGTCTTCTTTTCCTCGCCTTCCTCACTGCGCAGCTTGATCTCGCTCATTTCCTCCTCAGAGAGCTTGGGCTTCCTGCCTTTGTACTTGCCCTTGGCCTTGGCCTTGGCAATCCCTTCTGCCTGTCGCTCCCTGATGATAGACCGCTCAAATTGCGAGACAGCCCCAAGCATTTGAAAAAGAAGTGTCTGGGTAGCGTCCATCTTTCCGTTGAATACCCATCCTTCCTTGTGGAATTGAACTGTCACGCCTCTTTCGGTGAGTTCCTTCACTGTGTCTTCAATATCTCTCATGCTTCGCGCAAGGCGGTCCATTGAATGGATGTGAAGGGTATCGGCGTCCCTCAGATAATCCAGACAGGCTTGAAGCTGAGGCCGCTTTGTGGTCGCTCCGCTGATCTTTTCCTCATAAATCTTGTCGAGGTCCACGCCATCAAGTTGACGCTCTGTGTTCTGATCTAACGTGCTGACTCTAATGTAACCAATATGCTTGCTCATGCTGACGATCTCCGGGGGTTGGTTGCTTCAATGTGTTACAAATAGATTTAGACCCAAATGAGAATTGTGTCAACAAAATAAAAATCAACCTTAATGTTACACGAGTACCCTTGCTTTTCAGGGAGTCTGATCGTGTATCATTTGAGTACACCCTAATGAGACAAACTAAACGAAAGGGAAAGAAGAGGGTAGAGAAGCAATCCAAACGTGCCTTAAAAGCCCCGTTGTAGCGATAAACTCAGAGCGTAGACGCATCCTAGAGCTAAAATGGTATTCACCTACCAGAACAGACCTAAAACGCCTTAAATTAATACGAGAGATTGAATATATGGCACTTTTTGAATAATCTTCTAAATTGATTGAAATGAGAAAAACAGAGAACCGAGGTCCACCATGCCCCCCCCCTCGTTTGAATCTTTGAGTACTCGGTATGTTCTATTCGTTCAGGGACTTGGGCATAGATTTTTTGAAGGTTTAATAATTGTGAAACACTGAGCGTACCGATAATTTGCTACCAATTGGTCCGAAGGACTGAGGCTACCTTTAGGTGTCTTCAGTACATTTTCTTTTTCATAGGTAGGAATCAAAGCACCATTGTGCCTATTGTCTGTGTTCTGGTATATGCGTACCCTAGTTCAAAGTCGTCGTAATTCATGAATACTCCTCCAGGGTTAAATTGGTTGAAATCTGAAGGGTATCATCGGCTTTAAGATGTGGTCACGGGTGAATTGCCAGTCCTAATCCCGTGCTGGTGGAAGTCGTAAAGCAGAGAGGGGCAAATGCCAAAAATAAAAAGTGGGAGATTCTGAAAGGCAGTGGATTTACCCAAGCTGCTTTCAGGAAGAAAAAAAGTTTGCCAATAGTGTGTCCAGAAACAGGGATTCGACCTCAAAATGAATCTCCGTTTCATCAAGAGTGCATCGACTCATCAAGAGAAGCTGAAGCGGGTGGAATTTGATAAAATCAAGAAAAAAGATCGAGATGCTTTTCAGGCCGAGCTAGCTGTTTTGGAGCAGAAGATGTCTGAAGTGTATAACAAACTGCTTGTGCCGAAATTTAAATTCAGATGGGAATTAGGTAATGATTGAGATCGTAGTTGTTGTTGCAGTCCTTATTCTATGTGCTGTTGGATTTGCAATAAAACGGAAATATTTAGCAAATCAAAACAAGACAACATTGTTTGATCAAGAAAGTGCAGCAATAGACTCACCTACTAAAAATCAAGAATCAGATTTATATTCAGATAAAAAAATAAATAGTGACGTTCTAGAAAGTGATAAAGTAAGTAATGTAGCTTTTTCACAAGAATTGACGGATTTTAAGATAGATTGTTGCTCAAATTTTGAGGATTCTACTGAAGATTGTTGGATACTACCTGGTAGAGATATTGTTGTTGGCGACAGAAATATCAAATCTGGAATGATTTATGTCAAAGGCCTTTTGTCGACAAAGGGAAAGGATGAAAATTCAGCAGAGTTAATCGACCTTAGGCTTAAGAGAGATCCATCTGGTGCGTATTTTAAAGAATACAATCTACATTCATGGCGTTCATATAGCAACATCTCTCCAAAAGCCCGTGGAGCTTATATTAACTGGCTTGCAGATGGGCGTCCAATTGATGAGGTCAGGGTTGGCTACATCAACATGTTCTTTTCAGGTCTAGAGCGAAGAGTACTTGGCGAAAAACCAAAAAAAAATGAGTTGGAGAGCATTGCTAATGAAGTTAAGCGACTGATGTCTGACTGTCAATACAACACGTATATCCCAGAATATGATTCATTTTGCAATCGAGCTAAGAAGTTTTTGCAGTATATAAAGCTAGAGATAAATGATTGGATGCACACTACAGTAATTAACTATAATCATCTTGGAAAAGAAGTCTTTCCTGTCACATTTGTAATGGCTTTAGGTCGAATGGTTGAGGATAAAAAACCACTGCCGTGGGAATTAGCCCTTGAATGGTCATTCCGATATTTAAAAAATAGGATTCGTAAACCAGCAAAGCAATGCCCTTCAGAATTGGCTTTATTGTTTAAGAAGAGATACCTAGACAAATTTGGTGAGGGACTTGTTGTCTCTCAATACGAAAAACGTGAGGTTGTTTTATACTATCCAGTGAATCCATCAATCGGAAATTCTGTTGTTCAGGTATCTGATGCAAGTAACTTTCTGGACACATATACAGAATTAAGACTCATAATTGATTCATGTTTAGAGCAGCTAGACAGCCTTAGTCGTTTTAAGAGTAAAGTAAAATTATCAGAGCATACACTTATGAGTTATGCTCTCTTACCTCACGAGATTGTATGCGAATTTGAGCCTAATGATTTGAATCAGCTACGCCATATTTGTGAAATCTCTTTTGAAGATGGTGCAGAGATAGCAAATATCTCTGTTGACACTATTACGGATTTGTGGATGCCAACCGACAGACGGATGAGCCATACAGATTCACAGCTGCTTGCAGTTGTTTTAGATAGGATTGGATATGGGATGGAACCTGATGTCAGATATATGCGTCCACTCAAAACAATAGGAAAAGGGATTTGTATTTTTAACAACTCAAATGCTCACGAAGCCCTCTCCAATATGAATTTTGAACTCATATTAGTTGTTGCACATTTGTCAGCACTAGTCGCATTGGCAAATGGTAAAAATCATCATGGGAAGAAATATGTGCTCAATCAGCTCAAGTTGTTTTTGAGTTTGAATTCTACCGAAGAAAAAAGAACGACTGCATATTTTGAGTGGGTCTTTGAATTTTCACCAAGCCTGACGGGGTTGAAGCCCTTGGTTAATAAACTTGATGAATCCGAACGGAAAAAAATCCTCAGCTTTTTATTAGGCATTATAGGTGGAGATGGAATTATACATTCAGACGAAATTAACATGTTGGAAAAAGCTTACAAAACGTTAGGACTGAACTCAGCAGGTATTCAAAATAGTTTGCACCGCCTGCTCACCATGAATGAAGGTCAGCCTGTTGTTGTTAAAGAGGCTACAAGCGAAGATCATAATTACTCCATTCCTAGCGTGCCGATTAAAGGCGATCATGTCGGTGTGGAATTGGATGCGGAGCGGTTACAAGCTAGGCAGAAACAAACTCTTGAAGTTGTAAGATTGCTTGACGAAGTTTTTGTTGCTGAAGAATTTAAACCAGAGCCATACCTGGAGGAACCTAATTTGCTTGGCCTTGATAGTCTCCATATGAATCTTCTGCGACGACTCAGCGAACGAGATACTTGGGATTATTTTACCTTTGAAAATATTGCGGGTGAATATGGGCTAATGCCTTCAGGAGCATTAGAAACAATAAATGATGCCGCGTTGGGATATTTTGACGATGAAGTACTTATTGACGAAGAAGATGTCATAATAAATAGAGACGTTATCGAAAGGATGTTGTCATGAGCCAGCAGATAAAAATACGAGCTAAAGAACGCAATGCAATTATAACATCATTGCGGTCTGGTGTTGTACCCCGCATCGGTTTGCAACATATTCAAGTTGGACGTGCACTCGAAGTTAAAAACATACTCAATGATATTGAAACTGTGGCTGATGGTGGTTCATCGTTTCGCCTTGTGATTGGCGAGTATGGTTCGGGGAAAACATTTTTTATGAACCTTGTCCGCACAGTCGCTTTGGAAAAAAGACTAGTTACTGTTCATGCTGATATGACACCAGAGCGGCGATTGCATTCAACTAAAGGGCAAGGTCAAGCGTTGTACAAAGAATTAGTAAGAAATCTTGCAACCAGAGCGAAACCTGAAGGTGGTGCTTTAGCTTCTGTAGTTGAAAAATTTATTTCAGTCGCCTTACAAGAATCTAGAAGAGATGGAGTAGAAGCAAGTCAGATTATTCACACTCGTCTTCATGGGCTAACAGAGTTAGTGGGAGGATATGATTTTGCCGATGTGATTAACGCGTATTGGAAGGGGCATGATTCAGGAAACGAACAACTAAAGGACGATGCTATCCGCTGGTTAAGGGGAGAATTTACTACAAAAACAGAAGCAATATCGGCACTTGGTGTTAGAACATTTATCAATGACTCCTCAATGTATGATTACCTCAAGATATTGTCGCGATTTGTCCGACTCGCTGGATATGATGGCTTGCTTGTATGTGTGGATGAGATGGTGAATATTTACAAAATTAACCACTCTGTCAGCCGGAAAAATAACTACGAGCAGTTGTTGCGTATTTTAAACGATGCTCTTCAAGGGAATTGTGAAGGACTGTTTTTTCTCATGGGAGGAACCCCCGACTTCTTGTTCGATGCCAGGCGTGGACTTTTTAGCTACGAAGCTCTTCAATCTCGCTTAGCGATCAACTCGTTTGCTTCTGGCGAATATGTAGATATGAGCGGTCCAGTCATAAACCTAGCTAAGCTTACTCCAGAAGATATGTACCTTCTACTGGAGCGATTAAGACATGTTTTCGCAAGCGGATTACAAGAAAAATATGCGCTACCTGACGAAGCGTTAACTAAATTTCTTGAGCACTGTCATCAGAATATTGGTCAGGCTTATTTTGAGACTCCGCGCAATACGATTAAAGCATTTCTCGATCTACTAGCTATTTTAGAGCAAAATCCGAATGCCTCTTGGACAGAATTATTACATTCGGTGAGTGTTGAACAAGATTATGCTGACTCTGATATGGAATTGGTGACATCCAATGATGACGAACTCGCAACATTCAGAATCTAAGGCGTTTTATCTTCTGCACCCAACTCTTCAAAGGTGGATATGGAAGCAACGTTGGACAAATCTCAGAGATATTCAAGAAGAAGCTATTCATTCCATTTTAGCAAATGATCGGGATGTAATTATTTCCGCCGCAACTGCCGGCGGAAAGACTGAAGCTGCTTTTCTTCCAGTCTTAAGTGATGTGCTTAGAACCAATTCGGAAGGGGTCGCTGTTCTTGGGATTATACCGTTAAAAGCATTGATCAATGATCAATATCAAAGACTAGAGAGTCTAACTCAAGCAACCGGCATTCCTGTTTTTGCATGGCATGGTGATGTAACTGCATCAAAAAAAAATAAAGCTCTGGCGTCTTCTGGAAGTGTGTTGTTGATCACACCCGAGTCTTTAGAAGCTCTTTTTGTTACGCGACCTGATCAAACCATGCGAGCGTTTCGATCTCTGAATAGAATAATTGTCGATGAGTTACATGTATTTATCGGCGCAGAACGGGGGAGGCAGCTTCAAAGCCTTATGCATCGTGTAGAGTACGTTGTTGGAAAGAAGATCCCAAGAATTGGTTTGAGTGCAACTCTTGGAGATATGTTGATGGCTTCCGATTTTCTACGGCATGATAAGACTATGCCGTGTGATACTTTGCAAGCAAAGACTGGCGGAAGAGAGTTACGTGTCCAGCTACGAGGTTATCACAGAGAAATTTCTGACGATAAAAGTAATAATATACTGGAATCCAAAAAGGATAAAGCATTAGCGAAACATCTATTTAATCACCTCCGAGGTAGCAATAATCTCATTTTTTCAAATTCTAGAATGGGAGTGGAGGGGCTCACGGATGATCTTCGTGCACTATGTGACGAGTTGAAAATGCCTAACGAGTTTTTCCCTCATCATGGAAATTTGTCGAAATCATTTCGAGAGGACATAGAAAGCCGGATTAAAAAACAGAGTCTCCCCACATCGGTCGTTTGTACTAGTTCACTAGAATTAGGAATAGATATTGGTTCTGTAAAAAGCGTTGCTCAAATTGGTCCTCCACCTTCTGTATCAAGTCTTTGTCAAAGAATTGGACGGTCCGGTAGAACTGAAGGGGCTCCTGCAATACTTAGAAACTACATAACCGAATTTGAACATGTGAACGAAAGCAAACGTTCATTGGATGAGATTCTTTTTTTAGGAATGATACAAGCAATTGCTATGATCCACTTGCTGGTGAGAGGATGGGTTGAACCGCCATATCCTGACAGGTTGCATCTTTCGACATTTGTTCAGCAGCTATTGTCGGTAATTACGCAATATAATGGAGCAAGACCTGTTTTTCTATGGAACCTTCTATGTGAAACTGGTCCGTTTTCTTCAATTACTATTAAAATATTCAAGCACATATTAACCCGTCTAGGGGAAAAGGATGTTCTTCATCAGAGTAAAGATGGTACTTTGCTACTTGGACTGAGAGGCGAAAAGATTGTTGAACATTATGGATTTTATGCGGCTTTCATGTCCCCTGAAGAGCTAACTGTCGTGGCTGGGGGTAAGGTATTAGGAACACTTTGTCCCAACAAAGATTTATGTGCTGGAGTTACGATTGTTTTTGCTGGGAGAAGGTGGATAGTCAATTCATATGACCAACAAAGAAAACAACTACATGTGTCACCTTCGTCAACTGGCAAGGTTCCTGTATTTTATGGAGGAGAAGGGCCAATTGTTCACGATGAAGTCAGAAGTGAGATGGTGCGTTGCCTAAAATCAAGCAACATTCCAATATTTCTTGATGTTAAAGCAAAAGAAATGCTTGAAAAAGCAAGATCAAATTTCGCAAAAATAAATCAAAACGGAAGAATTCTATTTCGAACAAAGAATAATACCACATTTATAATTTGGAAAGGCGACAAAGTCTGCTACACAATCCATTTACTGCTGTTAAGAGCAGGATTGTCATCTCGCATAGCGGGGTGTGTGTTTCAGGTCTCTAATGTATCACCGGACAAACTGCTTGAAATATTGGAACAGATCATATCTCAGCCTTTGCCAGAAGAGTCTGATTTAACTAAGTGGGTAGAGGTTAAAGGGCGTGAAAAATATGACTATTTGCTAGATGACTATCTATTAGATGTCTCCTGTTGTGTCGGATTGTTAGATCTAGAAGGAGCTAGAATAGCTGTTGCTGAGTTTTGTACTGCCAGTTAGTTTTTAAGAACACATCGTTTTATTCTATAGCGATGAAGTATAAAAGGAAGTAAGTTTGCTCCTTCTACATTAGAAATAGTGATTTTCGGCATAAAGGCTTCACAACAAGACAGAATAATGATTCTTGAGTTTCTTGAGAATACAGAATGGAAGAATTTTTGTGTTATAGACTATAGAAAGGCTAAAAGAACTATCAAACTAGAAGCAAATGACATCTTAGTTTAGTGAATATTGGAGAGTTTGCAATGGTTTAGTTGGCAATTATTTAATCTAAAAGTTAGAATATAAAAAAGGCGTTTGTTTCACATTAGGTCAAAATGACTCCGAGATTTGGTCAACCAAGTGGTCAATTGGCTGTCGACCAAACTCTCAAGAGCACTGAATAAAGTTGTGTTTGAGGATGTGTGAGGCCAGTATTGGGGGGAGTTTCATTGATTTTTGCTACAGAGACGTGCTACAGAACATCACAGAGTCGCTGTTGTGACATACTGAAAACTTGATCTGTCGGAACCTGATTTCTCATACATAACTATTTGAGATTTAAAGGTGTCCGAGTCCGGCTTAAGGAGCACGCCTGGAAAGTGTGTGTAGGGGAAACTCTACCGGAGGTTCAAATCCTCTCCTCTCCGCCAGATTGAAAATCAGCCCTGGAGCAATCCAGGGCTTTTTCTTTTTTGGCCGCAGCGTGTTCCCGTTGCGTTCTCAGCCGTTCAGTTCGAAGGCTTGTTCCGGTCCGTATATCTCGCAAGAATCTTCCGCATGGTGCCGTCCCGGCGCATTTGTTCTATGATTCCGTCGAACGACTGTTCCACAAGGACGGCCAGAGGGCATCTCTTCCGGACGAGCAGGTGGAATGGCATGGATGTCAGTTCGATTTTCGTATCCAGGATGTCCTTTTCCAATCCGGCGTTCTGGATTTCCGGCCACGCCCCCAGCGGCCATTCAATGACCAGGTCGCCTCGATGGTGCGCGAGCATCAGCCATACGCTGCGCAATGTCGGCGATTCCTCGACCGTGATTCCCAAGGAGGCGACATTGTCCCTGCTCCAGCCATTGGTCGTGTAGGTGATGACCGAGAATCCGAACTCCTTGATGTCCTGGAGCTTTTTTATGCCGAGGATTTCCTGGAATCTGGGGTGACCCTGGTAGGTGAAGACGTTCATGGACTTGCGGTAGAACGGCGTCGCATGGGTCAAGGTGTATTCGGACCGCTCCCGCGTGGGAACGGTGATCATGGCGTCCTGCATGCCGCCTTGCACGAGAGCCTGGCATCTAGACCAGGGAAAGGCTGTCCAGGTCGTTTCGATGTGCATCCTGCCCAGGGCTTCGGAAATAATTTCATAGAACAGTCCTTCCATCTCCCCTTGGCCGGTTCGGTAAAAAAAGGGCTTGAATTCAGGGTAGGCGATGCGCAGCGTTTCTGGCTTCGCCGTTTCGGCGAAGATCAGGAGGTGAAGACAAAGAAATATCGTCAAAAAAGCGAATTTCGACATCCCTGCTCCAGACCGGGCTATTGCTGGGTGTTGGGAATACGGTATGTTTTTGATAGCACACGGGGAAGCGATGTCACAATATGAAAGGCGAGAAGCTCGTGGCCTTTGAAATAGCGTCCACGGCTTCTGGGGCTGTAGGCGTGTCAAACTACTTGTGGACCGCCTGGGGACATATTAAGAAACCGGAGGACCAAGCTGAAATTCTTCGACATCGCTGCCGAATCATAATGATTTCAATCCACAACGTTGGAGCTCCCGCTTGATGCCTTCCCGAATCATATTTTATGGGTATGCTCTTCGTCGCTTTGCACCGCTTGCGCTTTGTCTGCTGGCGGTCTTTTTGTTTTTCGGCTGCGACGCAGGCGAGAAGGCCGGCAAGGGGGATAAGTCCGTGCCCGTGGTGGCGGCCAAGGCCGAACTGCGGGTCGTGCCCAGCGTCATCCGCGCCGTTGGAAACCTGGATCCGCTGGCCACGGTGGACGTGCGCACCCGCGTGGGCGGCATGATTCAGGAGCAGTTCGTGCGGGACGGCCAGGACGTGCAGGAAGGGGACATCCTCTTCCAGATTGATCCGCGCCCCTTCGAGCTGGCCGTGCAGGAAGCCCGCGCCCGTCTGGAGCGGGATCGCGCCCAGCTGGCCAACGCTCAGTCCGGTCTGCGCCGCTACGCGCAGCTCAAGGAGCAGAAAGTGGTGGCCGAAGGGCAGTATGACGATTCCTATGCGGCGGCCAAGACGCTGGAAGGGACGATCAAACTCGACCAGGCCACTTTGGACAGGGCGCTGCTTGATCTCGAATATTCCACTATCCGCGCCCCCATTTCCGGCCGTGTCGGAAACGTCCTGCTCAACAAGGGCAATCTCGTGGAAGCCAACGACGATGATCCCCTGGTCACGATCAATCAGATCCGTCCCATCCTGGTCACGTTCTCCGTGCCGGAAGCGCACCTGCCTTCCATTCAGGAACAAATGGCCAAGGGCGCGCTCGCGGCCCAGGCATTCGTGCAGGGCGACGAGACAAGGCCGGAAGAGGGCGAGCTCTACTCCGTGGACAACGCGGTGGACCGCGATACGGGGAGTATCCGTCTCAAGGCGCTTTTCCCCAATGACGAGGGGCGACTCTGGCCCGGCCAGTTCGTGCGGGTGATCTTGCAGCTGGGCGAGCGCAGCGGAGTGGTGGTTCCTTCGGGCGCGGTCCTCGATGGTCTCAAGGGAACCTACGTCTATGTCGTTCGACAGGATTCAACGGTGGAGGCCCGCCCCGTGAAGGTCGTGGCCGTCTTCGACAGAGTGACCCTGCTGGGCGACGGACTTGCCGACGGCGAGATCGTGGTCGCGGAGGGGCAGTTGCGGCTCGAACCCGGCACCAAGGTCGTGATCGCGGGCGATCCGCAGCCGGTTTCCGAGGTCGGTCCTTGAACCCGGCGCGCATCTTCATCACCCGGCCGGTCATGACCACGCTGGTCATGTGTTCGGTCCTCATCTTCGGGGCCATGGCCTATTTCAAGCTGCCTGTCAGCGCCCTGCCGAGCGTCGACTTCCCCACGGTGGAGGTGCGCGCGTCCCTGGCCGGGGCCAACCCGGAAACCATGGCCTCGGCAGTGGCCACCCCGCTCGAAAAGGAGCTTTCCGCCATTGCCGGGCTGAGTTCCATGACCTCTACCAGCGGGCTCGGTTCGACACGCATCACCCTGCAATTCGACCTCGATCGCAGCATCGACGGCGCGGCCCAGGATGTCCAGTCGGCCATATCCGCGGCGCAGCGCAACCTGCCTTCGGACATGTCCTCGCCGCCG
The DNA here is from genome assembly GCF_000420485.1 of Paucidesulfovibrio longus DSM 6739. Classification (NCBI taxonomy): domain Bacteria; kingdom Pseudomonadati; phylum Thermodesulfobacteriota; class Desulfovibrionia; order Desulfovibrionales; family Desulfovibrionaceae; genus Paucidesulfovibrio; species Paucidesulfovibrio longus. The sequence goes on along the minus strand of NZ_ATVA01000013.1, from coordinate 86,944 downwards.
ACCTTCCGCAAGGTCAACCCCGCGGACAGCCCGATCCTGTATCTCGCGATCTATTCCCCGACGCTGCGGCTCTCCGACGTGGACGAATATGCGGAATCGCTCCTGGCGCAGCGGATTTCCATGGTTTCCGGCGTGGCGCAGGTCATGGTCTACGGAGCCCAGAAATATGCGGTGCGCATCCAGCTCGATCCTGAAGCCATGGCTTCGCGCGGCATCGGCGTGGACGAGGTGGCGGAGGCGGTGCGCAAGGGCAACGTGAACATGCCGGTGGGCGTCGTGGCCGGGACCGCACGGGAATACACGGTCCGCTCCAGCGGCCAGCTCATGGACGCGGCCGCGTACAGGCCGTTGGTCGTGGCTTGGCGCAACGGGTCCGCCGTGCGTCTGGACGAAATCGGCAAGGTCGAGGACAGCGTTGACGAGAGCCGTCGCCGCAACTGGTTCAACGGTCAGCCCGGCATGGTCCTGGCCGTCCAGCGGCAGCCCGGAAGCAATACCGTTCAGGTTTCCGAGGCAATTCAGGCCCTGCTGCCCGTGTTTCGCGCCCAGCTGCCCGCCGCGGTCAAGCTGGACGTGCTCTACGATCGCGCCGAGTCCATCAAGGAAAGCGTGAACGAGGTGAAATTCACGCTCGGCCTCACCGTGGTGCTCGTGGTCCTGGTCATTTTCGTTTTTCTGCGCAATCTTCGGGCAACGATCATTCCGAGTCTCGCGCTGCCCCTGTCCGTGGTCGGCTCGTTCATGGTCATGTATCTCTTCGACTTCAGCCTGAACAATATTTCGCTCATGGCTCTGACGCTTTCGGTGGGATTCGTCGTGGACGACGCCATCGTCATGCTCGAGAACGTCATTCGCCACAGGGAAATGGGCAAACCCGCCTTCCAGGCGGCCATGGACGGTTCGCACGAGATCGGCTGGACCATCATTTCCATGACCGTATCCCTGGCCGCGGTATTCATACCCGTGCTGTTCATGGGAGGCGTCGTGGGGCGGCTCTTCCACGAATTCGCCGTGACCATTTCCGCAGCCATCCTGATCTCCGGCATGGTTTCCCTGAGCCTGACGCCCATGCTCTGCAACTACATGCTCCGTTCGGACACGGGGCACGGCACGCACGGGCGATTCTACCGGCTGACGGAGCAGGGCTTCGAAGCCTTGCGTTCGGCGTATGAACGCACGCTTCGGCTCACCATTCGACATCGCCGCCTGACCATGGCGTTTTCCTTGCTTCTTCTTGTGGTTACGGCTTATCTGTTTGCCGTCATCCCGAAAGGGTTCCTGCCGAACGAGGATGCCGGACAGATCCGCATCACCACGGAAGCGGAGCAGGGCGTGCCCTTCGACGTGATGACCGAGCGGCAGATGGAGCTGGCCAAGATCGTGGCTTCCGATCCCGCTGTCGATTCGTACATGTCCGTGGTCGGCGCAGGAGGCCCGAACAGCTCCGGAAACGCCGGACGCCTGATCCTGCGTCTCAAGCCCAGGGGCGAGCGCGAAGAGATCAACGTCATCGTGAAACGGCTCAAGGCAAACCTGTCCAAGGTGCCCGGCATCAAGTCCGTGGTTTCGGTTCCTCCGCCGGTGCGCATCGGCGGGAGAAGCTCCAAGGGACAATATCAATACACGCTGCAAAGTCAGGACACGGACGAGCTGAACCGCTACGCATTGCTGCTCGAAGAAAAGCTGGCGACGATCCCCGGACTTCAGGACGTCAGCAGCGACCTGGAGTTGCGCAATCCCCAGCTTCGCGTGGAAATCGACCGCGACCGCGCCGCTGCGCTGGGCATCTCGGCCTATCAGATCGAGGATGCCCTGGCCACGGCCTACGGCAACCGGAAGGTTTCCACCATCTATGCCGCCAATAATTCCTATGACGTGATCATGGAGCTGGACTCCAGGTTCCAGTCCGGGCCGGATGCGCTCAAGCAGCTCTATGTGCGTTCGAGCACCGGAAAGCTGATTCCCCTGGAAACGCTGACGAGCCGGAGCCTGGGCGTCGGACCGCAATCCGTGAACCACTCCGGGCAGCTTCCGTCCGCGACGATATCATTCAACCTGATGCCCGGCGCATCGCTCGGAACGGCCGTGGCCGAGGTGGAACGAATGGCGCTGGAATCGCTGCCCGACACGATCACCACGAGCTTCCAGGGGGAGGCGCAAGCCTTTCAGGAGTCCATGAGCGGCTTCTGGATGCTGCTCGGCGTTTCCATCTTGGTGATCTACATGGTGCTCGGCGTGTTGTATGAAAGTTTCATCCATCCGCTCACGATTCTTTCCGGTCTTCCCTCCGCCGGAGCCGGAGCCTTGTTGACGCTGCTGCTTTTCGGGCTTGATCTGGACATCTACGGTTTCGTCGGTGTGATCATGCTCATAGGCATCGTCAAGAAAAACGCGATCATGATGATCGACTTCGCCTTGGACAATCAGCGTCGGGAGGGCAGCGGAGCGGAAGACGCCATTTTTGCCGGCGCATTGGTCCGCTTCCGCCCGATCATGATGACGACCATGGCCGCGCTCATGGGCACGCTCCCCATCGCCCTTGGCATGGGGGCGGGAGCCGAGGCGCGCAGGCCGCTGGGACTCGCCGTTGTCGGCGGTCTGCTCGTGTCCCAGCTGCTGACGCTGTACTTCACCCCTGTATATTATATCTATCTGGATAAGCTCCAAAAACGGGTGCAGCGAATCTTCGGCGGCGGCAACGGCAAGGGAGCCGCATCGCTCAAGGCGTAGCTTCAGGCTCTGGACCGGGATGCGGCTACGGCACTTGACGGGCGAGGCCAATCTGCGTAAGAACTACACCCCGGCTGCGGTCGGCTGTTCTTTGTCGTGATGATACCAGAGAAGCCGGGCGGCGGTTGCGCCGTGAACCCCGTCAGGCCCGAAAGGGAGCAGCGGTAGCGGTTGTTGCCGGGTGCCTGGCTTCTCTGAAAAGCGCGTTTGCATAACTATTTGCAAACGCGCTTTTTTTGTGCCTTGGGAGGGGGATGTGTTCAGCGCGGACGGGGGTAGCGCACCGAGCCGGAGCGTTTTCGGCCTGACGACCGTCCGGAGAAACCGGAGGAGTGGCGATTCGTCCGGGAGCGGCGTTTCGTAAAGAAGCGCAGGAGGCTCCAGGCGAGCAGGAAAACGCCGGAAACAGCCGCGTGGATCAGGAGCAGGAAGCGTGGATAGGTGCCCAGGCTCAGACCCGTGGAAGCGAGGGCCTGATCCTGCTGCGCGGCGATCTCCGGCGGGCATTGATTGGCAAGATCACGCATCCAGCGCAGCATTTCCTCTTTCTGGATATGTTTTCCGGGGCATACGCTCGGACTGACGTCCCTGTGAAACATGATTCGATCCGGCGGCACGTCGAAGCGCTTGCTGAGCTCTCGCAAAGCGCGTCCCAGAGCGGGGCGCATCTCTTCCGGAAATTCCTCCGCCTGATAATTGCCGATAATGCAAAGATGCAGGCCGCGCAGGTTGGCGCGCTGGTTCCGTGTGGCCGGTCCGGGGGAGAGGTCGCGGTAGTGTCCCGTGGGTTCGAGCGCGCCTGCCGGAAGCTCTGCGCTGCCGTTGGACATGATCAACTGATAGGCCGCGTCGTCCCAGCCGCGTTTGGCGTGCATTGCTTTGATGTCGGCGTAGTCTCCTGTCCTGGTGGCGGAGTGGTGCACCACGATGGAGTCGAACCGCCATCTTTCGGCGTTCCAGGCCAGGAGGGAATTGATTGCCGCAAGAAGCAGGAGGAGGAGGAAACCTGGGCGCATGGCGCCTTGTATCAGGAAAGGCGAGATTGTGGCAACGTTGAGGATTCGTGCGATTGTATCGTGACAAAAATCAATTTCGTAATTGACCCGTGTTACCTAAATAAATATAGTGCCAAGGAAAGCGACACCGAATTCCATCAGGAGGGAGTATGAAACTCGTTAGAATTGTTTGCGTTTCCATCGCACTTATCGCGTTTGCAGCCACCAGCGCATTGGCGCACTTTGGGATGGTCATTCCGGACAAGGACGAAGTGACCCAAAGCGACAAGAATCTGCATCTGGTCCTTTCGTTTTCCCATCCGTTTGAAGGGATCGGAATGGATCTGGAAAAACCCGCCACGTTCGCAGTGTACCAGGATGGCAAGGCACAGGATCTTTTGCCTGGGCTGAAGCAAACCAAGGTGATGGACCATCAGGCCTGGGAATCCGATTTTGCCGTAAAGCGTCCCGGCATGTATGTTTTCTTCATGGAACCGAAGCCTTATCCCGAACCGGCAGAGAATAACTACATCATTCACTACACGAAGACCGTGGTCGACGCCTTTGAGGGCGGCGAGGAGTGGAACCAGCCCATAGGGGTGAAGACCGAGATCGTTCCGTTGACCCGTCCCTTTGGAAACTATGCGGGCAACGTTTTCCAGGGCGTGGTCCTTCTGGACGGGAAACCTGTTCCCTATTCGCGCGTCGAGGTTGAGTTCTACAACAAGGACGGAAAGCGGAATGCGCCGAACGGCAGGATGATCACTCAGGAAGTGCTGGCCGACGGCAACGGCGTGTTTACGTTTGCCTGCCCCTGGCAGGGCTGGTGGGGTTTTGCCGCGCTGAACGACGCTGATTACAAGATCGAAGGCAAGGACGTAGAGCTGGGCGCGGTGCTGTGGATTGAAATGCAGTAGCCCGGATTGCCGAATACATGAAAAAGCGCCCGGTCATGGCCGGGCGCTTTTTTTTCGTCAGCGAGGAACCAGGATCAGGATTCGCTTGTTTCAGGAACAGGCTCCATGAAGTCGGCCTCGTTGTCCTGTTCATACAGAAGGCGCAGCATGTCCGGAACCATTTCGTCGGGAAACGCCCCGATGAAGCCTCCTAGCCCCGCTCCCGCGCAGGCGCTGGTCGCCGTATGCAGCTGGTCGCCTACAAGCGCCTGGATAAGGATGCCCAGAAGCGCGCCCAAAAGCGAACCGATGATCACGCCGTCGTTGCTTTGCCCCATGTAGGCGTTCAATCCCCGCATGATCCTGAAAACGTTCTTAATGAAAAAGCCGAGGAAGCTGCCGAGAAAGGCCGCGGTTCCAAGCAGGATCAACCCACTGAAAAAGTTGAATGTAAGCGCCTGATGCGACCAGTGCTGCTCGCATACTCCCGCGACTCCGCCTGTCAGCATCAATCCGAAAAAACACTTTTGACGAATCTTACCGAGAGTGTTCACACGACCTCCTGGATCTGCATGAGAGAAGTTTTTTCGATTTCTCGAGATGGATCGAAAATTAGGCCTGATGTCGGTTCTGGGGCCATGTCGACTTCCAACGCCTTACTGATCGGCAGTTTCCCGCAATTGTTTATGTTTACATTATGTTAATTTTTGGCTAAACACCTTGCGAAGTTAGTAACAAACTATTCCACGAGTTGGCCCTAGCGGCGATTTGAGTCCACCAACCCCTGAAGTGTTACCCTTCAGGGCACAGACGAGTGCGCAGATGAAGAAGGTAATTATTTGTACAATTGTGGCTCTAGGAATGTGGGCGCTCACTTTTATTGCCGTTCTTCCTAAACAGGCGGACGCGGCGGGCTTCGCGCTTTACGAATGGGACAACAGGGCCAACGCCATGGGCGGCGCAGTCATCGCGAGCCAGGATCCGAACGCATCCACCGTTGCGTACAACCCCGCTGCCATGACCCGGATCGAAGGTGCGAGCACGTTGTTCGGCGCGACCATCATCGCCCCCAGCGCGGACGTGAACATCAAGAACGGCGAACATGTGACCACCGAAGGGCAAGGTCTATACCGTGCCCCACGGTTACGGAACGCTTCAGATCAACGACTGGCTGTGGTTCGGCATCGGCGAGTTCACCCGTTTCGGCCTCGGAACGAACTACGATCACAACTGGCAGGGTTCCACGAACATTTACAAGGCCACGGTAGAAACCTATTCCATCAACCCGAACCTGGCCGTGAAGGTTACCGATGACCTCTCCCTGGCCTTGGGCGTGGAATACATCTACGGCAGAATGGACCTGCGCAAGAACATCAAGGCGCTGGGCGAGGATTGGCACCTGCTCCCCGACGGAGACGCCTGGACCTGGGATGCCGCCATCCATTACGCCCCCACCGATTGGCTTTCCTTCGGCATGACCTACCGCGACGGGTTCCGCTTCGACGCCAGCGGCGATGCCAGATTTTCCAAGAGCATCGCTGACGACACCGTTGAAATGAAGGCGAACTTCCCCGGTTCTTTGAGCATGGGCGCGGCCGTCAAACCTTATGACGACGTGACTGTCGAGCTCGACTACATCTGGACGAACTGGAGTTCGCTGACCAAGATGGAGTACACGTTCACCGACAAGACCGTTGCCAACATCACCTCCATCGCCACCAACGAGATCGACTCGTTGAAGCGCTACCGCGACGCAAGCCGGGTCCAGCTGGGCGTGGAATGGCTCATCGACGACGACATGGCCCTCCGTTTCGGCTATGTGTTTGACGAGAGCCCCCAGAACGAGAACTACGCCGACTACATGCTGCCCTCCAACGATCGTCAGATCGTGAGTTCCGGCTTCGGCTACTCCTGGGGCAACTGGACCACCGACTTCTCCCTGATGTATCTTTGGGCTGCTGACCGTGAGATCAAGAACGGCGTCACCGGCACCTTCGATACCACCATCACCAACTGTACGACCTGGCTCGGCGGCATGTCCGTGGGCTACAAGTTCTAGGCTCGCAATTTGCGGATCATGAGGCGGCTCCTTTGGGGGCCGCCTTTTTTCGTGGCTTGACCGCCTTGCCTCCGCTGTGAAACAACCTCCTCGTATCACGTTTCAATTGAATAACATTGCAACCCTGAAGCGAGCATGATTCAAATCCATGAACTCGGTTATGCCTATGCTGGCGGGCAGGACGCCTTGCGCGGGGTTTCGCTTTCGCTGGAGCGGGGCGGACTGCACGTGCTGGCCGGTGCGAACGGCAGCGGCAAGTCCACGTTGCTGGCGCTTATGGCGGGATTGTACCTTCCCTCCACCGGCACTCTTGTCGTGGGCGGGCGAAGCGGAGAAGACATTCGGGATTTGGCCCGACTCGTGATGCAGGACGCGGATTTGCAGATTCTCGGCGGCAGCGTCGGCGAGGATTTGCTCCTCGGACGCGAGAACCGCGCGGGCATGGAACAAGAAGCCGGGGCGCTGCTTGATCGGTTCCACATGCAGGGACTCTGGGACCGAGCCGTGCATACCCTCTCCGGCGGCATGAAGCGGAAACTCTGCCTTGCCGCCGCGCTCCTCGACAATCCTGAACTCTTGCTGCTGGATGAACCCATGAGCGGTCTGGATTATCCCGCCATGCTGGAGCTGCGGTCCATTCTCGCGGCCAATGCCGTGCAAGGCGTCACGCAGGTGGTCTCGGTGCACGATCTGGAGCCGGTGATCGACCTGGCGGATACGCTGACCGTGCTTTCAGGGGGAGTGGTTGCCTTGCACGGAAAACCGGAATCCGTTCTCGACGCCGTCCGGGAACACCATGTCCGTCCTCCTGCCACTTGGCAGGCTGGCCTCGGTATCCGGTCCTGGGATGTGGGCAATGATTGAAGCGTTCGACGATCCAGGCCGGGCCTGCGGCAAAAGGCGTGATTTTCTGCGGCTTTCAGGATTGGATCCACGCGTCAAGCTGCTTGCCGCATTGACTCTCGGCGTGCTCGTCTGGCGATCCTCCTGGCCGGGGCTGATCGCGTATTTCTTGTTTTTGGGTACCGTCGCTTGGAATTACAGGCATTCGTGGCCGGGAAGCAGGAATCTGATGCGGACTTACATGGCCTTTGTGATTTTTTGGAGCCTTGCCAAGTTTGGCCTCGGATTGCTGGGGGGGGCAGCGTGGGAACTCGCGGCCGGAGACGCGCTGCTGGTCGCCGCCCGGATATCTTGTCTGCTTCTGCTCGGAGCCGCATTGACAATGACGACCTCCACGCGATCCATGGGGCTGGGCCTGAGTTCCTTGCTCCGTCCCGTGATCGGCCAGGAACGTGCCTGGAGGCTGGCGCTTTCGTTCGCGCTTATGGCGCACTTTCTGCCGATGACGTGGCGAGTCGTGGAACAGGTGCGGGAGACGGTCCGCCGACGCTGTCCCAAACTGCGCCTTCGGCGTCGAGTCCCCTTGATGGCTCAGGCGATTCTGAGGAATCTGGGAAAGTTGACCTGGGATCAGTCTCTGGCCATCGCCGGTCGCGGGATGGACAAATCCGAGGCCTGGGAGAGTCGAATTCCGTTTTGCGGCCGGCAGTGGGCAGCGGGACTGTTCTTTGTCCTGGCTTCAGCGGGCGTTTCTTTGCTGTAGGAGCTGCATCCAGAATACGGCAAGGCACGCCAGCCCGATGCTTGCGTCCCGCAGCAGGTACCAGCTCGACCCGGTCGGGGCGGTGGGATCCGTGGTGAAGCACCCGCAGGCCACATCCAATCCTCGAAAGTGATTGAAGCCCAAGGCGCTCAGGAACACGGCCATGAGCACGCAGACGATCAAGGATGCGCCCCGCGCCATGACGTTGAAGATCAGGCCCAGGCCGCAAAGGAATTCCAGCCAGGGCAGAATGACGGCGACAGGATTGATCAGCAGCTCAGGAAGAATCTTGTAGTTGTTGATGATTTCAGCAAACTCTCCGGGATGTTGGAGTTTGTCGAAGCTCGCCAGCAGAAAGACCACGCCGACCAGGGTGCGCAAGACGTGCAACGTGCGGTTCATTTTCCAGCCTCCACGAGTCCGCCGGAGGCGAACCAGCCTGAGATGCCCTTGGGCATGACAGAAATCTCCACCCCCCGGTCCAAAAGCAGGCGCGCCAGATTGGCGGCCATGCCGCACTCCTCGCCATCGCAATAAAGCACCAGCTTCAGCGGTCCCTGGCGAAGCTTGGATTCGGCGTAGGAGATGTTCACGGCGCCCTGGATGTGGCCGTCCGCATACTCGAGCGGACTGCGCGCGTCGATGAAGATCGTGTCGCCGTCCATGGCGGCCTGCATGGCTTCCGCCGGGCTGAGCAGGATCAGGTTGCCGGATGCATTGGCCGGGGTCGGCGCATCGCCCAGAGGCAGGCCGTCACTGCGCAGATGGTTGACGCCGAGCGCCGTCAGGCCGGCGAGCAGCACCAGTCCGAGCGCTTCCCAAAAAAAGGACTTCCAGACTTTTTTCTTTCGCATAGCCATTGTGGGATTTTTCAGGTTATTATGACTGGCGAACCTTACACTTCGGCTTTGCGCTTGGCAATGCGGCGAGCCAGGGAGAGGAAAAAGATGAAGCAGATGGACACGATAACCGCCCAGAAACTCATAGGCCAAAAACGACCGGGGGAGCTTGAGCTGCTCGATGTGCGGCAGGAATGGGAATACTCGGAGATGCATCTTCCTGGAGCGCGTTTGATTCCGCTGGGCGAGTTGCCTGACCGGATGGATGAACTGGACCCGGACAGGCCCGTGCTCGTGTATTGCAGGTCCGGAATTCGCGGCCACGCTGCGGGGCAATTCCTCAAAAGCCAGGGGTTTGCCGAGGTCATCAACCTCAATGGAGGGCTGATGGGCTGGCAGGGGGTCATATCCGAAGGAGGCCCGGACAGCGGCATGATTCACTTCCCGGAAATCGAAGCCGTCGACGATGTCTATCGTTTCGGCTACGGCATGGAGCGCAGGCTTCAGGGCTTTTATAAGGCATTGGCAGGCAGGGCCGAGTCCGAGGAAACCCGCGATCTGTTCCTGACGCTCGCAGGCTTTGAGGACAAGCACATGCGCCAGCTCTACGCCCTCTATTCGCAGTCGGCGCAAACACCTTTATCCCTCGACGAATTCGAAGCCCAGCCGGACAGCGGAATCGGGGAAGGCGGCTTCGATCCGGAATCCTATCTGACCCAGTTGGGACACAAGACATCGGATCGCCAGGATATCATTGAATTGGCCATGGCCATTGAAGCGCAGGCTTTGGACTATTACATGCGGTGCGCGTTTCGCTCCGCTCCTGGAGAAGAAGCGGATTCTTTTCGGCGTCTTGCCAGGGAAGAGCAGGGGCATCTCCGTATGCTGACGCAGATGCTTGATCGGATGGCTTGATTTTCTGCAAGATATTTGTAGTATCGCGCGTCTTGGCTATTGAAGCTTTCTTGTGGCCTTTACTGGGAAAAGCAATGGACATATCCATAGGCGCAGCCGTGATGATGGAGTCCAGCAGTGCGCTGGACAGAATCAAATGCCACATGGTCGGGTTCCAGAGGGACGAGTTCGTGGTGCTCAAGCTTCCGCTGGTGCCCGGCATTCGGAGCCGCGTGCCGGAAGGAGCCATGCTTACGTTCCGCTATCTTCAGCGCGGCAGGCTGGTATCTTTTCGCAGCGTGGTCAAGCACTACGCCGCCACGCCGTATTCCTTGCTTTTTCTTACCTACCCCAAGCGATTTGAGCAACACGACCTGCGGCGGGAGCAGCGGTTCACCTGCAACTTCCCAGCGACGCTTCATTTCCTTGATCGGGATTACAAAGGTCTGCTGCTTGACCTCAGCACCGGAGGCTGTCGTTTCTTTTTCGACGACCAAGCAGGACCGCCGCCGCCGAATCTGCGTCGAGGGAGCAAGGTCCGCGGCGAATACAGGCCGCCCAATTCCTCGTCGCTTGAATTTCAGGCCGAAGTGGCGTCCCTGGAAGGGTATCGGACGACCCGGACGGTCAGCCTCCGCTTTGGAGAGGACGACATGCCCCTTCCGCCGGACCTCGCGGACTTTCTTCTGGAAACGCAGGTGCTCCTGGATCGGATGTACGCGCTGGGAAACGAACTTTAACGCCGGAACAGCGCCAGATATTCCTGGTTGCCCTTGGGGCCTTTGATGGCCGAGGGAATCACGCCTTCCGTCTTCAGTCCGAGTTCCGTTTCCGCAAAGACCGTCACGTTGCGGATTGCCTCTTGCCTGTGCCGTTCTTCCTTGACCACGCCTTTCTGGTTCTTTTCTGGTCCCAACTCGAATTGCGGCTTGATCAGGGCCACGATGAAGCCGTCGGGCTGGAGAAGGCTCAGGCAGGGGGGCAGAATCAGCGTCAGGGAGATGAAGGAAACATCAATGACCACGGCGTCGACGGCTTCCGGCAAGAGGCTTTCCGGCGCGTGGCGCAGATTGGTGTTTTCCATGCTGATGACACGCGAGTCGTTTTTCAGCTTTTCATGCAGTTGCGCAGTGCCCACGTCCACGGCGTAGACGCGGCTGGCTCCGTGTTGCAGCAGGCAGTCCGTGAACCCCCCGGTGGAGGCCCCTGCGTCCAGGCAGACCTTGTCCTGAAAGTCCAGGTCGAAATCCTCAATGGCCGTGAGCAGCTTGTAGCCGCCCCGGCTGACGAAGCGTTCAGCCTCCTTGATTTCAAGCAGATCGCTTTCCAGCAACTGCTGGCCGGGCTTTTCAACAGGCACCGTGGTTCCGTGCTGGTGCAAAAGCACCTGCCGCGCCATGATCAGCCGCTTTGCCTTTTCCCTGCTGTCCGCCAGCCCAAGGCTGAAGAGCAATTGGTCGGCGCGAATTCGTTTTGCCATTGTCTGGATTACTTCTTTTCTAGGCCCAGCCGACGGACCACGTTTTCTGCGGCCGCTACGGCGTATTCCTGCGGGGGCAGCGAATCATGCTTTTCCGGATCAATGATGAGTTCCGGCTTGTTGGCCATGGCGGCGTCAGGTTGGACGCCGAAGGCCGCAGGGAAGGCGTTTTGGAAATACATGTTTTGGAAGTCGATGAATTTGAGCTGATGCGCGGTGGAGTCGAGGACGGCGAGTTCGTTGGGGCCGACAAGACCCAGCTGCCCGGCGCGAACTGCTCCGGCCAGGCACTCGCCGCCCTGCGTACACGCGATGTGTCCGTTTCTGTTCGCCAGGATCATCCCGTCCATGATCTGCTGCTCGGTGACTTGGATCACCTGGAAGGAGCCCGCGCCGCCGGCCTGCTCGAAGCGATCGGCAAAGTGGCGCACGCGCGGGAAGGAAACCGGGTTGCCGATCATGGCTGCCTGGGCCACGGAAGGCTCGACGCTGACCGGGTGGAACTCGCGCAGGGCGGGATCGTCCACCGCGTAATAGCGGTAGACCGGGTCGGCGTGATGGGATTGCACGCCGAAAATGCGCGGCAGGCTGTCGATGATGCCGAGGTCGAGCAGCTTCAGAAAACCGGCCATGATGGCCGTGACGTTGCCCGCATTGCCGATGGGCACGAAAATGCATTTCCCGGACAGATCCCAGTCGTACCATTGGGCGATTTCAAATGCGTAGGATTCCTGGCCGAGGATGCGCCACGCGTTCTTGGAATTGAGCAGAGCGACGCGGTAGTTGTCCGCGAGATGTTCCACGACCTTCATGCAGTCGTCGAAAACGCCCGGCACTTCCAGCACGATGGCGCCGCTGCCGAGCGGCTGCGCCAATTGCTGCGGCGTGACTTTCCCGTGGGGCAGGATGACCACGCTTTTGACCGGACCGGCGAGGTAGGAGGCATAGAGGGCCGCCGCCGCCGAAGTGTCGCCGGTGGAGGCGCAGACCGTGAGCACCTGGTCCCAGCCGTGCTTGCGGATCAGGGCCTTGAGATAGCTGAAGGCGCAGGCCATGCCCCGATCCTTGAACGAGGCAGAGGGATTTTGGCCGTCGTTCTTGAAGGCCGTGTTCACTCCCGCGTGCTCGCGCAGGGCCGGGCTGGAGGCGACGATGGGCGTGTTGCCCTCGCCCAGGTAGAGGATGTCCTCTTCCTCAAGCACGGGGGCCATGAGCTCGTAAAACCGGAAGATGCCGCGCAGGGCCGTGTTCTTGGACGCGGCGCGTGCGTCGAAAAGGGCTCGCCATTCCGCTCCGGACGTCTCTTTCAGCTTGTCGAAGTCGAGGTTCTCCAGCAGGAATACCCCGCCGCAGTCCGGGCAGGTGTACAGCAGTTCGTCGATGGGAAAACGTCTCCCGCAACCCAGGCAGGAGTATTCCATGCGTCCGCGATACGTGGGAAAGGCGTTGGCGTCGATCATCACGGTCCCTTTATGATGCGGTTCGGTTAGGGCCAGACCCTGGGCACGCAGAGCAGGAACATGGTCAGGCCGAGAGCCAGCTTGACGGTCATGCCGAGGGATTTGCCGAAAAATGCGCCCATGGAGGCGCGGTTGGCCTCAGCTCGGGGACGGCCTTTGGTCAGTTCGAATACGAAACATCCGGCATAGGCGCCCACGAGCGCTCCTATGAGCGCGCCCACGCCCAGCAGAAACGGGGCGCCGATGACCGCTCCCACGAGCGCTCCGACGATCCCGCCGAAATTGCCGCGCCCGGAGGCTCCGTATCTCCTGGCACCCCAGGATTGCGCAGCCCACTCAACGGCTTCCCCAACCAGGGCGATGCCCGCGAGGACGCCTACAAAAACCCAGCCGAGGCCGTGATCCGGACGCAGATAGACCCAGGCCCCGGCAAAAAGCGCCAGGAGCCAGTTTCCGGGCAGGCTGAAGATGTTCAGCATCTGCGCCGCGAAGAGCAGCAGCAGAAAAAGCGAAGCCCAGAAATAGTCCATTGCTAGTTCCGCAGATCCTTGACCCGCATGGCCTTGCCCTCGGTTTTGGGAATGGATTCGGATTGCACGAGTTCCACGCGCGGGGTCACAAGGATCTCGTCGCGCAGGCGCGTGGCGATGCGCTTCTGCAGGGCCTGCAACTCGCGCATGTCCTCCACGAAGAATTCCTCGCGGATTTCCACCTTGACCCGGATCTGGTCCATGGTCCCTTCGTGGAAAAGTTCGATGAGATAGTTCTGGCCTACTTCGGGTAGGGACATCAGCGTCTGTTCGATCTGCATGGGGTAGATGTTCACGCCCTTGATGATGAGCATGTCGTCCGCGCGGCCCTGGATGCGGTCGATGCGGCGATGGGTGCGGCCGCAGGCGCAATCGCCCGGGACGAACCTGGTCAGGTCGCGCGTGCGGTAGCGGATCAGGGGCATGCCCTGGCGGGTCAGGTTGGTCATGACCACCTCGCCGACTTCGCCCTCGGCCACATCCTCACCCGTCTCCGGATTGATGATTTCGATGAGGAAGGCGTCTTCCCAGACGTGCATGCCGCTTTGTTCGGTGCACTCGAAGGCCACGCCCGGACCGTTCATCTCGGAGAGGCCGTAGGAGTTGTAAGCCTTGAGCTGGAGCATCTGCTCGATGCGCTTGCGGATTTCCTCGGTGTGCGGCTCCGCGCCGATGAGCGCGATTCGCAGGGGCAGACTCGCGGGATCGATGCCCTCGCTTTGCAGGAACTCGGCGAAATAGAGCGCGTAGGACGGAATGATGTGGGCCACGGTGACGTTGAAGTCGCGGATGAGCTTGACCTGGCGTTTGGAGTTGCCTGCGCCCGCAGGCACGGTCAGGCAGCCGAGACGTTCCGACCCGTAATGAATGCCCAGGCCGCCGGTGAAAAGGCCGTATCCGGACATGTTTTGAAGCACATCGCTCTTGCGGACGCCGCAGGCGTACATGCTCCGGGCCATGAGCGCGGCCCATTCCCGGATGTCCTCGTCGGTGTAGAAAACCGCCGTGGGCGTGCCCGTGGTGCCGGAGGAGGCGTGCAGGCGAATGAAATCTTCGAGCGGCCGGCTGAGCATGCCGTAGGGATATTCGGCGCGCAGGTCGTCCTTGGTGGTGAAGGGCAGCTTCTTCACGTCGGCCACGCTGGTGATGCTGTCGGGCGAGATGCCTGCGGCGTTCAGGACTCGGGAATAATACGGAGAGTTCAGCGCGACGGCGACGGTGTTTTTCAGGCGTTTGGCCTGGAGCTGTTCCAGTTCCTGGCGCGGGAGCGTTTCCACGGGGTCGAAGTACATGTCGCCTCCAGATTTGAGCTATTGAACCGCCGGTCCGTTTTCCGATGGGTAGGGAGTCGTGGTAAGATCCTCGAAGCGGGTCCACTGCTTGTGGAAATAGAGTTCCACATCGCCGATGGGGCCGTTTCGCTGTTTGCCGATGATGACTTCGGCCTGGTTCTTCTTGGGATTGTCCTCATTCTTATTATAGAAATCGTCACGGTAAAGAAAGAGGATAACGTCCGCATCCTGCTCGATGGCGCCGGACTCGCGAAGGTCCGAGAGCATGGGGCGGGGAGGCTTGCGCTCCTCGACCTTGCGGTTGAGCTGCGAGAGGGCGATGACGGGGATGTTCAATTCCTTGGCCAACGCCTTGAGGCTGCGCGATATGTCGGAAATTTCCTGTTCGCGGGAATCGATGCGGCGGCTGGAGCGCATCAGCTGGAGGTAGTCCACCACAACGAGCCCGAGGTTGTGCTCGGCCTTGAGCCTGCGGCAACGCGCGCGCAGTTCAAGGGTCGAAAGTGCCGGGGTGTCGTCGATGAAAAGCGGCGAATTCGAAAGGTCGTTGGCGGCGGATTGGAGCTTGAGCCAGTCTTCGTCCTGGAGATAGCCCGTGCGCAGATTGCCGAGATTGACCCGGCCCTGGCAGGCGAGCAGGCGCGTCATGAGCTGCTCCTTGCTCATTTCCAGGGAGAATATAGCGGTGGCCACGCCCTCGTTGATGGCGGCGCGCATGCCCAGGTTCAGGGCGAAGGCGGTCTTGCCCATGGAGGGACGACCGGCCACGATGATCAGGTCGGACTTTTGCAGGCCCGCGGTCATGTCGTCGTACTTGTGATACCCGGTCTTGATGCCTGTGACCGCGGACTTGTTTTCGAAGCGCTTGGTCAACTCGTCGAAGACCTGATTCACGAGGTCGCGGCTGTTGGCGATGGTTCCCGTGGTCTTGGCGTCCGCGATTTCGAAGATGGACTTTTCGGACTCGTCCAGCAGGGCGTCCACGTCTTCAGCGTCGTAGCAGCCGGAGATGATGTTGCTGGCCGTTTCGATGAGCTGCCGCAGGATGGCCTTGTCGCGGACGATATGGGCGTGGCGGGCGGCGTTGGCCGAACTGACGGGGGAATCGGCCAGCTCCGCGAGATAGACCGGGCCGCCGAGTTCGTCGAGCAGTCCCTTGGTGCGCAGCAGATCCGAAACCGTGATCAGGTCGATGGGCGTATTCTTGTTGTAGAGATCGATGAAGGTCTGAAAGACGGTCTGGTGCACCGGGGAGTAGAAGTCCTCCGGTTTGACGATGTCCACCAGGGAGTGGAAGAGTGAGTTGGTTTGAAAAACCCCCCCCAGAACCGCCTGTTCGGCTTCCAGGTTCTGAGGGGGGACATTGCGCAAAAGATCGGCGGAAGCCCTATCCAGGGCTTCGCCGTCTTTCTTGCGGGATTTCCCGTTGCTAGGCCTCGTCTTCGACAGGCTCGACCGTTCCGGCATTGCTCTCCTCAACGTCAGGCTTCACGCTCTCGGTTTTCTCGGACTCGCCGTCCACGGCGGAACCATGACGCATGACGGAAACCTTGAGCACGCCGCGCACTTCGGGGTGCAGCTTGACTTCGATCTCGTATTCTCCCAGGGAGCGGATGGGATCGTCAAGCAGGATCTTGCGTTTGTCGACATCGATGCCCTGGGCGACCACGGCGTCGGCGATCATGGCGGCGGTGACGGAGCCGTAAAGCTTCTCGCCTTCACCGACGCGGACGCGGATCTCGATGGGAGCGGCGGCCATCTTCTCGGCCACGACTTCCGCAGCGGAGCGCAGGCTGTCGGCCTGAGCCTTGAGCTTGCGCAGCTCCAGCTCGAACTGCTTGAGGTTGCCCTCGGAGACGGGCATGGCCAGTCCCTGGGGGAGGAGGTAGTTCCGGCCGAAACCGGGCTTCACATTGACGATGTCACCAAGACGTCCGAGGTTTTCGACGTCGGCACGAAGAATGAGTTTCATTGTCGGCCTCTCCTCTAGACGCTCTTTTTCTTGACATCGGTGCTGTGTACGGTGGTGTAGAACAGCAACGCCATCTGGCGAGCGCGTTTGATTTCCGTGGTCAGGCTGCGCTGGTGCTTCGCGCAGGTGCCGGTGATGCGGCGGGGAATGATCTTGCCACGATCAGTGATGAAATCCCGGAGGATATCGGTCCGCTTGTAGTCCAGGGGAAGGTTTTTGTCTGCGCAGAAGCGGCAGAACTTCTTCCGGGGGGTGAATCTCTTCCTGAAGGCCATGCTATCCCTCCTGGCTCGCGGCCTGGTTGTCCAGTTTGACGGTAATGAACTTGAAGATGCCGTCAGAGATGCGGATCTTGCGTTCCAGCTCGGTCACCAGGGCGCCCGGAGCTTCGTAGACCATCCGCATGTAAAAACCGCGGGTCTGTTTCTTGACGGGATAGGCCAGGGTGCGCATGCCCCACTCGTCCATCTCGACGATCTTTCCTTCGCCGCTTTCCAGGGTCTCGGTGAAAGTGGCGAAGATCTCGTTGCGGCGCTCTTCCTCGAGTTCCGGGGAGAGCAGCAACAAGGTTTCGTAGTTCTGCATTTCAGTCCTCCTTACGGTCATTGGTCCTTCCCAACGGGGAAGAACAAGGCAGAACGGGAGCTATAGACTCTTCATATCCAGGTGTCAAGCCTTGTCGAACGGCCTTTCCGGGTCGTCCGGCGCATCCTTGTCCTCGTCCTTTTCGCATTTTTGAGGCGGCTTCCAGCCGCAACTCGCAGGGGAGGCTCAGGTCGGTACTCCGAGCTTCGGTAAGATGAAGCGGTTCAGCAGGATGACTCCGGCGAATACGCCCACTAAAATCAAAAAATCCTTCATACGTTACCCCAGCTTCGAGCCGGTGAGGCGTTCGAAGGCTTCCAGGTATTTTTCCTGCGTCCGGCTTGCGATGTCTTCCGGAATGCGCGGAGCAGGCGGCTGCTTGTTGAAGCCGATTTCCGTGAGCCAGTCGCGCAGGAACTGCTTGTCGAAACTGGGCTGTCCATGACCCGGCTCGTAGCCGTCCATGGGCCAGAAGCGGGAAGAGTCCGGAGTCAGCACTTCATCGATGAGCAGGAGTCCGCTGTCCGTCAGGCCGAACTCGAACTTGGTGTCCGCGATGATGATGCCGCGTTCGCGGGCATAATCCCTGGCGCGGCTGTAGATTTCCAGACTGACGCTCTGGACCTTGGCCATGAGTTCGCTGCCGAGCATGTCCTTGGCCTTGTCCACGGTGATGTTCTCGTCATGCTCTCCAAGCTCCGCCTTGGTGGACGGCGTGAAAAGCGGCTCGGCGAGCATGTCGGATTCCTTGAGTCCGGCGGGCAGGGTATGGCCGCTGACTTTGCCCGTGGCTAGGTAGTCCTTCCAGCCGGAGCCGGTGATGAAGCCGCGCACGATGCACTCGATGGGCAGGGGCTTGGCTTTCCGGACCAGCACGCTGCGTCCCTCAAGCTCGGCCGCATAGGGCTGGAGCGGCGCGGGGTAGTCCGCCACGTCGGAGGCGAGAATGTGATTCGGAATCAGATCCTTGAACTTATCCATCCAGAACAGGGTGATCTGGTTGAGGATTCTTCCCTTGAGAGGAATCGGATCCGGCATGATCACATCGAAGGCCGAAATGCGGTCCGTGGTTACGATCAGCAGAGAATCCGGCGAGATTTCATAAATATCGCGGACTTTTCCGCGAGAGGCCAGAGGGTATTCCTTGATGTCGGTCTGAATAACGGGCTTCATGTCTACCTCTTAATCCTTGAAACGGATTTCCACCGAGCGGGCGTGGGCTTCGAGCCCTTCCAGCCGCGCAAGGCGTGCGATTTTGCCGCCGTGGTCGCGAACATAGGCGGGCGACGCGGCGATGACACTGGTTTTCTTGCAAAAAGCCTGTACGGACAGGGCCGAGGAGAACCGCGCCGTGCCCAGGGTCGGCAGGACGTGGTTCGGCCCGGCGAAATAATCACCCACCGGTTCGGGGCAGTGATGGCCCATGAAGATGGCGCCCGCATGGCGGATTTTTCCGAGCAGGGGCCAGGGCTCGGCCACGCAGAGCTCAAGGTGTTCCGGCGCGATGCGGTTGACCAGCTCCACGGCCGTGTTCAGGTCGGGAGTGAGGACAAGCGAGCCCCAATCCGAGAGGGATTTGGCCGCGATTTCTCCGCGGGGCAAAGCAGCGGTCTGCGCCTTGAGTTCCTTCGCGACCTTTTGGGCGAGAGCCTCCGAAGTGGTCACGAGCAGGGCGGCGGCAAGGGGATCGTGCTCCGCCTGGGAGAGCATGTCCGCCGCGAGCCATGCAGGATCGGCAGACTCGTCCGCAACAATGGCGATCTCGCTGGGACCGGCGATCATGTCGATGCCGACCTGCCCCACGAGCAGGGCTTTGGCTGTGGCCACGTAGATGTTGCCCGGACCGGCGATGACGTCGCAAGCGGGAATGGACGCTGTTCCGTAGGCGAGAGCGCCGATGGCCCAGGCGCTGCCCACCGCGAAGACGTCCTTGATGCCGAGGAGCGCGGCGGTGGCGAGCAGGTAGGGGTTCAGGGTGCCGTCCTTGCGGGGCGGTGAAACCATGATGACCTGTTCGACTCCGGCGACCAGCGCGGGCACCGCATTCATGATGATGCTGGAGATCAGCGGGGTGGATCCCCCTTGTCCGCCGGGAACGTACAGTCCCACGCGGTCGACCGGGGAAACCATCTGGCCGAGCAGCGTTCCGTCCGGAGCCGTGGTCCACCAGGAATTCTCGCGCTGCCGCTCATGAAATGCGCGGACGTTGTGAATGGCTTGTTCCAGGATCTCAAGATCGGTCTTGGGGACTTCCCGCAGGGCCGTTTCGAGTTGCGAATCCGGGACGCGCAGCATGTCGGGCGAAAAATCCGGGCAATCGAAGAGGCGGGTGTAATCGACAAGGGCCGAATCCCCTTCGGCATGCACTCGTTCCAGAATTTCTCGAACGCGGGATTCCACTTTGGAATCGGGGTTTTTCCGCGCGGCAAGCTGATCCCGCAATGGGGACCAGTCGCTTTCGTTGCTGTAGCGGATGGTCTTGCAGGGCATGTGTTTTCCTTGCTGTAGGGAGGACAGGGGGACAGGAGCTGGCCTGCCCTGTTCAAGCTGATTATTGTAGCCAACAGCGTGTCAAAAGTCGAGTCCGTGTTCCTGCCAGTGGGGGGGCTGAAAATGAGAAGGGCCGGAACCTTTCGGTTCCGGCCCAAGCGGATCGTTTCAGTGTCAGGCCGTGAGGCCTTGCTTAGAACTTGTACTCGATGCCGATGACCATACGAGCGGAGTCGGTGGCGTCGATGTTGTTGACGCCGGTGGCTTCCCAAGTCTCTTCGTCGAAGTCAGCAGCCACGTAGGACAGGCCCAGGGTGGCGGTCAGCTCGTCGTAGATCTTGTACTTGTTGACCATGGAAAGCTCCCACAGGGAGTCTTCTTCGGTCAGGGTACGGCCGTACACGGCAAGGGTGGCGCGAGTGTCATTGAAGTTCTTCGCGAAGTCCTTGTCGTTGGTGCCCTGGGCGTACATGATCGTGAAGGAGTGGGTCAGACCTTCCAGGAAGGAGATGTCCTTCAGGTTCAGGCCGAGGGCCCAGTAACCGAGCTGAGCGGTCATGTTCTGCAGGCCCTGGTCGGCAACCATGCCGCCGGAGCTGAAGAAGGTGGTGCCGAAGGCGTAGTCGCCGGAGATCGTGGGCAGACGCTCGGAATCGGCATCCTTGGAGGCGTTGCCGTCTTCACCGGTGGAGTAGGTGAAGAACAGTTCCGGGGTCACGTAGTCCAGACCGGTGTAGGCGACAGCCAGGTCGGCCAACCAGCCGGAGCGGGTGCCGTCGGAGACGGAGGGATCAGCGGAGCCGTACACGAAGCTGGCGTTCAGGGTGATCGGATCGAACATGGTCATGTTGAAAGCCAGGCCGCCCCACCACGCGGTGGTGTTCTCGCCGTTGGTGGCGAGCTGGGTGGAGTTGGCGATCATCAGGTTGTCCAGAGCGGCAGCGCCAGCAGCTTCGGCGGTCTTGTCGCCGGAGTACAGGTACGCGAAGTACGGGGTGGCGGAGATGCCGTCAAAGGTCAGGGGAACGGCGGCGAAGACGACATCCAGGGCGGTGTCGTAGTCGTTGGCGTCGTTCAGGTGGCTGTAGGGGCGAGCCCAACCAGCCAGCAGGCCGATGTTTTCGGTGATCGGGGTGGAGACGACCAGGGCAGCAACGTCGTCGTCCAGCACGGCGCTACCGGCGGCGCCGGAAGGCAGAGCCAGGGGCAGGACACCGGCGGTGATGGAAACATCGGTGTTGGGCCACACCCAGTTGATGTAGGCGGACTTGATCTCGATGTTACGCTGGTCAGCGCCCAGGGCGGCGAAGCCGGAGCCCCACTGGCTGGTGCCGATCTCGAGCTGCAGGACGCCCTTCAGGTTCTCATTGGCGGTGAAGTTGAACGAGGTGCGCAGACGCTGGTAGACGTCGAAGTCGCTCTCGGAGGTTCTGTCGTTGTAGGACTCGCCGTCGTGCCAGATGCCGGCGATGTACCAGGAACCGGTGGCGGTCAGGTCGGCAGCGGAAGCCATGGAGGCGGTGCCGATGACCATGGCGAGCAGAGCCGCCAGGACCACAATGCGTTTCATAATTTTCCTTCCTTCTTTTGCAGTTGTGCAAGTTCTACCGAAACGATCCTATCCTTCAGCGCCCTTATACAGATGTGATTTTCCATTGGCAAGGGGTTTTCGACCATTTTTTTGACTAAGGTAAAATTTTTTTTACCGTCGAATTTTTTATACTCTTGTCTCCTTGCGGATAAAAAATATTTTATTTCAATATATTGGAGTGGGAATCAACTTTTTCGGCGAGAAGCTCAGCGCGGAGTGCCGGTTTTTTGATCGTTGCGAAGTCAGGGCAATCCATCTCCAGGCATGTGGTTTGGCGTTTCGGATGACACCGAAAAAAGGGCCGGAACCTTTCGGTTCCAGCCCAAGCGGATCGTTTCGGAGTCGAACGCGGAATCTCGATTAGAACTTGTACTCGATGCCGAGAACCAGACGAGCGGAGTCTTCGGGCTCGTAGTTGTTCAGGCCGTCCTTCTCCCACACGTCTTCGTCGAAGTTGGCCGCGATGTAGCCCAGGCCGAGGGTCGCGGTCAGTTCGGGGTAGATCTTGTAGGTGTTGACCAGGGAGAGTTCCCACAGGGAGTCTTCCTCGGTCAGGGTGCGGCCGTACACGCAAAGGGCGTTGGTGGTGTAGCCCTGGGCGTCCGAGGCGAAGTCCTTGTCGTTGGTGCCCTGGGCATACATGACGGTTATGGTGTGCTTCAGTCCTTCGAGGAAGGAGATGTCCTTCAGGTTCAGGCCGAGAGCCCAGTAGCCCATGTTGGCGGCGTCGTTCTGGAGGCCGTTGTCGGAGGTCATGCCCTTGGAGCTGAAGAAGGTGGTGCCGAATGCGTAGTCGCCGGAGATCGTGGGCAGACGTTCGGAGTCGGCATCCTTGGAAGCGTTGCCGTCTTCGCCGGTGGAATAGGTGAAGAACAGTTCCGGAGTCACGTAGTCCAGCCCGGTGTAGGCGACGGCCAGGTCGGCCAGCCAGCCGGAGCGGGTGCCTTCGGAAACGGAAGGATCAGCGGAGCCGTAAACGAAGCTGGCATCCACGGTGATCGGGTCGAACATGGTCATGCTGAACGTCAGACCGCCCCACCAGGCCGTGACGTCGTTCTGCCCGCTCACGTCGAACTTGGTGGAGTTGGTGATCATCATGTTGTTGAAAGCGGCGGCGCCGGCGGATTTGCCGGTCTTGTCGCCGGAATACATGTACGCGAAGTACGGAGTGGCGGAGACGCCGTCAAAGGACAGCGGAACAGCGCCGAACAGGATGTCCAGGGAGGTGTTGTAGTCGTCGCTGTCGTTCAGGTGGCTGTACGGACGAGCCCAGCCCGCGAGCAGGCTGACGTTGTCGGTCAGCGGGGCGGAAACGACAAGCGCGGCCACGTCGGCGTCCAGGACGGCGTTGCCGGCCTTGCCCTTCGGCAGGGCCAGGGGCAGGACGCCGGCGGTGATGGAGACATCGGTATTGGGCCACACCCAGTTGATGTAGGCGGACTTGATCTCGATGTTTCTCTGGTCGGCGCCCAGGGCGGCGAAGCCGGAGCCCCACTGGCTGGTGCCGATTTCGATCTGCAGGACGCCCTTCAGGTTTTCGTTCGCGGTGAAGTCGAACGAAGTGCGCAGGCGCTGAAAGACGTCGAAATCGCTTTCAGCGGTTCTGTCGTTGAAAGACTCGCCATCGCTCCAGATGCCGGCGATGTACCAGGAACCGGTAGCGGTCAACTCGGCGGCAACGGCCACGGAGGCGGTGCCGACAAGCATGGCGAGCAAGGTCGCCATCATGATCATGCGTTTCATTCTATTCCTTCCTTATTTGGCAGAAGTTGGTTTCCGAAACGATCCAAATCCTTCAGCGCGCAATTTACGCTGCCGGAAGATCGGGATGCAAGGGTTATCATTCATTTTTTTGACGAAAATTTAAAAAATTATACCGTACAAATTATTTGACCGATGTCTGCATTGGATTCGATAACACCTTGATTGAGAACGAGTTGTGTGAATGTTGCAGAATTGCGTCGGGGAATTGCCATCCAGGGTAAAAACAATCAGACTCGAAAAATGACGACGAACGACTTCCAATTTGTCCCATCGGAATACCCGGACACTCCCGGAGTCTATTTGATGAAGGACTCGGCGGGAAAGATCCTTTACGTAGGCAAGGCCATCAGCCTGCGGAAGAGGCTATCGTCCTACTTCAGGCCGGGGGCCAAGCTGACTCCCAAAAACGAGTCGCTTGTCCGCCGCGTGAGGCGTGTGGATACTTTGCTGGCGGGAACCGAGAAGGAGGCGCTCCTGCTGGAGGCCAGCCTGATCAAGAAACACCGGCCCCGCTATAATATCGTTCTTCGCGACGACAAGCAGTACGTCCTCTTCAAACTGGAAAAGCGCAGCGAATACCCAAGGCTGCTGATCACGCGAAAGGCCGTGCGCGATGGGTCGGTGTATTTCGGTCCTTTCACTTCGGCTGCCGCGGCGAGGCAAACCTGGAAACTGCTGGGGCGGGCCTTTCCGCTCCGCAAGTGCGCGGACAGCGTCTTCAGGAACCGTGTTCGGCCCTGCCTTTACCATGACATCGGCCAATGCCTTGCGCCTTGCGTCAGAGACGTGGACCGCAATGAATATCTTGATTTGGTCCGGCGGGTGGAAATGTTCCTGCGCGGCAGATCCGGAGAGCTTCTCGACGTGTTGGAACGGGAGATGAGCGAACTGGCTGAATCCCTGGAGTTTGAAAAAGCTGCCATCCTGCGCGACCGAATCCGGGATGTTCGCCGCACAGTGGAACGCCAGGCGGTCGTGCTGCAACGGGAGGCGGATCTGGACGCGCTCGCCCTGGCGGAAACCGCCACTGGGCTGGGCTTGGGACAGGTCGTCGTACGCCAGGGCCGTCTGCTGGACGAAAAGCGCTTCTTCTGGCCCGGATTGACCCTGGAAGAAGGTCCGGAAGCCCTGCAGAGTTTTTTGAATCAATATTATGATGGGGGACGGCTCATCCCCGGACGGATCATCTTGCCGTACGACGCCGATGTCGGGACGCTTTCGGAAGTGCTTGCGGAACGCCGCGAGGGCGCGGTTCGAATCGTCACCGCGAACAGCGTTGAGGAACGCGGTCTGGTGGATCTTGCCCGCAGCGTGGCCGCCCGGGATGATCCCCGCAGCACGGACACGGATATCGCGGAGCTGCTTTCAGGCAGGCTGCGGCTTGACGCTCGCGTGGAGCGCATCGAAGGTGTGGACGCCTCCCATCTCGGCGGTGAAGGCCTCCGCGTGGGGCAGGTCTGTTTTGTTCAGGGACACCCGGCCAAGGAGGAATATCGCCTGTATGCGTTTCCGGAATTGGAAGGGGCGGGGGACGATTATGCGGCGTTGGCCGCATGGATGAAACGGCGCATCGACGCCGGGGCACCCTGGCCCGATTTGATCTTGCTCGATGGAGGCAAAGGGCAGTTGGCAGCGGTGGAAAGGGCGCTGAACGAGCATTGGCCGAACGATTCGGACGAGCCCAAGCCGGCGCTGGCTTCCATTGCCAAGGGGCCGTCGCGCAGGGCTGGGGAATTGGAGGACCGCGTTTTTCGTCCGGGCAGGAAGAATCCCATGAATCTCCTGCCTGGCAGTCCGGAGCTGTTGTTCCTGCAGCGCGTGCGGGACGAGTCGCACCGATTCGTCATCGGACGTCAGCGCAGTTCGCGAAAAACGAACGTATTGCAAAGCGAAGTGCTTTCCCTCCCTGGAATCGGTCCCAAGACGGCGCGGCTGCTTTGGGACCGGTTCGGTTCCCTGGATGCCATGCTGGAAGCTGGGGAGGAAGGACTGCGGGAGGTGCCTGGCATCGGTGCGCAGCGTGCGGCGCAGATCGCAGGACGTCTCAAGATTTTGCGCCGCTGATTAACGGCGCCGAAGAGAAAGCCGCCCGGCGCGTTTCCGCCAAGGCGGCCTTGCAGGCTATTTCCTGACCTCGACGGTTTGGCCGGGGGCGATGTGCACCAGTTCCGTGTCCGGCGCAGAATCATCAAGCTGCCTCGCGAATTCTTCGGTTCCCTGCTCCAAAATGGGGAAGGTGCCCCAATGCATGGGCACGACCTTGCGGCAGCCGAGCATCTTGCAGGCATAGGCAGCTTGTCGGGGGTCCATGGTGAAGTGTCCGCCGATGGGCAGCAGCGCGAGGTCGATTTTGTGGAAGACGCTGAAGAGCTGCATGCTGGAAAAAAGGCCGGTGTCTCCGGAATGATAGACGCAGAATCCGTCCGGGAAGGTGATGATGAATCCCGTGGCCGCGCCAGTGGCAGAAGAATGCATGGCCTGGACCATGTGCACGTTCACTCCGGCCACCTGGACGGTGCCGCCGATGTTCATTCCGATGCCCAGATCTTGCGGCAGGCCTTGGGCGAACAAACTCTTGAGCGTGTCGAAAACGCCCACGAGAGGCACTTTCCGGGAACGACAGATTTCCACCGCCTGTCCCACGTGGTCCTGATGGTCGTGGGTCAGGAGAACCGCATCGATCTTTCCGATTTCTTCATGCGTGACGGGAGCGTTTGGATTGCCGTCGAAAAAAGGATCGACGAGCAGGGTCGCCCCGTTTTGCTGCAACAGAAAGTTGGAATGGCCGTACCAGGTCAGACGCATGCCTTCCTCCTTGCGATTATGCGGATGCATCGCCCCAGCGGGGAGCCAGGTGATGCTCGATGTCCAGCTGGTCCAAGACGCGCGCGGCGATTTGCGTAAAGAGATCCGAAATGCTCAGCGGGGAGTTGTAGAATCCCGGACAGGCGGGCAGGATGGTGGCCCCGGCCCGGTGAGCCCGCAGCATGTTGCGCAGGTGGATTTCGTTCAGCGGCGTCTCTCTGGGAACCAGCACGAGAGGACGCTTCTCCTTCAGGGTCACGTCCGCAGCGCGATGGATGAGATTGTTGCCCGTGCCGTTGGCAATGGTGCCGAGCGTGGTCATGCTGCAAGGGCAGATGATCATGCCGTGGTGCCGCCAGGAGCCGCTGGCGGGAGGGGCTGCGATGTCGCCGATATGATAGGAAGCGAAGGCCGGGCCGGTGATGTCCACCGTGGACGTGCCCGTTTCGAGCTTCATGACCTGTCGGGCGGCATCGGAGATGATCACGTGCAGTTCGATGTCGTCCCGTCCGCCGAGTTCTGCGGCCAATGCCGTGGCGTACGCCGACCCGCTCGCTCCGGTCACGCCGAGGATGATACGTTTTTTCATTTGACCAAATTACATCACCGAACTCCGTCTGACAAGGCCGCATCGGCTTGCGGACACCCCGTCCGTGTTGTAAAAGATGTTGACAGGGACGCCAATGGAGTATAGCCATTGCTCCCTCGTGGGCAATTAGCTCAGATGGATAGAGCGCAAGCCTCCGGAGCTTGAGGCCACAGGTTCGAATCCTGTATTGCCCACCACGATATTTCGGGAGCCGTGTCCTTGCTGGATGCGGCTCCCCTTTTTTTGCCATGCCGCCTGCCTTGGTATCTCTCTTCGCATATTCGTTCATGCTATGATTCTAAAGCCCTTTCCCATTGCGCGCATCAGGAGTAGTGCTTCCAGGCGTCGCCGCTCTCCCGGGCGGGCATGGGGCCGGGCCGGGATGTCGGCGTATCGGAGTCAGATACGATGCTGAAGATTCTTTTTGTCGACGATGAGGTCCGACTCGGCCAGGTGCATTCCAAACGTTTCGAGCACCGGGGATATACGGTTTTGACGGCACAAAGCGCCGCAGAAGCGTTGGAGCTGGCCGCCATGCATCCCGACCTCGCCGTGGCCGTGCTCGACGTACGCATGCCCGGCATGGACGGAATTGAGCTGACTTCCAAGCTCAAACGGAAATATCCGGATCTGGCCGTCATCATACTTACCGGGTATGGATCCCCGCTCTGCCGGATGGAAACCGCGCGGTGGGGCGCTCAGGCATTCCTTACCAAACCTGTTGAAATCGAGGAACTCATCGGCGCAGTCGAGAAGGCCGCGAAGAACCGCGCGGAACGTCTTGCCATCAGGGCGCGCCGACTGGCTGTTTAATATATCCCTTGATATCCGAGAGTTCAGAGAGGAATCCGTCCTGCTCTGTCCGCAGGGAGCCGCAGAATGCTTCTGCGGTCTGTTCCTGTGTCGGCGGCCCGGCGCGCGGGCATCGTCGTCAACGTCTTTTTACCAATCCTTGAAGATGACGAAGGTCGCGAGGACGATGAGCGCGAAACCGAGAGCATGGTTCCAGCGCACGCCCTCGCCGAGGTAGAGCGCCGAGAAGGCGAGAAAGACCGTGAGGGAGATCACTTCCTGAATCGTTTTCAGCTCGACTGCCGAAAAATGGCCGTATCCGATGCGGTTCGCGGGTACCTGAAAACAGTATTCGAACAATGCGATTCCCCAGCTGATGAGCACGACCAGCGCCAGAGGCACGGCCTTGTAGCGCAGGTGGCCGTACCAGGCGAACGTCATGAAGACATTCGAGACGAGCAGAAGGCCAATGGTCGCGGCGGGAACGCCGAATCCGTTCATGGGGTACCTCGGAATGGGATACGGCACGCCTCGACGCGGGCGATGCCGTTGCGCGATATCTGCTCCTGTCCGTCTCGTCTTGCAATAGATAATCGCATTTGTTATGCGCAAAAATCCTTCCGCGTCGGGACTTCGTTCTATCCGTCTGGAATAGAAGCGGAAGAGAAAATCGGAAAATCATTTTTACGCTTGACTTGATTGCCCGGCTGAAGTAATGAATCTGAAATTGATGCCAGAGGCGTCCAAGGAGATGCGGCCGCACACGGTCGGCCAGGGCTGGTACAATCAAGACCGAGGTTAGCAAGGAGCAGTGTGGCATCTTGTTCACTGTTCCTTGTTTTTTTAGGCGCATTGGCGCTATAGAACCGTTTTACGTTTTGGAGTTTTTTTAGGAATGAGCAAGAACATTTATGTCGGCAACCTCCCCTGGAGTGCCACCGAAGACGACGTGCGTGCCTCCTTCGCCAACTACGGCGAGGTCCTTTCCGTGAAGCTGATCGAGGACCGGGAAACCGGACGCCCGCGCGGCTTCGGATTTGTCGAGATGGACGACCAGGGTGCTCTGGCCGCCATCGAAGCTCTTGACGGCAGCAATCTCGGCGGCCGCAATATCAAGGTCAACGAAGCCCGGCCCCGCGCCGAGCGTCCCCGCTGGTAACACCAGCACTCTCGCCGTTTACCGGCATTTTGAGCCCGCCCCCGACGACGGGGGCGGGCTTTCCCGTCTCTTCATTTTCGGACTCCGGCAAAGGAGGTTCAATGTCCAAAGAGGAAGGCATCACCGTACAAGGGACCGTGGAAGAAGCTCTACCGAACGCCATGTTCCGTGTGGAGCTTGAAAACGGTCACGAGGTTCTGGCTCACATCTCCGGCAAAATGCGCAAATTCCGCATCCGGGTCATGCCCGGCGACACCGTCACCGTCGAACTCTCTCCGTACGATCTCACTCGCGGCCGCATTACTTTCCGTCCCCGCTAAGGGACGGGTCA
The DNA here is from genome assembly GCF_000420485.1 of Paucidesulfovibrio longus DSM 6739. Classification (NCBI taxonomy): domain Bacteria; kingdom Pseudomonadati; phylum Thermodesulfobacteriota; class Desulfovibrionia; order Desulfovibrionales; family Desulfovibrionaceae; genus Paucidesulfovibrio; species Paucidesulfovibrio longus. The sequence continues at coordinate 58,085 of NZ_ATVA01000013.1, read as the reverse complement.
CGTTTTTCCAGCAGGATCACATGAACGATTTCAAGTCCCTGGGTTTGTCGGCGGAGACGCTGCAGGCCCTGGAGAACAAAGGCTTTACCGCGCCGACCCCCATCCAGGCGCGCACCATCCCGTTACTTCTCTCCGGCGAGACCGACGTTGTCGGCCAAGCCATGACCGGCACGGGCAAAACAGCCGCCTTCGGCCTGCCCATCGTCGAGCGCGCCGTGGAAAACGCCGGGCACGTGCAGGCGCTCGTGCTCGCCCCTACGCGCGAGCTGGCCATCCAGGTCGCGGAAGAAATTGAATCCCTCAAGGGCCGCAAGCGCCTCAGCGTCGTGCCCGTGTACGGCGGACAAGCCATCGTTCCGCAGCTTACGGCCCTTCGCCGCGGCGCGGACGTGGTCGTGGGCACTCCGGGCCGCGTTCTGGACCATCTCCGGCGCGGAACCCTGAAACTTTCTCAAATATCCTTTCTCGTGCTCGATGAAGCCGACGAGATGTGCAACATGGGCTTCATCGACGACGTCCGGGAGATCTGCTCCCAGGCCGGCGAAGACCGCCGCACGCTGCTTTTCTCCGCGACCATGCCCCGCGAGGTCATGTCCATCGCGACGGAGTTCATGGGCGAGTACGAAGTCGTCAACGTTCGCAGCGAGAACGAGGCCGCGCCCCTGACCCGGCAGGTCTTCCACGAGGTCATGGCTCCGGACCGCTTCGAGGCGCTTTGCCGCGTCATCGACGCGGAACCGGACTTCTACGGTCTCGTGTTCTGCCGCACCAAGATGGAATGCGACCGTCTGGCCGAGTGGCTCTCGGAGCGCGGCTACCTGGCCGAGCCTATCCACGGGGATCTCTCCCAGCCCCGCCGCGAGGAGATTCTCAACCGCTTCCGGAAGCGCCGCGCCACCATTCTTGTGGCTACGGACGTGGCAGCGCGCGGCATCGACGTCCCCGACCTGACCCATGTGGTCAACTACGCTCCGCCGCAGAACGCCGAAACCTACGTGCACCGCACCGGACGCACCGGACGCGCGGGCAAGAAGGGCGTGGCCGTCACGCTGATCGCCCCGAACGAGTTCCGCAAGCTCATCTACATCGGACAGGGCGCCAACGTGAAGTTGGAAAAACGTCCTCTGCCCACGGTGGACGACGTGCTCGCCGCCCGCCGCAAGCATATCCGCGAAGAGCTTGTCGCTCTGGAAGACGCCGCTCCGGCCAAGCCGTACTATGACCTGGCGCGCGAACTGCTCCAGGACAGCGATCCCGAGGATGCCCTCGCCGTATTGCTGGAAAAGACCTACGGCAAACAGCTTGATCGGGCTTCCTACCGCGAAATCCGCGACATGCGTCGTCCCGGGGCCGCCAGCGGCGGCCGGGTGCGCGTCAAGGCGGCCATCGGTCGTGTGCACGGCATGACTCCCCGAAAGTTCGTGGATTACGTCTGTCTGCACGCACGCATTCGTCCCTTCAAGGTCCAGAATGTGCAGATCGGCGGCAAGCAGACCACGTTCACGGTTCCCGTGGGCGACTGCGAAACCGTGCTGCGCTGCCTGAACAGCCGCGGCAACGGACTTCAGCCCATCGCATCCAGGGGCTGATTTTCGGAACGGCATCGTTCAAATGCGCAAAAAAGGCCTGCGGAATTGCTCCGCAGGCCTTTTTCGTTTTCGCATCGCGGATTGGATCAGTCGGTATTCTTGATTCCGGTCTTGAATTCGCCGTCTCCGGTGCAGACGGCATAGGCGATGTTGCGGCAGTTGTGGGCGACGCCGACTTGTCCGGTCGGGGAGAGCACGATCAGCCCGCCCTTGCCGCCGGTGCGTTCGCCCAGCCGGGCAATGGTGGCCTCCGCGGCCTGTTGCGCCGTGAGCGCCTTGCCTTCCTGGTCCATGAAGTCGCAGGCGGCCTTGCAGGCCACGATCTTCATGAAGGCTTCCCCCAGTCCGGTGGAAGAGGCCGCTCCGAGTTGATTGTCCGCATAGCAGCCGCAGCCGACCAGGGGCGAATCGCCCACCCGGCCCGGCAGTTTGTTGAAGGTGCCGCCCGTGGACGTGGCTCCCGCGATATTGCCGTGCAGGTCCAGCGCGACCGCGCCCACCGTGTCGGAAGGCATTTCAATCGGGTTGCCGAACTCATCGTACATGACCTTTTCCCCGGAACGCGCCTTTTCCCAGCGTTCGCGCTCGCGTCCGTGCAGCAGATCCTGCGTTCGGCAGGGCTTGATGCCCATCTTGTCCGCGAAGCGGAATGCGCCGTCCCCGGCGAGCATGCAGTGTCCGCTCTTTTCCATCACCAGCCTAGCCAGGCTGACGGGATTCTTGATGCGCTGCACCGCAGCGACCGAACCGAAATCCAGGGTCGCGCCGTTCATGATGATGGAGTCGAGTTCCACCTCGCCGTCGCAGTTCAGGAAGGAGCCGAACCCGGCATCGAAGGTGGGGTCGTCCTCCATCACGCGAACGGCCGCCTCCACGGCTTCAAGCGCCGTGCCTCCCTTTTCGAGAATGGCGTATCCGGCTTTGGCGGCGGCGCTGCATCCGGCAAGATGCGCGGGCTGGGCAGCCTCGGGAATATCGTACGCGCCGCCGTGCACCAGGATTACCGGAGCCTTTGTGGATGAGATCGGAGAATCGGCCATGACGTTGTCGCCTCTTGTCTTGCTGTTAAGAAAAAGGCCGCGCGAGGCGGCCTTGTGTTGTTTTCCGTAGGCCTTGCGGCTGGTTACATTTCCAGTCGCACTTTTTCAGGGCTCAGGCGCTGTTCAAGCCTGCGTGCCCAGAGGCTCAGGCTGTAGCACATGATGAAGTAGAGCACGGCCACGACCGTATAGATTTCGAAGATCAGGTCCGTGCGTCGGTTGATGATGATCTGGGCCGCGAGAGTCAGTTCCGTGGCGCCGATGATGTAGGCCAGGGAGGTGTCCTTGATCATGGCCACGGACTGGCCCACAATGGCCGGGAGCATTTGCTTCAGCGACTGGGGCAGGACGATCTTGCGCATGGTCTGCCAGTAGGAGAGGCCCGTGGAGAAAGCCGCCTCGAACTGTCCCTTGGGCAGGTTCTGGATACCGGAGCGCACGATTTCCGCGATGTAGGCCGCGTTGAAGATGGTCATGGCGATGGTCGCCGAGGTGATGGCGTCGAGGTAGTTGCCGCCGCGCACCACGCCGATGAAGAAGTAGGACCAGAAGATGACCATGATCAAGGGGTTGCCGCGAATCAGCTCAATGTAGATCAGGCTGGGCAGGCGGTAGAGCTGGTTGTCGGAGGTGCGGCCCAGGCCCACAAGCAGGCCGATGGGAAAGCTGACGGCCAGCACGATAACGGCCATGATCAGGGTCAGTATCAGGCCGCCCAGGCCGAAGTAGATCGCTTCGGAAGCCGGAGCGGGGAAACGGTAGAGCACGAGCACCCGGAGGTTTTCCGCCACGCCCGCCCAATTATAGCCCGCCACCGCGACGACGGTCTTGTAGCCGACGTAGAGCAGGCCGAGCACGAAGACGATCTTGAAGGCCAGGACGATCAGTGCCCAGGCCTTTTCCACATAAACCTGCCAGATGGGGATGAGCCCGACCTCGGCCTGGGCCCGGCGCTTCAGCTTGCGCTTGCGTTCGGCCCTGCGGAAGGTGCGGGTCACGTTCTCATAGCCCATTTCCAGCGGCGCGAGGCAGCAGTCCAGGCAGCGGTCCGCGAGGCTCGTCCGGGCGATTCCCGTGGAGGTCTGAAGCTTGCGGTTGATGGAGTTCATCACGCCGGAAGTGAAGAGGCACGTCAGCAGATAGAGCCCCGACGCGGCGCAGGCGGCCTCGAATCCTTTGAAGGTGAGGGCTTCCACGTCCTGCGAGGTCCAGGCCAGCTCGGCCACGCCGACCACCATGGCCAGGGAGGAGTTCTTGAGGTTGTTCAGGAACTCGCTGCCCAGAGGCGGAATGATGTTGCGGAAGGCGATGGGCAGGATGATTTTCGTGAGCACCTGGAAATAGCTCAGTCCGGAAGAGTAGGCCGCTTCCAGCAGGCCTTTGGGGATGGACTGGAGTCCCGCTCGGATGACTTCGGCCATGTAGGAACCCGTGTAGACGGCGAGGCCGACCGTGGCGCACCAGAATTCGAAGGCCACGTTCATGCCGAACCAGGTCATGTCGATGTCGAAATAGAGCCAGTCGCGCATGGCGTCGGGCAGGATTTGCGGGAACGCGTAGTACCAGAAGAAGAGCTGGATCAGCAGCGGAGTGTTGCGGAAGAATTCGACGTAGACCGTTGCCAGCCCATAGAGCGGCTTGAAGTGCGAAAGCCGGGCAAGGCCGAAGAACACTCCCAGCATCAGGGCGGCGACCGCGCTGATGAGGGAGATGATCACGGTCATCATCAAGCCGCGAAGCAGCTGCACCCCGAAATTTTTGTCGTACGTGGCGTTGTATTCGTACAGGACGTTCCATTGGAACTTGTAGGGAGATTCGAAGGCGTAGATCCAATAAAGGATGAGCGCTCCGAGGATGCCCGCAAGGAGAAGATATTGGACCCAGGTCTTGTCGAGCCAGTATTTGATCATTGCTCAGTCCGGTTTCAGTGACGAAAGGAAAAGGGTCCGGGCCAAAGGCCCGGACCCCCGAATGACGATCGGGCTTACGGCCAGATTTCGATCTTGCTGGTCAGCGGGAAGGCCCACTTGGAGTCAGGACCGTACCACTTGTCGTAGATGGTCTTGTAGGTGCCGTCGAGCCACATGTCCTGCAGCGCGAAGTTGACGGCGTCGCGCCAGGCGGAATCGTCCTGGGGCAGGCCGATGCCGTAAGGCTCGTCGGAGAAGAAGTCGCCGATGAGCTCGAACTGTCCCGGCTCCTCGGCGGCGTAGCCGATCAGCAGGGTGGAGTCCGTGGTCCAGGCGGCGACGCGGCCCATCTTCAGGGCCTGGAAGCACTCGGCTTCGTTCTGGTAGGAGATGACGTTCTTGTCGGCGTCGGGGTCGCCCAGCTTCTTGAGCAGCTCACGGGCGTTCAGCTCGGAAGTGGTGCCCTGCATGGAGGCGATCTTCTTGCCGACGAGATCCTTCCAGGAGGAGGCGGTGCCCTTCTTGACCAGGAACTTCTGGCCGTCGAAGAAGTAGGTGATGGAGAAGTCGATGGACTTGTCGCGCTCGCGCTTGTGGGTCATGTTCGCGAGGGACATGTCGATCTGGCCGGTCTGGACCATGGTGATGCGGGTCTTGTTGTTGACCTGCACCTTTTCGATCTCGACGCCGAGGCGCTTGCAGATCTCGGTGGCGATGTCGACGTCGAAGCCGATCCATTCGCCCTTTTCATTGATGAAACCGGCGGGCTTGGCGTTGGCCATCAGACCGACCTTGGCGACCTTGTCCTTCATGACCTTGTCATAGGTCGGTCCGGCAAAGGCCAGCGAAGTGACCATCATGGCCACGACGGCGGTGAGAGCGGCGATTTTCAGTGCTTTCATCACTCCACACTCCTTTTCGATTGGGGTTGAAAAACCGCGCAACTATAAGGCCCGGCCCGCGACCGTCGCAAGCCGGACCCGACATCCTTAGTGGGACAGGATTTTGCTCAGGAAGTCCTTTGTCCGCTCGTTCTGCGGATTGTGGAAGAACTGTTCCGGAGTGTTTTCCTCGATGAGCACGCCTTCGTCCATGAAGATGACGCGATCGGCGACCTCGCGGGCAAAGCCCATCTCGTGGGTGACGCAGATCATGGTCATGCCCTCGCGGGCCAGTTGTTTCATGACGTCGAGCACCTCGTTGATCATTTCCGGGTCGAGCGCCGAGGTGGGCTCGTCGAAAAGCATGATCTTCGGCTGCATGGCCAGTCCCCGCGCAATGGCGACGCGCTGCTGCTGGCCGCCCGAAAGCTGGCAGGGATACGCGTCCGCCTTGTCCGGGATGTCGACCTTTTCGAGCAGCCGCATGGCGATGTCCTCGGCCTCGGCCCTGGGCATCAACCGGACCATGCGCGGCGCAAGCATGATGTTGTCCAGAACGGTCATGTGCGGATAGAGATTGAATTGCTGAAACACGAATCCCACTTCGGCACGAAGCTGGGTCAGATTGGTGCGCGGGTCGTTGACGTCCATGCCGTCCACGACGATGCGCCCTTTCTGTATCGGTTCCAGACGGTTGATGCAGCGGATCAAGGTGCTTTTCCCTGAACCGGAAGGACCGCAGACAACGACCACTTCACCTTTTTTGATTTCCAGTTCAATATCCTGGAGTACGTGGTGTTCGCCGTACCATTTATGTACGTTTTTGAAAGAAATCACGAAATTCGCCCCTTTATCACAACGTCTTGATTGTTGTCGTAACAAGATCGACTACCAGAATAGGATGATTCGGGCAAGAGGGGGGATGGATTCGCGTTGGTGGATTTTTGTCTGCGTCAATGTCGAATTAAGAAATATCATGGTGCGAAATTGCGAAATTAGTAAAAAGATTGCCAGTACAGAATAAGACGAAAAAAACCGGTACAGCGCGGTACAGAAGGATGTCCGAAGCATTGAACAGGATTTGAGCCTGAGTTCGAATTCGAGCAAAGGAAGGAGGGGAAATTCAGAAAAAAACTCGGCTTGATGATCTCAAAACGAAGGAAGCATGACGGCAACAGCAGATGACCAGAATGATCTTCTGTTTTTGCGCTGTCAAACAGAACGATCAGGAGACGTGTTTCGTCTTGAAGCGATCGTTGATATCCAGTGCGGTCTGTTCGTCAATGAATCCGAGCGTCAAGCAGGTGCTGAGCAGGTCGAGCTTCAGCGTTTGCATGGTCGTGGTGGCCTTTTGGTGTTGTTCCAGCGAGATAAGACCATTGGTGAGAAGATAGGATGCGACATCGTTGCCCTCGGAATTCTTTTTGGGGCTTTTGCGCGAGGAAGCCGGAGGGCTGAAGGAATCCGAAGCATGAATGTTCTTCAGCTTGCTGATTTGTTTGGTCAGGTTGGCCGATTCGGCCATGAGCCCTGCTTTTTCAGCGCTGAGGGATTCATATTGAGCGCATAATTCCGCATGGCGGCGCTTGAGTTCACGGCGCTGGGCCTGGTGATCCCTGGTGATGGCGCTGCGGACATAGAAAAACCCCGCCAGGGACAGACCGAAGATGATCAGGGAAATGATCATGATCAAGAAGATCTCATGGATCCGATTTCAAATTGCTTGCTTTCGAGTTCCCGCTTCATGTCTTTTATGCTGACCTGAAGAGCCTCTATCTTTTTTTTGACCCGGTCGTTCTCCATGTCGAGAAAACTGCGCGTCTGGCGGGTCTGTTCCGACTGGGTCTGGAGGTGAATCAAAAGCAGCACGACTTCCGTGAAGAGGAGCAGCAGGAGCAGTATGAGATAGGTGGAGCTGTTCACAAGGTTGTTCCTTTCAGTGTGACATGCGAGGTAGTTATGTCCGAGCACCGTGTCTCTGTCAAATGGCTACGACTCCCTCGACAAAGGTTCCTGCTTGGATTATCTGCACAAAAGCCGCACGCCGCAGCGTCTTGAGACGTTTTCAGCGTGGCGCATTTTTTTGTTGGAGGGGTCATGCGTCGTAGTTCCAGAGGACTGTGCTTCCTGTTTTCCGCCATGCTCGTTTTGACTGCCGGCTGCGGCATCAAGGACGGCTCCGCGCCCGATGTCCTGCGGAAATACGGTTTGATGGACAGGCCCGAACCGTCCAGGTTTCAGATTTGCAAGCAGTTCGGTTGCCGCGGGACCGTCCAGGTCGAGATGGACCCGCTGGAATGGAACCGTGTGGTCGAGATATTTCTGCCACGCCCGGCCGACGCAGCCGAGGAGCGCGGGCGTATCGCCCGGGCTGTGGCATTGCTGGAGGTCATGGCGGGAGATCTGGCCGGCACCTCGGCGGACGTGACCATGAATTCGCAGGCCGGGCCGGGCCAGCTCGATTGCGTGGCCGAGTCCGTGAACACCAGCGTCTACCTGCTGATGCTTCAGGACAGGGGGCTGCTGACCTACCATTCCGTCGAGGCTCCCCAAAGGCGGGGGACGTTCATCTTTTATCCGCATAATACGGCCGTGGTTCGGGAAAAGGGTACGCCCCGGTTTTTCGCCGTGGATTCCTGGTTCGGCAACAACGGCGATTCCCCCGACATGGTGCCGCTGAACGAATGGATGCGCGGCTGGCATCCGGGAGACGACGCCGGGACGGCCAAGGAAGCAGAGCGGCCCGCAAGCACGGAGAGGGAACATGGGGTATAGAAATCTGGGCGAATGCCTGAACGATCTTGAACGCAACGGCATGCTCCTGCGCGTGGAGCAGGAGATCGATCCCTATCTGGAGGCGGGCGTGATCCAGCGTCGCGTGTTCCAGGCCGGCGGTCCGGCCCTGCTGTTCTCGCGGGTCAAGGGCACGGCGTTTCCCATGGCCTGCAACATCTTCGGCACGCTGGAGCGGACGCGTTGGATTTTCCGGGACACGCTTCGTCAGGTGGAGGCCATGCTCGCCCTGAAAGCCGATCCCATGCGTGGACTGCGCGAACTGCTCAAAAGTCCCTGGCGCGTGCCGGGCATGGTTCGGGCCGGTTTGCACATTCCCCCCAAAATGGTTTCCGGCGGTCCAGTCTTCGCCAATACGACCAGCGTTTCGCGGTTGCCGCATCTGGTCTCCTGGCCCATGGACGGCGGCGCCTACGTGACCCTGCCGCAGGTGTATTCGGAAAGCCTCTCGCGGCGCGGCTTCGGCGGTTCCAACCTGGGCATGTACCGGGTGCAGCTCACGGGCAATGCGTTTGAGCCGGACCGGGAGGTGGGGCTGCACTATCAGATCCATCGCGGCATCGGCCCGCATCACGGCGAGGCAATCGAGCGCGGCGAACCGTTGCGGGTGAATATCTTCGTGGGCGGCCCTCCGGCCATGACCCTCGCCGCGGTGATGCCCCTGCCCGAAGGACTGCCGGAACTGTTCTTCGCGGGAGCCATGGGGGGGCGGCGCATGCGCATGGCCGTCCCGCCGGGGGCGGGGCCTGAGGCGTTGCCCGTCCTGGCTGAGGCCGACTTCTGCATCAGCGGCGAAATCCTTCCGGGCATCCAGAAGCCCGAAGGGCCGTTCGGGGACCATCTGGGATATTACAGCCTGACCCACGATTTCCCGGTCATGCGCGTGGACAAGGTCTGGCACCGCGATGGCGCGATCTGGCCGTTCACGACCGTTGGCCGTCCGCCTCAGGAAGATACTGTTTTCGGCACGTTCATCCACGAATTGACCGAGCCGCTGGTGCCCACGGTTTTCAGCGGCGTGCACGAGGTCCACGCCGTGGACCAGGCCGGAGTGCATCCGCTGCTCCTGGCCGTGGGCAGCGAACGCTACGTGCCGTATGAGGCCGAGCGCCGTCCCCAGGAACTGATCACCAACGGACTGGCGCTGCTGGGCAACACCCAGACCTCCCTTTCCAAGTATGTGCTGCTCGGTGCGCGCGAGGACGATGCCGCGCTCACGGCGCACGACATCCCGGCGTTCTTCCGGCATGTGCTCGAACGGGTTGATCTGGCCCGCGACCTGCACTTCATCACCCGCACCACCATCGACACCCTCGACTATTCCGGCATCAGCCTGAACCAGGGCTCCAAGCTGCTCCTGACCGTGGCGGGGCCGCCGCGCCGCAAGCTGGCGACGAAGCTGCCCGGCGAGCTGCGGCTTCCGGCCGGGTTCGGCAGACCCCAGGTCTTTGCGCCGGGCATTCTCGTCGTCGAGGGGCCGGCGCATGACCGGGGCCGCGACGAGCACGACCCCTTGCTCTCGGCACTGGCCGCCAGCCTCGAGGGGCAACCGGGGCTGGAAGGCTTCCCCTTGCTGGTGGTGGCGGACGACGTACTTTTCGCCGCGGCGAGCTGGGACAATTTCCTTTGGGCCGCGTTCACGCGTTCGGACCCGGCCACCGACCTGTACGGTCCCGGCGCGTTCACGCATTGCAAGCACTGGGGCTGCGTCGAGCCCCTGGTCATGGACGCCCGGTTGAAGACCTATCATGCCCCGCCCCTGGCGGCCGATCCCGATGTGGAGCGTCGCGTGGACGAACTGGCCGCCCCCGGAGGCCCGCTTCACGGCATCATCTGACAACGAGCTTCGAGCTGAAGACCAGGAGACGAGAAATGGACAAGAACGTAGTGCAGACTCTCAAGACCGCCTTTGCCGCCGACATCTACGAAAGCGTGCGCGCCGCGCGCAAGCATCGGGACGAAACCGTGTTTCGCCACACGCTCTACGAGGGCGAAGACGGCATGATGGTCTTTTGCGGTTTCTTCCCCAAGGCGGACATCCAGCTTTTCCCGGGGCTGACGGACGACTTCACGGCCCAGCTCAAGACGTTCAACATGGTGGGCGTCATCACGGACGGCAGCAGCGCCATCGAGCTGTTCCATCTCGGCGGGCAGAATACGCCCTTCACGAGCGTGGAGAAGGCGGAAGACCTGATCAAGGTTTTGGATGAGGATCGGCTGATGGTCTTTCTCCAGGCCTATTTCGAAGTCCGCGGCATGGATCTCGACGTGGAAAACCTGGACTACGATGCCTTCATGGCCAAGATCGAGGCCCAGGTTTTTCAGTTCTCCACGCTGAAGGAAATGCAGATCGTGGACCAGCTCCTCAACGAAAATTGATTTCCGAAGGATACGAAAACAGGCCGGGGCCTCGCATACGGAAACGTTGCGTGGCCCCGGCCTGTTTTGCGGCGGCGCAAGGGCGAACCTAGTCCGGGTCCACCTCTGCGAGGTAGCAGAGCTGCTCGTGCAGGTCGCTGATGTCCCGCTCGTCGCTGACCAGAACATCTTCAAACAGCTCGTTGATGGTGTCCACGGCTTCCAGCAGGAGCGAGGCCACGATTTTGTCCGGAACGAGACGCCCCTCGCGGATCAGGTCGAGCACGTTCTCCAGCCCGTGCGCGAGGCGCTCGATGTTCACGAGGCCGAGCAGGTTGGCTCCGGCCTTGATGGAATGGGCGTCCCGGAAGACGCTGTGGATCAGTTCCTCATCGATTTCCTCGCCGTAGCTTTCCAGGGCGAGAACGCCCGACTCGATGTCCATGAGCCGGTCTTCGGATTCGGACAGATAGGTGGAGAGTACTTCAGGGTCCATGGAGTTCAAGAGTGTCGTCCTTCAATGAGATTGGTTGCGATTTCCGGAATGCGCTCCATCTCCGGCTTGGAAATCTGGGCGTCCGCACCGACGGACTCTCCCTTGTGGCGCAATTCCTTGGTGATGATCGACGAATAGAGAATCACGGGTAACCGCTGGAGGCTTTCATCCGTTTTGATGGTCTTGGTCAAGCTGAATCCGTCCATGAGCGGCATTTCGATGTCGGAAATGACGATGTCCGGGAGCTGGACCCCTTGCTCGGCTTCGTCGAGCATCTTCCGCAGCAGCCGGAGCGCATCCTTGCCGTTGTCGGCGATGATGGGGTGGAACCCCGCCGCCGTGAGGTTGTTCTTGAGCATGAGCCGGATGGTGGCGGAGTCGTCCGCCACGAGCGCGGTGTAGCGCGCATCGCCCACGGGCTTCGCTTCCCGGTTCTGGTCGATGGGGTTGACCTCGGAGAGAATCGTTTCCAGGTCGAGCAGCTGGATGAAGCGGTCGTTCATGTTGACCATGCCGATGATGGATCCTGCGCCCACGGTATTGAGATAATTGCCCGGAGGAATGACCTCCTCCCAGTTGACCCGGTGGATTTCCGTGACGCCGGAGACCAAAAAGCCCGTCACGGTCTGGCTGAATTCGGTGACGATGACGATGTCGGCGGCATCGGGAACGCGCTTGATGTCGAGCCAGACGGCAAGGTCGAGCACGGGCAGGATCAGGTCGCGCAGGGGGATGTTGCCGAGAAAGGAGGGGTGCGGAGCGGAATCCGGCGCTTCGAGATTGGGCGACTCGATGACCTGCATGACCTTGGCCACGTTGATGCCGAAATGGCTTGTCACCGGCTCCCTGTCATCCTCCTTTCTCTCGACGATGAAGAATTCCAGAATCTCCAGCTCATTGGTTCCTGTCTCAAGCAGGATTTCCTTGCGGCTCATGGCTTCCCCTTTCCCGTGACTGCGGATTTCACCTGCTTTGATATCTACATGGGGGAGGTATTGCTGTAAAGAGTCGGAATTTTTTTCTCCGCAAGTGCGAAAAGCGTTTGATTGTTGTCTGGGATTTGTTATTTGCGTAATCAGAGATTCAAAAAATGGCCATTTGGCCGAATTTTGATCGGCTTTTGCCGCAAATTCGTGGAGGAAAAATGCATTCTGGCGGTGACAATCCTATCGACGCAGTCCTCGACCGGCTCAAGGGCGACCTGCAAGGAGCAGCGGATTCGCTGGTGCCCTGGTTTTACGGGAACATGCCCGAGTACTACTTCCTGACCCACACCGAGGAGGAGCAGATCAGGCATCTGCATGCGATCCTGTCGGCGGAGGTCATGACCGAGCAGCAGGCCGTCGTGCTCAAGAGCCCCTGCGGGACGCGCATCACGCACATCATGCCCGGAAGCGACATGGCCTCCCTGGTCCACTCCGTGAGCCTGCTCGCAGGGGAGCGGATTCAGACCGGGCGGCTCTACACCAGCAAGGACAAGGCCCTGCGCCTGGACACCTTCCTGCTCGGCAAGCAGCCTCTCTGCGAAACCAAAGCCAAGCCTTTCCTGCGGGCGCTCGATCTGGCCGGGAAGACCGATCTGCCGTCCGAAGAGATGGGGGCCTTCAGCGAGTTCCTGGCCACGGCGTCCGAGGACTACGTGGACAAATTCGAGCCGAACCGGGCTGTTCGCCATTTCAGGATGTGCCGCTGCGTCGAGGGCACGGAGCGCGTGCACGTCAAGCTCGACTCGGACGAGGAGCTGGGTTTCGACCGGATCATGGTCGCCATGGAGAATCCGCCGCAAAAGGGTGTGCTGCTCCAGGCGCTCAAGGTGTTCGACCGAGAGGGCGTCGAGGTCGTCCGGGCCTACGGCGATGAATTCGAGCGGGGAGAGTCCGGCCGCATGGCCGTCATGTCGTTCTACCTCGACCGCACCAAGGGCGGACTGTCCGAGGACAGCGAGAAATACCGCCGCCTGGAGCGCCAGCTTCGGGCCATCAAGTGGTTCGCCTTCCACAGCCTCGAAACCCTGGCCGAGGAAAACGGCTGGGAGATCGGCAGGGTCATGCTCATGCAGGCCGCCTGCGAATTCGCCCACCAGTTCCTGATCCGCAAGAATATCTACGCCTATACCTCGGCGAAGATCGTGCGCACCGCGCTGAAAAACCGCGACCTGGTCGAGCGCATGGCCGCTTATTTCGAGGCCCGCTTCGATCCGGAAATCAAGGAGCGGCGCGAAGAACTGGTGGCCGAGATGCAGGAGGCCATTCATGCGGCCCTGCGCGACGTCAACGACGACATCTCGCGCAAGATCCTCGGTTATATCTTCCGTTTCTTCCGCCATGTCCTGCGCACCAACTACTACATGCCCAACCGCTTCGGCCTCAGCTTCCGCATGGACCCGAAGGTGCTGCCGCCTCTGCCCGATGAGGAAAGACCCTTCGCCTTCTACTGCTTCCACGGTCCGAGCTGCTTCGGATTCCACGTCCGCTATCGGGACATGGCTCGCGGCGGCGTGCGCGTGGTGCGCACCTGGACCCAGGAGCAGTTCGAGATCGAATCGAACCGGCTTTTCGACGAAGCCAATCAGCTCGCCCGCGCCCAGCAGTACAAGAACAAGGACATTCCCGAAGGCGGCTCCAAGGCCGTGATCCTGCTCGGCCCCACCGGAGAGATCGACCTGGCCGTCAAGAGCATGGTCGATTCCCTTCTGGACATCATCGTCACGGACGAGGAGGGCAGGCTGCCCAGCCAGATCGTGGATTACCTGAACCATGAGGAGATCATCTATCTGGGACCGGACGAGAACATCACCCCGGAGCACATCGCCTGGATCACGGCGCGCGCGGCCAAGCGCGGCTACAAGTGGCCCAACGCGTTCATGAGCTCCAAGGCCAGAACGGGCATCAACCACAAGCGCTACGGCGTGACCAGCGAAGGCGTGATCGTCTTTGCCGAGGAAGCCTTGCGCAGTCTGGGCATCGACCCGTGCAAGGATCCCTTCACGGTCAAGCTCACGGGCGGCCCGGCCGGCGACGTGGCTTCCAACGTGGTCAAGATTCTGCATCGCGAATACGGCGACAAGGCCCGCGTCGTGGCCATGTCCGACGGTCACGGAGCCATCTACGACCCGGACGGACTGGATTATCAGGAGCTTTTCCGGCTCATCGAAGGCAACCTGCGCACCGCGCATTTCGACGCCGCAAAGCTCACGGGGCGAGGCGCGTTCGTGGCGACCACCGAGACGCCGGAGGGCGTTCGCCAGCGCGACGATCTGCACAACCTCGCCGTGGCCGACATCTTCATCCCGGCCGGCGGCAGGCCCGACACCATGAACATGAAGAACTGGCAGCGGTTCATGCTCAAGGACGGCACGCCTTCCGCCAAGGCCGTGGTGGAGGGGGCGAACCTGTTCATCGCTCCGGACGCGCGCTCCCGGCTGGAAAAGCACGGCGTCCTCTGCGTTCCCGGCCCCTCGGCCAACAAGACGGGCGTGATCTGCTCTTCCTACGAGATTCTGGCGGGGCTTATTCTCACGGACGACGAGTTCATGGAGATCAAGGACGAATACGTGGAGCAGCTGCTGCACATCCTGCGCCTGCGCGCGCGGGAAGAGGCGCGTCTGCTGCTTCGCGAATACAAGTACGCGGCCGGACTGAAGACCGTGACGGACCTCTCCTTCGAGGTTTCCCGGGCCATCAACGGTCTGGGCGACACCATCGTGGAGACGCTCTCCAAGGACGTCGCCTCCCTGCCCAAGGACAAGGCGCTTTGCGACCTGCTGCTTTCCTACTGCCCGGCCGTGCTCGCTGAGCGCTACGCCGACAGGATCATCGAGGACATCCCGACCCGGCATCAGTTCGCCCTGCTCGCCGCCTACATCGCCTCGCGCATCCTCTACGCCGAGGGACTCGGCTGGATCAACAAGCTCACCAGGGTGCGCCCGGTGCGCGACGTGGTCTACGCCTACCTCGAGGAGGAAAAGCGCGTGGCCGCCCTGGCGCGCGAGCTGCGCGAAAGCTCCCTGCCGGACAAGGACGATCTGGCGGCGCTCATCGAGGCTTCCGGCCGCCAGCACCTGACAGCGCGGAGGCTGGACCTGGCTTGATGGGAAGATAAGCCACACGTTGGGGGGAGCTTGCGGGTTCCCCCCTTTTTTTCGTCTGAAATCCGGATCGATTTCCACCGGGATTGTTCAAATTCTCAGTATGACGTGGTAGTGCATTCAAAGAGTTTCGGCCAAGGGCCGGGGCGGGAGAAACGAAAACATACATATTCGCAGCGCGCACCGCGAGGAGGACGCATGAATCTACCGTTCCAGAATGATGACAAGGCGCTCCGCGAGGGAGTGGACAGGGTGATGAACGCGCGGAAGAAAGCCGGCCTCGAAGGTTTGGTCGGCGGACTTGAAGCCGTGGAAATCAATGTGCAGCCCGCGAATCTGCGTGTGGCCGCGGAAGAGTTTCTCGGCTGCACCGGCCACCAGTTCCACATGGCCTACGAGCATGAACACGCCCACCTCTGCGTCCTGCGCCAGGAAGGTTCCGCCGATTTCCTGTTCACGAGCCGCAAGGACGCCTGCTCCCCGTTCGCAGCCTTCAACATGGCCCCCAAGTCCAAGAACCTTCCGGAAACCCGGCTGGAAACCTTCATATTCAAGTGTCCGGACGTGGAACGCTTCGCCGCCTTGCAGATGGAGCGGGGCAACTGCTTTCTCACGGCCGAGCCGCTGCGCACGGACAAATATGTCTACATCCAGACGCCGCCTTCGCGGTACACGGGCAATTCCATCGGGTTCATCCAGTGGCTCGGGGCCGAAGGAGACTGGTTCCGCCGGGGCTGCGGGGAGCTGAACTGGAAGCTGGACAAGCCCGACAAGCCGCATCTGGCGAACGTGCATGAACTGGATCACGCGGCCACGCGGGTGCGCGCCGAAGAGCGCGACCGGGCCATTCTCGAATTCATGGAATGGACCAACTACTCCTTTGATTTCGCCGTCTACGTGGAGGCGCTGAACTCCATCACCAACGTGGCCAGGCTCTCGGCGGACGATTTCGCCATGGTCTTCACCTCCGGCATCTCGCCCTTCACCACCCTGGAGGAATCCGGACCCACGGAAAAGTATATCTACAACTACAACACGCGCGTGCATCACCTGGCCTTCAGCACGGTGAACATCGAGGAGACCTATGCCGCCTTCAAGCGGGACGGCATGGAATTCCTCGTGGAACTTGTGGGCGGACCGGACGAGGGGCTGCACCAGACCTTTACCAAGCCTTTTCCCACGACGCTGCTGGTCAACGAATATATTCAGCGTTACGGCGGGTTCGACGGCTTCTTCACCAAGAGCAACGTGACCATGCTCACGGCGGCCACGGACAACCAGTAGCCGCGTCGGACGCGGAGTTCTTCCAGGGGCCGTCCGAGGGCATCGGGCGGTCCCGCGTTGTTTCTTGCCGCCTCGCCGGGGTTGATGCGCGGGCCGTATCATTCTAAAGAGACCGGAGGACATTGTTGAAAAGGGAGAATGGAATGGCTCGTATCATCGCGGGGTTGGGGGTCTGTCTGCTCTGTCTTGCCTTGGCCGGCGCGGAAACCGCCCGGGCTGGGGAGCCGCTGCGTTTCGGCGTGCTCGGCGTGCTCGACACGCTGCCGCTTCAGGTCGCCGCCCACGACGGCCTGTTCGCGGCGCACGGCCTGGATGTGGAACTGGTTCCGTTCGCCAGCGCCATGGAGCGCGACGTGGCCATTCAGGCCGGGCGGCTCGACGGCTATTTCGGCGACCTCATCGCGGCCCTGATGCTTCTGGAACAGGGACGCCCCTTCCCGGTGAGCCTGGTTTCCTACCGCACCCTGCCCGGCCAGCCCATGTTCGGACTGGCCCTCGCTCCCGGACGCAGCGGCGCCGCTCTCGCCGACCTGCGCGGTGCGAGCGTGGGATATTCGCGCTCCACGATCATGGAGTTCCTGCTGGACAAGATTTCCGACGCCAACGGACTTCCAGAGGATTATTTCAACCGGCTCGAAATCAAGAAAATTCCCATTCGCCTGCAAATGCTCCTCTCCGGGCAGATCGATGCGGCTCTGCTGCCCGAACCGCTGCTCTCCCTGGCGCGGCTCAAGGGCGGCGACACGCTGCTCACCGCCGAGAATCTGGACATCCCCCTGACCGTGCTTTGCCTGCACGAACGCTACTATGAAAATGGGGCCGGGGAATTCCGCGCCTTTGTGGCGGCGTACCGGGACGCCCTGCAGCGGCTTCGGGAAAATCCGGAACGGTATCGGTCCCTCATGGCCGAGACCTGCCGCATTCCCGCGCCGCTCGTGCCGAATTTCCCCGTGTACGCCTACCCCGACCCGGCCTTGCCGAGCCCTGCCGAGGTGGACGAGGTGCAGGACTGGATGATCACCAAAAACATGCTTGGCGCTCGTCTCGCCTATACGAAAGTGGTCGCGTCTTCGGCTCCCTAGCTCTGGTCCCGGACAAGGCCGCATAAACATGAACCCGGAACCTGCGATGCTCCAAGCCGAGGCCCTGACCCTGGCCCATGGCCTGGATGGGCCGGTCATGGAGAACGTGAGCCTCCGCCTGGAGCAGGGGCAGACCCTGGCCGTGGTCGGTCCGTCCGGCTGCGGCAAGACCACGCTGCTCTACGCCCTGAGCGGGCTGACGCACCCCAGAGCGGGCAGGGTGCTGCTGCGCGGCCGACCCGTGGAACGCCCCTGCCGGGATATTTCCATCATCCTTCAGGATTTCGGGCTGCTTCCCTGGCGGACCGTGCTCCAGAACGTGGCCCTGGGCCTGAAGATCCAGGGCGTGGGCAAGCAGGAACGGGAAGAACGCGCCCGTGCGCAGCTGGCCGACCTGGGCATCGTGGGCCGGGACGAGGATTTCCCGGCGGCCCTCAGTGGCGGCGAGCAGCAGCGCGTGGCCATTGCCAGGGCCTTCGTGACCTCGCCCTCGGTGCTCTTGCTGGACGAGCCGTTTTCCTCCCTGGACGCGCTGACCCGCGAAAAGCTGCAACAGGCCCTGCTGGTGGCCTGGAGCGGTCGGCGCACGCCGTACCTGCTCGTCACCCACAGTCTGGAGGAGGCGGTCTTTCTTGGCGGCCGCATTCTCGTGCTGGCGGGCCGCCCTGCCAGGGCGGCGGCTTGGTTCGACAATCCCGGTTTCGGAACTCCCGGCCACCGGGACAGCGACGAGTATTTTCGCCTCCTGCGCGAACTTCGCCGCACCGTGGAGCGCTTATGGTGAAGCGTTCCCTGCTGCGGGCGGCCATGTCCTACGGGCTTGTGATCCTGGTTCTGGCACTGGCCTGGAAGCTCGCGGCGGTGGCCCTGGGCAACGCGCTCCTGCCCCATCCGGAGGAGGCCGCCGCCGCCTTTGCCCGCGCCCTGGGCCGGGCGTCCTTCTGGAAGCATTTCGGAGCCTCGTCCTTCCGGGCCGTGGCGGCCATGATCCTGGCCTTTGGACTGGGCTTTCCCCTCGGCGTGCTCATGGGCGGCTCGGACAGGGCGGACCGACTGCTTTCGCCGTTCGTCTTCCTGACCTATCCGATCCCCAAGATCGTCTTGCTGCCCGTGTTCCTGCTCCTGCTCGGCCTGGGCGACACGGCCAAGGTCGCCATGATCGGGCTGATCCTCTGGTATCAGATACTCGTGACCACGCGGGACGGAGTCCGGCTGATCAATCCGAAATATCTCGACAGCGTGCGGCTCTTGGGCGGCTCCAGGAAGGATCTGATCCTGGAGGTGCTTCTGCCCGCGGCCCTGCCGCACGGCTTCACCGCCTTGCGCCTGGGCACGGGCACCAGCGTGGCCGTGCTCTTTTTCGTGGAATCCTTCGCCACGTCCAGCGGCCTCGGCTATCTGATCATGGACGCCTGGGGCCGGATGAATTATCCTGAGATGTTCACGGGCATTTTCGGCATGAGCGCATTGGGCGCGGCATTGTATGAACTGGCGAACCTCCTGGAGCGGCGCGTCTGCCGCTGGAAGTCCGCTCAACGTCGGGAGTAGGGCGGATCGCATGCCCACACGGAAATTGGAATTCGACGACGGCAACCTGGCCTCGCGCCTTTTCGGGCCGCGCAGCGCCCACCTGGATCTCCTGGCCGAGAAGGCGGGCGTGCGCATCGACACGCGCGGCTCCCACGTTTCGGTCCAGGGGGAAAACGAGCATGACGTGGACCTCGCGGCCAACGTCCTGGGGCAGCTTTACGGCATGCTCCGAGCCGGGCGCGGCGTGCACCCGCAGGACGTGGACTGCGCCTGCCGCATCCTTGCCCGCGACCCCGCGGCCAGGGTCCGGGACGTGTTCGAGGACACGGTCTATGCGGTTTCGCCGCGCAAGACCATCGCCCCCAAGACCCTGACCCAGCGGGAATATCTGGACGCCATCCGAAAGAACGACCTGGTCTTCGCCATCGGTCCCGCGGGCACGGGCAAGACGTACATGGCCGTGGCCATGGCCGCCGCAGCCCTGGCCAAGCGCGAGGTCAAGCGCATCGTGCTGACCCGGCCGGCGGTGGAGGCCGGGGAAAAACTCGGATTTCTCCCCGGCGATCTCGTGGAAAAGGTCAATCCCTACCTGCGCCCGCTTTACGACGCCCTGCACGACATGATGGATTTCGAGCGCGTCCAGGAACTGCTCGCCACCGGAGTGATCGAGGTCGCGCCCCTGGCCTTCATGCGCGGCCGCACGCTGAACGATTCCTTCGTGATCCTGGACGAGGCCCAGAACACCACGCCGGAACAAATGAAGATGTTTCTGACCCGGCTCGGCTTCGGCTCCCGCGCGGTGGTCACGGGCGACGTGACCCAGATCGACCTGCCCAGCCGTCAGGTGTCCGGGCTGGTTCAGGCCGTGGACATCCTGGCCGAAGTGCAGGGCATCGGGATCGTGCGTTTCCACGAAGCGGACGTGATCCGGCACCCCCTGGTGGGGCGCATCGTCAACGCCTATGACCGGCACGAGGCCAAGGGCGGCGGCTCCCGCCGCAGCGACGGCAGTCTGGCCGAGGATCCTGAAAGCAACGGCAAGGACAAGGCATGATCCAGCTTCTTGTGGAAACCCGCTTGGACCCGGCGTTCCCGTTGAACCGTACCGAATTGATCCCGCTCATGGAGGATGTCCTCGGCGTGCTCGGACTGGAGCAGGCGTCGCTGACCCTGCGGCTCGTGGACGACGCGGAAATCGCCGACCTGAACAAAGCGTTTTTGGGCTGTTTCGGCCCCACGAACGTGCTCAGCTTCCCGGCCTGCGAGGCAGATGATGAGGAAGACGAGGAAGACGAGCAAGACGAGGAAGACGAGCAAGACGAAGAGGATGGCCGGGAGGATTTCGAAGCTGGGGCGAATTCGCAGCCGGACGAGGACCAGACCCTTGACGGCGAGGACGATGATCCTGAAGCTGCGGACGGGGAGCAGGGCCCATACCTGGGCGAAATCGTGCTTTCCGTGGACACCCTGGCCCGCGAGGTCCGGCTGTACGGACAGGAGCCGCGCGAGCATCAGGTCCGTCTGCTGGCACACGCAGCCCTGCACCTGGCCGGACTGGACCACGGGCCGGAGATGGAAGCCATGACCGAGGCCGTGCTGGACGCGCTGGCCTAATCCTTCCTTTCAGCTCCCGTGGCTTGGGGCGTGGTCCAGAAGCGTTCGACAGGACAGTTCAAGACCGGTTCCAGAAACGCGGCGGGCAGGACCGCTTCGGGCTGCTTCGGCGAAATCCGCTCCAACTGGCTCGCGTAGAGCGCCATGGCTTTGTGCTTCGTGTCCAGGTGATCGGCGATGTCCATCACGAAGTCGGGTTCGGGGAGCTTTCGATCAGGTTCCGGCCAGATCGTGTAGCAAATCCTCCTCGGGCAGATATTCATTCTCGACAGGGTGTTGTTGACGATGTAGTGGGCGGCCTGATGGTCCCGGTGCATGTCGTAGGCGGAGGGATAGACGATCTCTGCGATGTCTTTCCCGTCGAGCAGGGCCTGAAGGGCTTCCGAGGCCTGGGCGGTGGACTGCGCCAGGGCCGTGTCGGGAAAACCCAGGGCAGCGACCTTTTTCTGGTCCACTCCCAGAAGGGCGAGCACGCGGCGGAACTCCTCGGCCCGGATCTTCGCGAGGCGCTCCGGCGTGGGATCGTCCTCGATGCCGAAGCAGGCGGAATGGGATTTCGAGCCGTCCGTCAGGAGCACGACGCTGACGCTCCGGCCCTGGCGGATGCGCTCCATGATCATGCCCGCGCAGGCGATCGTTTCGTCGTCCGGGTGCGGGGCGATGACGAATGTTTCGGATTTCATGGTTCTGCTCCCTGCATGCGGCTGTCCGTTGCCGAACTTGAATCACGTTTGTCTTGCGGACGCAATGCCCGCGCCGAAGAGCGCCTCCCGCCGAGCCGCGATTCGCGCCGCTTCATAGCTTTACATTCATTTCCCGCTGGGGCATTATTCATCCCTTTTCAGTGACCGTTCCATACAGAGGATTTGGAGTCAGCACATGAGACACGTTCTGTCCATTCTGGACTTTTCCCGAAAGGACGCCGAAGCGATCCTGCGGCGCGCCCGGCAGATGAAGGTTGAGAAGCATCGCAGCAAATTGCTCGAGGGCAGGACCGTGGTCCTGATCTTCGAGAAGGCTTCCACGCGCACCCGCATTTCCTTCGAGGTCGGCATTCGCCAGCTCGGCGGGCAGAGCCTGCTGATGACTCCCGCAGAGTCGCAGCTCGGCCGCAACGAACCCCTCAAGGACACGGCCCGCGTGCTTTCGCGGTATGCGGATGCCCTGGTGGTGCGAACGTTCGGTCAGAATGTGCTCGAAACCCTCGTGGAGTACGGTTCCATCCCCGTAATCAACGCGCTCACGGACATGTACCATCCCTGTCAGGTCATGAGCGACATGCTGACCATGTACGAGCGCACGCCCGATTTCGAGCAGCTCAAGGTGGCCTGGATCGGCGACGGGAACAACATGGCCCACTCCTTCATTAATGCGGCCGCCCGGTTCCCCTTTACGCTGGCCCTGGCCTGCCCCAAGGGCTACCAGCCCGACCCCGCCATTCTGGCGAAAGCCGTGGAGCAGGGCGCGAAAATCGAGCTTTCCGACGATCCGAAGAAGGCCGCTTCCGGCGCGCATTACCTGAACACCGACGTCTGGGCCTCCATGGGTCAGGAAGAGGAGCAGAAGCTGCGCGAGGCCGCCTTCGAGGGGTATCAGGTGGACGGCGCGCTCATGGCGCTGGCCGCCCCGGACTGCAAGTTCCTGCACTGCCTGCCCGCCCACCGGGGCGAGGAGGTCAGCGAGGAGGTCTTCGAAGGCCCGGCGTCCGTTGTGTTCGATCAGGCGGAAAACCGTCTGCACATGCAGAAGGCGATCATGGAATGGGTCTTCGCGTAAGCCCCGCAACAATATATATTTGAGGAAACAGCAAGAAATGAGCAGCATCAAGAAGGTCGTTCTGGCCTATTCCGGCGGATTGGACACGTCCGTCATCCTGAAATGGATAAAGAAGCACTACAACTGCGAGGTCGTGACCCTCACGGCCGACCTGGGCCAGGGCGAGGAGCTCGACGGCATCGAGGACAAGGCCCTGCGCACGGGAGCGAGCAAGGCTTTTGTCGAAGACCTGCGCGAAGAGTTCGTGCGCGACTATATCTTTCCTGCCTTCCGGGCCAACGCCATCTACGAGGGACGCTACCTGCTCGGAACCTCCATCGCCCGGCCGCTGATCGCCAAGCGCATGGTCGAGATCGCCAACATGGAGGACGCCCAGGCAGTGGCCCACGGCGCCACGGGCAAGGGCAACGACCAGGTTCGCTTCGAGCTGGCCGCCATGGGACTCGACCCCCGGCTGAAGACCATCGCGCCCTGGCGCGAATGGGATCTCAAGTCCCGGTCCGACCTGATGGCCTTTGCCGAGGAAAACGGCATCCCCATCCCGGTCAGCCGCACCAAACCCTGGTCCATCGACGCCAACCTGCTGCACGTCAGCTTCGAGGGCGGCGAGCTGGAAGATCCCTGGAACGCGCCCGGACCGGACTGCTTCCGTCTCGTGCAGCCCATCGAGAAGACCCCGGACGAGCCGGAAATCATCACCATCGATTTCGAGGCGGGCGATCCCGTGGCCATCAACTCGGTCAAGCATTCTCCGGCCGCGCTGCTCCAGAAGCTCAACGACCTCGGCGGCAAGCACGGCATCGGCCGGGTGGACATGGTCGAAAACCGCTTCGTGGGCATGAAGTCCCGAGGCGTCTACGAGACTCCCGGCGGCACCATCCTGCATCTGGCCCACCGCGACCTGGAAGGGCTGACCCTGGACCGCGAGGTCATGCACCTGCGCGACAGCCTGATTCCGAAATACGCGGAGATGATCTACTACGGCTACTGGTTCTCGCCGGAACGGGAGGCTCTCCAGGCCATGATCGACAAGACCCAGGAACGGGTCACGGGCACGGTGCGGCTCAAGCTCTTCAAGGGCAACATCATTCCCATGGGGCGCAAATCTCCGTATTCCATGTACAACCCCGATCTGGCCACCTTCGAGGAAGACGTGATCTACGATCAGTCCGATGCCGACGGCTTCATCAAGCTCGTGGGCCTGCGGCTCAAGGGCCGCATGCAGCAGAGCAAATGGGGCGGACGGGACAGCGACGACTAACGCGGGCAGGGACATGGCTGATAAGAAACTTTGGGGAGGACGGTTCAAGGAAGGGACCAGCGCTTCCGTGGAAGCGTACACCGAATCCGTCTCCTTTGACTGGCGGCTCTATCGCGAGGACATCGCCGGTTCGCAGGCCCATGCGCGGATGTTGGCGCGGCAGGGGGTTCTGACCTCGGAAGAGGCGGAGTCCCTCTGCCGCGGCCTGGATCAGGTGCGCGACGAGATCGAGTCCGGCGCGTTCCAGTGGAAGGCCGAGCTGGAAGACGTGCATATGAACATCGAGGCCCGGTTGACCGGGATCGTCGGCCCGGTGGGCGGCAAGCTGCACACCGGACGCAGCCGCAACGATCAGGTCGGCGTCGATTTTCGACTGCACGTGGCCCGCAGGCTCGGTGAATGGAGCGAACTTCTGGCCGGGCTTGTGGCCGTGCTCGCGAATCGCGCCGCGGAAAACCAGGAGACGCTCCTGCCCGGCTGCACGCATTTGCAGCCAGCGCAGCCCGTGAGTCTCGCTCAGCACCTGCTGGCCTACGCCTGCATGTTCCGGCGCGACCATCAGCGCGTCGCGGATTGCCTGAAGCGCGTGCGCGTTTCTCCGCTGGGCGCTGCGGCCCTGTCCGGAACGACCTATCCGCTGGACCCGGCTTCGGCCGCCGCGGAACTGGGCTTCGACGCAGCCTTCGAGAACAGCATGGATGCGGTTTCCGACCGCGACTATGTGGTGGAATCCCTCTGCGCGGGCAGCCTGATCATGGCCCACCTGAGCCGATTCTGCGAGGAACTGATCCTCTGGGCCAACCCGCAGTTCGGATACATCCGCCTGCCCGACGCCTACTCCACGGGCTCGTCCATCATGCCGCAGAAGAAGAACCCGGACATCTGCGAGCTGATGCGCGGCAAGACCGGGCGCGTCTACGGCGCCCTCGTGGGCATCCTGACCCTGATCAAGGGGCTGCCCATGACCTACAATCGCGACATGCAGGAAGACAAGGAGCCGTTCTTCGACGCGGACGCCACAGTGCGGGCCTCCCTGGCGATCATGGCCGACATGCTTGCCGAGATCGTCTTCGTGCCGGAGGCCATGGAACGCGCCCTGGAAGCGGGATTCCTCAACGCGACGGAACTGGCCGACTACCTCGTGGGCAGGGGCATGCCCTTCCGGCAGGCGCACCACGCTTCCGGAGCCTGCGTCGCACTGGCCGAATCCCTCGGCTGCGGCCTGGCGGACCTCAGCCTGGAACAGATGTGCAAGGCCGGAGCCGATGTCGAGAACGACGTCTATGCGATTTTGTCCTACCGGGCTGCGGTGGAGCGCCGCGTATCTCCGGGAGGAACAGGTCCGGAATCGGTTCGCCGCCAGCTTGAAGCCCTTCGGCTCTGGATATCCGAACGCAAGGAAGCCTGATGATTCTTACCGAGCAGCATGTTCAGATTCTCAAGCACATCCATGCTTATACCAACGTCAAGCGGTACCACGGCATGCTGCCGGAACGCGAGGCGCTGGCTTACGATGACAAGGTTTTGGAATATTTGAAGGAATGCGGAGTCGTGGAAGAAGGCATAATCATCACTTCCTGCGGCTCCAACCCCAAGGGGTTCCGCCTTGCCGAAGGCGCTCGGCACGAGTTGGAGTCCCTGGGCATCGATTTCACGGACAAGGGCTGGGAAAAGGTTCGCAACGACGATTACGTGGCCCTGGACCAGCTGGACAAGGAACATATCGAGCTTCTGCGCGACATCTACCACCTTTCCAAGGTTTCGCGCTTTTGCGGCGTGGCCCCTTGCGAGATGCTGGAGGATTACGAGCGGACCCTGTTGCGGATGCTCTACGACATGGGCTATGTGTTCCACATCAAGCTCAAGGGCAAGAACGTGCGCCACGGCGACGGCTACGTGCTTTCGGACAAGGCCATGCGCCTGTTGCGCCAGAGCGGAATGGAAGGGTGATCGCGCCGGAAGGGGAATGGCGGAAGCGTACAGGAGTCGAACCTGCCCGTGACATTTCTGCCACGCATTGGTTTTGAAGACCAAGCGCCACACCGGTGACGATACGCTTCCAGACAGGGCAATACGCCTATCAGTTTTAATCGGGCTCGGCAAGACAGCAATCTTCCAACCTCCCTCTTGTCTTTTTCCGCAGGAGGGTTACATTACTCTCCACCGACCGAATCACGAGCGCGGGACCCCACCCGCCTTTGACACAGGACCGATCCGGAGGAACCAGCTTGAATAATTTCGGTAAGAATCTCCTTATTTGGGCGACCATATCAGTAATGATGGTCGTTCTCTTCAATCTCATGAATCAGACCCAGGTCAAGGACACCCGCATTCCCTACAGCGAGTTCCTGACCAAGGTCGAAGCCGGAGGCGTGGATTCCGTCCTGATTCAGGGCCGCGAAATCAGCGGCGTCACCGGGCAGGGAGAGAAATTCTCCACCTTCACCCCTGAAGATCCGAACCTGGTTGAAAAACTGGTCAAAAGCGGCGTGCGGATCATCGCCGAACCGCCCGAGGAAGCCCCCTGGTACATGACCGTGCTGGTTTCCTGGTTCCCCATGCTCCTGCTCATCGGCGTCTGGATTTTCTTCATGCGCCAAATGCAGGGCGGCGGTTCCGGCGGCAGGGGAGCCATGTCCTTCGGGAGGTCCAAGGCCCGGCTGATCAACGAGGAGATGACCAAGGTCACCTTCGAGGATGTGGCCGGCGTGGACGAAGCCAAGGAAGAGCTCTCCGAGGTCGTTGATTTTCTGCGCGAACCGCGCAAGTTCACGCGGCTCGGCGGGCGCATCCCCAAAGGCGTGCTCCTTGTCGGCTCTCCCGGTACGGGCAAGACGCTTCTTGCGCGGGCCGTTGCAGGCGAAGCCGGGGTGCCCTTCTTTTCCATCTCCGGATCGGATTTCGTGGAGATGTTCGTGGGCGTGGGCGCTTCCCGCGTGCGCGACCTCTTCAGCCAGGGCAAGAAGAATGCTCCCTGCCTGATCTTCATCGACGAAATCGACGCCGTGGGCCGTCAGCGCGGCGCCGGGCTCGGCGGCGGCCACGACGAGCGCGAGCAGACCTTGAACCAGCTGCTTGTCGAGATGGACGGCTTCGAGTCCAACGAGGGCGTCATTCTCGTCGCCGCGACCAACCGCCCGGACGTTCTCGACCCGGCGCTGCTCCGTCCGGGGCGCTTCGACCGCCAGGTCGTGGTTCCCACTCCGGACGTGCGCGGACGCGAGCGCATCCTTCGCGTGCACACCCGCCGCGTTCCCCTGGCTCCGGACGTGGACCTCGGCGCCATTGCGCGCGGAACGCCCGGCTTTTCCGGCGCGGACCTGGAAAACCTCGTCAACGAGGCAGCGCTCTACGCCGCCAAGGTCAACCAGGACAGCGTCGAAAACAAGGACTTCGAGGAAGCCAAGGACAAGGTTCTCATGGGCAAGGAGCGGCGCAGCGTCATCCTCAGCGAGAACGAAAAGCGCACCACCGCCTTCCATGAGGCGGGGCATGCCCTCGTGGCCAAGCTGCTGCCCGGAACCGATCCCGTGCACAAGGTTTCCATCATTCCGCGAGGCATGGCCCTGGGCGTGACCCAGCAACTCCCCGTGGATGATCGTCATAATTACTCCAAGGAATTCCTCGAAAATCAGCTGGCCATGCTGTTGGGCGGCCGCGTCGCCGAGGAAATCGCCCTGGCCCAGATGACCACCGGAGCATCCAACGACATCGAGCGGGCCACCAAAATGGCGCACAAGATGGTCTGCCAGTGGGGCATGAGCGAGAAGCTCGGCCCGCTTTCCTTCGGCGACAACCAGGAATCCGTGTTCCTCGGCAAGGAGCTGGTCCATAATCGCAACTACGGCGAGGAAACCGCCAGAACCATCGACGAGGAAGTGCGCCGGATCATCGACGAGGCCCACGAAATCGCCCGCAAGCTGATCAGCGAGAACCGCGAATCGCTGGACAAGATCGCCGAAGCCCTGCTCGAACGCGAGACCATCAGCGGCAAGGACATCGACCTGCTGATGGAGGGCAAGGATTTGCCTCCGCTGCCGCCCATGGACGTGCGCAAGAAGTCTTCGGACGGGAAGGGCGATGCCGGTTCCGGCGACGATGCCGGACCGGGGTATACTCCGGTGGAGGAATCTTCCAAGGACGAGACAAAGCCGAAGGACGAGGATGAGGAAGGGGAGGACGACGAGTTCACCCTGGAAGAGGACGACGGCCGGGGCGACAAGGGCTCCGGCGGCGGACGCAATCTGCAATAGTCAGGACTTCGGCTCAGATGAAATTGCAGCAATGGACTATCGCAAGGGGCAGGGTTCTCGGACCCGCCCCTTTTTTCGTTGCCGGAATCGTCAACGTTACTCCGGACTCGTTCTACGACGGAGGGAAGTGTTTCGATCCGGCGATGGCCGTGGCCCATGGCCGTTCGCTTGCCCTGGAGGGGGCAGACATCCTGGATGTGGGCGGCGAGAGCACACGCCCTTTTTCCGAGCTGGTCAGCCTGGATGAGGAGCTATCCCGCGTGGTCCCGGTCGTGGAGGCTCTCGCGGCGCATGACTGGAGCCAGTTGCCCCGAGTGGGGGGAGAGGCCCCGGTCGTGTCCGTGGATACGAACAAGGCCGAGGTCGCCCGACGCTGTCTGGATGCAGGCGCTTCCATCATCAACGATGTTTCCGCCTGCCGTTTTGACCCGTCCCTCCTGGACGTGCTGGTTGATCGGCAGCCCGGATACGTGCTCATGCACTCCCTGGGACTGCCGCGCGAGATGCAGATCGAGCCTCGATACGACGACGTAGTGTCTGAAATCCTGGCTTTTTTTGAGGAACGACTGCACTTCCTGACCAAGGCCGGGCTTTCGGAAAGCCGCATCGTTCTTGATCCGGGAATCGGCTTCGGCAAAACGCTGGAGCACAACATGAGCATCCTAAGAGATATTGACCGATTCGGGATGTTTGGGCTACCTGTATACATTGGGTTGTCCAATAAATCGCTTTTCGGGGGCCTGCTCGGACTCGAAGTGGGACAACGCGCCGGGGCCACCCAGGCAGCCACGGCTCTTCTCGGTTACCGGGGGGTCGCAGTGCATCGCGTTCACGAAGTCGCCGCCGCCCGCCATGCCCTCACACTCGCTCAAGCCATGACGCAGGCATGAATGATTGAATTTTTCGGACTCCAGATCGCCTGGCGCGACGTGATCGATATCGCGATCATCACGATCGTCTATTACCAGCTGATCCTGCTTGTGCGCGGCACCCGCGCGGTAGCGGTCATCTATGGCCTGATGCTGCTGCTCGTGGTCTATTGGGTTTCGGACGAACTGGGGCTGTTCACGCTCAACTGGCTTTTGACGAACTTCCTGGGGTCGTTCTTCCTGGTCATCATCATTCTCTTCCGCAGCGACATTCGCAAGGCCCTTGCCCAGATCGGCGTGGGGCGGTTTTGGCGGCGAACCCCCGTGGAGGAGCAGAGCCTCAACGAAATGGTGCTGGCCGTGCTAGCCATGGCCCGCAAGCGTTGCGGCGCGCTCATCGTCGTGGAACGCGGCGTGCCCCTGGGCGACATCGTCGAGCGCGGCATCGAGGTGGATGCGAGGATATCCAAGGAACTGCTGATGAGCATCTTCAAGACCGAAACTCCGCTGCATGACGGAGCCGTGGTCATCCGGGCCGGCCGTCTGGCCGCCGCGGCCTGCATTCTGCCGCTTTCCACAAAATTCAAGGGCCAGACCGTGTTCGGGACGCGCCACCGCGCCGCCTTGGGCATCAGCGAGGAGTCCGACGCCGTTTCTGTGGTCGTTTCCGAGGAGACGGGCGACGTCTCCATCGCCATGAACGGTCGGCTGACCACCAGCCTGGACGAGCTGCGCCTGCGGCGCGTGCTCAAGAACGTGATGGAGCGCTAGGATGACGATTCGTTGGCAGACCATGCTGGTGGCCTTCCTCCTGGCCGTTTCCACCTGGTATCTCGTGACGGGCCGTGAAAAGGTCGAGACCTGGATTCCCCTGCCCGTGGAGATGACCAACACTCCGGCCGGGCTGGTCATCCAAAAGGGACTCGTCAAGCACATCGAGGTGCGCGTGCGCGGTCCCAAGGGCATGATCGGCACGCTGGATTTCAAAAAGCTGGCCTATCCGCTCGACGTCAGCTCGCTCAAGGTCGGCGAGAATCTCATCGACCTGGACGCGGACAAGGTTCCGCTCTCCCGTGCCTATGAAATCGTCGAGCTCAAGCCGGATCGCCTGATCTTGACAGTGGACCGCGAGGCGGTCAAAACCGTGCCGGTCGTCGTCGACTGGACCGGGGCGGACAACCTGCATCACGATCTTCAGCTTGTCGAACTTCGGGCCACGCCCGCCTTCGTCGAGCTGCACGGACCCGCCAGCGAGCTGAAGAAGCTGGACGAGGCCCGCGTGCGCATGGACACGCAATTCGAGGAGGATTCGCCCCGCTCCTGGAGCGAGGATCTTCCCGTGCTGCTTCCTGAATCCGTCAAGGCCCAGCCCGGACTGGTGCGGGTGGATCTTGAGATCGGCCCCAAGACGCAGCGGATCACCGTGAAGATCCGCAGCATCGAGGCGGAGCCGCCCACCGGGCGCAAGGTCGAGATCGCCGACAACACGGTCACCCTGGAAATCGAAGGCCCGGTGGCGCTTTTCCGCAACGACAAATTTCGCAGCGAGATCGCCGCGTACCCCAAGATCGACCCGGACATCAAGCCGGGCAAGCACGAACTGGACTACTGGGTCAGCCTCCCTCAGGGATGCAGACTGGTATCCAAAACCCCCGAGAAGCTTTCGGCTGTCGTGCGCGAAGTGAAGTAGCCGCGCCGCCCGGAGCAGGAGCTGTGGATGAATCAACGCCTTTTCGGCACCGACGGCCTGCGCGGCCCGGTGAACATATTCCCCATGACCCCGGAAATCGCCCTTCGTCTCGGACTGGCCGCAGGACAGTATTTCCGCAACGGCAACAAGCGGCATAAGGTTCTCATCGGCAAGGACACGCGCCTTTCCGGCTATGTCTTCGAGACGGCGCTGACCTCCGGCTTTTGCGCCACGGGCATGGACGTGTATCTGGTCGGCCCGCTGCCGACCCCGGCCATATCCTTTCTGACGCGCAACATGCGTGCGGATCTCGGCGTGGTCATTTCGGCCTCGCACAATCCCTTCAGCGACAACGGCATCAAGTTCTTCGACCGTTCCGGGTTCAAGCTGCCGGACTCCGCGGAACAGGCCATCACGGACATGGTCCTTTCCGGCAAGTCCGACTGGGACTTCCCCGCGCCGGAGAGCGTGGGCCGGGCAAAGCGCATCGTCGACGCCAACGGGCGCTACATCGTCTATCTGAAAAACAGCTTTCCGCAGAATCTTACCCTGGACGGGCTCAAGGTTGTCCTGGATTGCGCCAACGGCGCGGCGTACAACGTCGCCCCCACCATCCTGCGCGAGCTTGGAGCCGAGGTCGTGACCCTGGCCTGCGAGCCGGACGGGCTGAACATCAACGAGAATTGCGGTTCGTTGCATCCCGAAGTGCTTGCGGCCGCCGTGGTCGAGGAGGGCGCGGACATCGGTCTGGCCCTGGACGGCGACGCGGACCGCCTCATCGTGGTGGATGAAAAGGGCAACGTGCTCGACGGCGACCAGATCATGGCGCTATGCGCGCAAGACCTGCTCGACCGAGGCGAGCTCAAGAGCAAGACCCTGGTAGCCACGGTCATGAGCAACATGGCCCTTGAAGTCTTCATGGAGGAACGCGACTGCCGTCTGCTGCGCACTCCGGTGGGCGACCGTCACGTGGTCGAGGCCATGCGCCGCGAAGGAGCGGTGCTCGGCGGCGAGCAGTCCGGCCATCTGATCTTCCTCAACCACACCACGACGGGAGACGGCCTGCTCGCGGCGCTCCAGCTCATCCGCATCATGGTCGAGAAGCAGCGCCCGCTTTCCGAACTGTCGCATCTGTTGACGCTGTTTCCGCAGCGGCTCAAGAATGTTCGCGTGGAACGTAAGATTCCTTTTGATACCGTACCTTCCGTGGCCGAGGCGGTATGCCAGGCGGAGAAGGAGCTCGAAGGCAAGGGACGCGTGCTGTTGCGTTATTCCGGAACGGAATCCCTTGCGCGCGTCATGGTGGAAGGAGAGGACGAGGCCAAGGTCGAGAACCTTACGGACAGGCTTTGCGAAGTGCTTCGGGAGTGCTTGCGATAGCCGATCACCCGGCAAAAGGAGAGGAGAGTGATGCAGGTCAGAAAAGTGGTCATTCCCGTGGCTGGTTGGGGCACGCGTTCGCTGCCCGCCACCAAGAGCATCCCCAAGGAGATGCTGCCGGTCTACCGCAAGCCCGTGGTTCAGTATATCGTCGAGGAAGGCATCGAAGCCGGTCTGAAGGACGTCGTCTTCGTCACCAACCAGAACAAGAAGATCATCGAGGATCATTTCGACCGCAGCTTCCTGCTGGAGAATCTTCTCGAACGCAGCGGCAAGACAGAGCTTCTGGCAGAAGTGCGCGCCGTTGCGGACATGGTCAACGTCATCGCCGTGCGCCAGAAGGAGCAGCTCGGACTCGGCCACGCCGTGCTTTGCGCGCGGGAGGTCTGCAAGAACGAGCCGTTCGCCGTCATGCTCGGCGACGACATGGTCTTCGGCAAGGGCGCTGGAATCTGCCAGCTCATCGAAGCGGCCGAGGCGGAAAACGCAGCCGTGGTGGGCGTTATCGAAGTCCCGGATGAAAAGGTCCACAAGTACGGAATCATCCAGGGCGAAGAGTTCGCCCCAGGCATGTACCGGGTGAACCAGCTCGTGGAAAAGCCCAAGCTTGCGGAGGCTCCCTCGCGCATGGCCATCATCGGGCGCTACGTTCTGTTGCCGGAAATCTTCGATATTCTTGAGAATCAGACGCCTGGCGTGGGCGGCGAGATTCAGCTGACGGACGCGCTTCAGGGCCTTGCCGATCGCGGCAAGCTCATCGCGGTCAAGCTCAAGGGGCGTCGTTTCGATGCGGGCGATTGGGTCGAATATCTGACGGCCAACATCTACTTCGCGCTCCAGGACGATGCCCTGCACGAGGACATCTCGGCCCGGCTGCGCGAATTGCTCCCCCCCCTGAAATAGGATTTTCCAGCGGCGGCCCGGATACGGGCCGCCGCGACATCATGCTTGAATATTGGCAGGTTCTGCTCCCCACACCGCCCCATTCCGTGCTCACCTACGAGCGCCCGGAGTGGTTCCCTCCCCTTGCTCCCGGTTGCCGGGTGCTCGTTCCCGTGCGTCGTTCGCTGCGAGTCGGGGTGCTCACCCAAACCTGCGACAAGCCGGAGTTCGCCACAAGGCAGATTCTCTGGCCCTTGGACCGCGAACCGCTTCTGGACGAAGACTACATGGAACTGGTGCGCAACCTCGCCAGTCGCCAGATGACGGATCCCGGCGCCATTCTTCACCTCCTTTTGCCTTCGGGATTGCGCACCTCGGAGCTGACCTTCGCCCTGAGCCAGGGGCCTTTTCCCTCGCGCCTGACGCCCCATGCCCTTGGAAAGCTGAGTCTCGACGAAAAACGCGAACTGGTCGCCCTCTGGCTGGACGGCGGCATGCGCGTCCATCTCAATCCGGCACGCGAGGCTGAAGAAACCGTTGTCAGCCTTGCGGCGGACCCGCCATGGCCAGTGCGGCCCAACGCGGTTTCCCAGCTTGGAGTGCTGGAGTATCTTTTGGAAAACGGCCAGACCACCCGCCGTCGGCTGACCGAGGAAGTCGGCGGCAATGTTGGGTCCGTCCTGCGACGGCTTGCGGATGCGGGCTTGATTCGCGTCGGCCGGGAGGAAGCCGGGCTGGAGGAACTCGCACCCGCATGCGAAATCGCCGAGGATGTGCTGACCAACTCCCAGGAGCAGGACGCGGCACTGCAAAAACTCATGCAGGCCATGGATTCGCCCCAGGGAGAAACCGTGCTGCTGCACGGCATCACCGGAAGCGGCAAGACGCATGTTTATCTGGAGCTGGCGGAGAAATGCCTTGCTTCGGGCCGCTCCGCGCTATTGCTCGCTCCGGAGGTGGCGCTGGCCTGCGGGCTTTACCGCGCGGTGCGTGAGCGCTTCGCAGAGGCTAGGTGCGTGTTTTACCACGGCTATCAGACACCGGGACGCCGCCGCGACGCTTTCGCGGCCCTGGCCGACGGGCACCCCTCGCTGGTGGTGGGAACCCGTTCCGCTCTTTTTCTCCCGATCCGCCGACCCGGTCTGATCATCCTGGACGAGGAGCACGACGAGAGCTTCAAGCAGGAGGAGCGGCTCGCCTATCAGGCCAAGGAAATCGCGTGGTTCCGCACCCGCCAGTCCGGAGGCCTGCTCGTGCTCGGCTCGGCAACGCCGGACGTGAAGTCCTACCATGCCGCTCGCCAGGGACGTCTTCCGTTGGTCAGCCTGACCAAGCGGGTCGGGGAAGGGACGCTTCCCGATATCCGCCTCGTGGACATTTCCGGACAGAAGGATCCGGAAAAGCCGCTGGCCGCGGAAACTCTGGACGCTCTGACGCGCACGGTGGAGCAGGGCGGTCAGGCCATTTTGATGCTCAACCGCCGCGGCTACGCGCCGTTGATGTATTGCCTCGATTGCGGCGACGTGGTCCGCTGCCCGCACTGCCATGTGGCCATGACCTTTCACAAGAGCCGGGAACGTTTGATTTGCCACTATTGCGGCACATCCTATTCCTATCCGCTGCTTTGCGGGAAATGCGGCGGCGGCAATCACCTGCCCATGGGCGAGGGGACGGAACGGCTCGAAGAGACGCTGCGAAAGGCGCTCCCCGAAGGCACGGGCGTGTTGCGCATGGACCGTGACACCACCCGCCGCCAGGAAAGGCTGGAGGAAATCCTGGATGATTTCGCCAAGGGGAGGGCGCAGGTTCTCGTGGGAACGCAGATGCTCTCCAAGGGGCACCATTTCCCCAATGTCACCCTGGTCGTTGTGGCGGACGGAGATCTGGGACTGAACCTGCCGGACTACCGTTCGGCGGAACGGACGTATCAGCTGCTGCTTCAGGTGGCGGGCCGGGCGGGGCGCGGCGCATTGCCCGGCACGGTCCTAGTCCAGACGCGCAACCCTGGCCATCCGTTTTGGGATCATGTGCTGCGAGCCGATTATGAGACTTTTTTCGAACGTGAGATCGCCCAGCGGGAAAAATTTCGTTATCCTCCGTTCGTTCGGCTCGGCCTGATCCGCATGAGCGTTCCTGTCGAGGGGGAAGGCCCTGAAAGCGTCAGCGACGACGTGCGGCTCCTGTCCGATGCGGCGGCCGCCTTGCAGCGCGCGGCCAGGGCTCCGGGCGTGACGGTGCTTGGTCCGGCCCCTGCGCCGTTGGCCGTGCTGCGCGGACGCAAGCGGTACAATTGCCTGATCAAGGCCGAGGACTGGCGTGATGTGCGCGATGTATTCGGTCGTTTTTCCGCTTGGAATCCGGATCCGAATCGCATTCGCCTTCGTCTTGATCTCGATCCCGTGAACATGCTTTGAAATCGGTTGAACAGGTCTCGGCCTGCTCGCCTCGACAGCCGACTGAAATGTGGATACACTCTATGAGTGAATTTTAATGCAATAAAAACAAATGGTAAACAGAGGGTGTCCATGAAGCGCAATCCGTGTTCGCGCTGCGGTTCGTTCCCGTTCGTCCTGGCCGCCTTGTGGCTGACGCTGCTGCTCGTGCTTGCCGGGCCGACCGCGGCGCTTGCCGAGCAGAAAGTGGGGTTCGTGAACCCGCAACGTCTCATCGACGAATCCGAGATCGGTAAAACCGCACAGCAGGATCTTGCCAAGCTCGGCAAGGAAAAGGATCGCCAGATTCGAGAGAGTGCGAAGGATATCAACGAACTGAAGGCGCGTCTTGCCGATACGACCCTTTCCGAATCCGAGCAGCGCACTCTGGAAAGCAAGCTGCAAATCCTTTATGAACAGCACGACAGACTGATCCAGAAAAGCAACGAGGACATCCAGATCGAGGAAGCCCGGCTGATCCAGTTCATCATGAAGCGCGCCGACGGCAGCCTGAAGGACATCGCCCGGCAGAAGGGCTTTTCCCTGGTCATCACGGATCCGGACATCATCGGCTACATTGATGATTCCGCCGATCTGACCGACCTGGTCATCCAGGATCTCAACAAACGGTACTAGTTCATATTATGTTCAAGAGGATCGTATTTTTCATTGTTCTGCTTGTGTCGCTTCTCGGCGCGAGCGCGTCCGCCGCGGATTGGGGCAGATTGATGACCCCGAAGACGCCATTGAACGTTCGACAGCAGAGAACGCTTTCCTCCCCCCGGGTGACCACCATCATGCCCGGCGAAGAGGTGCGAGCCGATTTCCTGGAAGAAGGCTGGTACGCTGTTTTCCGGCCCGGCGATAAAGATCGGAACGTGGCCAAGGCCCTGGGTTTCGTCAATGCCGGATATCTCGTGCCTGTGGGCGAGTGGGGCGAGCTGCGTTCCCCGCGCGGAATGCTCAACGTCCGCAGCAAGCGGGACGCGGGTTCCGAGCACGTCAGAACGCTGGGACCGGACGATGTGGTCAAGGTCGATTTTGAAAAAGACGGCTGGGTGGCTATCTTCGCACCGGACGAAAAGGTCCGCTCCCTGAAGAACGCCATCGGCTTTTCCAACGACAGATATCTCTATCCCGCCACTGCGGAACAGATCGAAGGCGTTCTCGGTCGGCAATCAGCGGAATCCGAGAATGCGGCCCCACCAAAGAGTGTTGCCGTTGCCACGGATTCGCCTGAACCACAGGGCACGGCTCCTGATCCGGCCCCATCGGCTACCGCTCAGAGCGCCTCCGCCGGACAATCCTCTTCGTCGCATTGGGGGCGGCTGGTCAAGGTCTCCAGGCGTGTGAATCTGCGCGCCGAGCGCACTGCGGCATCCAAGCTGGTGAAGACGCTGGAACCCGGACAAGCCGTACGCGTTGATTTCTTGCGCAAGGGCTGGTTTGCGGCGTTCAATGTCGGCGAAACCCGACGGGATGAGAAGCACGCCCTGGGGTATGTCTACGCGGCGCTTATCGAGGACGACCTCGGAGCGCTCCCCGACCTGCCTACGATGCGGCGTCAGCCGCTTCCGCCGGATATGCAGGACCGCGCCGGCGCTCCGGACGCCGAGGGAGAGGACGCCCCGCTGTATCAGGTGCGCGGCAAGGTCAGCGACGAACCCCCCGTGGAATTCCAGGAGGAAATCAGCCCGCGGTCCGCTCAAGCTGAGGGTTCGTCCGAGCAGGGTGGGGCCTCGACCCCGCCTCAGCTGAAGCCCTTGAAAATCGAAAAGAATGGCGACAGTCCGGAACGTGTGGTCGTCGATCCGGCCAAGGCTCCGGAGCCGTTCAAGGGGCCGGTGCCGGTCGCCGATCAGACGCGGCACGGTTTCCGGTATGCGGTCATGGAGCGCCAGGAAGGCAGAGAGGGTCGGTATCCTCTCGATATTTTGAGAATATATCTCGACGTGAACGTTGTCCCGGAATCCGCCGCCTTGAGCGATTTCTGCTCCACGCTTTGGAAGGAAGAGTGGAGACAGGGAACGCTGCTTCGGGTCGACGTATATCTTCCCGGCATGGATACGAAAGATTTGTCTTATGCCGAGGGCTTGTTTGATGGAAAGGGGTTGCGCCAGTTCTGGACGCGGGAAGCCGTGCTCTACGGCACCCGCTTCAAGCGCTGACCCCGATGCCGAAGGCGTATCGCATCGATACATCTTGAAACCTATTCAACGTGAGGGCACAGACATGCAGGAACCTGCGGAAAAAGCGACAGAACTGTTTCGGTTGATGAACAAGAACCGTCGCAATGTTTTCAAGGCGTACCAGGATTTCACTGCCACCATCAAGAAAGGCAGCTCCATCGACAGCAAGAATCAGAGCCTGATCCTGATCGCCTGTTCCATCCTTTCGCAGTGCGACATGTGCATCTCCCTGCATGTTCAGAACGCCGCGAGCAACGGTGCGACCAAGGATGAAATCATCGACGCGGCGCTCCTGGCCGTGGCCATGGGTGGTTCTCCCAAGATGATGCACATGAAATATGTCTACGAAGAGATCGACAAGCTCTACGATTAGCTGAGAAAGCCCCCTTGCGGGGCCTTAACTTTTTTAGAGACGCTCCAGGAGCCAGAAGCTTTTCCCTTCACGGAAATCGGCCTTGTCCTGCTTGAGAAGTCCCTGCTCCACCTCGGCGCAAGCGCTTTTGAGTTCGATTTGCCCGTTTTCAAGACCGATCTTCTGCTCCATGATGATTTTGTTCAGCACGGCCTGCCCGGCCTGCACCCCCTGGAACAGATTCCAGTAGCGCAAGGCGTTTTCCGCATCGCCGAGTTGGCCGAAAGCGAGCCCGGCCCAGGAATACGCCTGAAAAAGAGTCTCCTGGCGCTCAAGGGCCTGCGCCAGCAGTCGCGAGGCGGTTTCCGGGTCGCCGTCGCGGAGGATGGCGATGCCTGCCGCTGCGAGGCGCGGCGGGAACGTGCGCTTCCCCTTGGCGAGATCGGCCTCGAGCATTTCCCGAAATGCCTGGGCCGCCTTGGCGTTGTATTGGCGGGCCATTTTCATGTCGTTGTTCATGCTCGCCCGCCAGGCCCGCTCGAGATTGCGCTTGCCGACCTGAAAGGGCGGAGGCGTGGTGATTTTCTTCAAGAGATTCCCAAACATTGAAAGATCCTTTTTTTTCTGGGATAGCCGTCAACAAGGAACGGGTCAACAGGCCCGAATATCCGCTGCGGAAGCGTTCGTTCGCATTTTTCGCAAGGTTGCGCCGTTGTCGCGTCTCGGTGTCGTCCGCCTTGAGCGAAGCGGCCGCCTCGGATATATTGATGCTGGAACGCAATCCACGGGAGGAATCTTGAAACATACCATTTCCGCACTGGTGCGCAACGAGCCCGGCGTACTCGCAGCCATGGCCCGCCATTTCGGCGAGGCAAAGCTGAACATCAAATCCATTGCCTGCGGCGAGACCGAAAATCCGGATATTTCACGCATGGTCATCCGGCTGGAAGCAGGCGATGCGCAGGTCAGCGACATCACCGAACAAATGGCAGCCCTTGATTTCGTGATCCAGGTGGACGACCTGTCGCGCAAAGAGTTCGTGGACCGCGAACTCGCCTTGATCAAGGTCGGCCTCAAGCCGGAAGACACCGCGCAGATCATGCAGGTCTTCGAAGTTTTCCGGGCCGACGTGGTCGGCATGGGCCAGAGCAGCATCACGGTCGAGCTGACCGGGGACGAAGCCCGCGTGGATGGTTTGATCAAGATGCTCAAGCCTTACGGAATATTGAGCATGTGCCGAACCGGAACCATCGCGCTCAAACGCGGCGACGAGTAGGCGGCAGGAGAGATGCCCCTAACCTCTCTTGCGGAATTAGTGGAGGCGGTACTGCGCAGCGGACGGCGTCCCCGCGTGGCCATAGCTCCCTGCGCCGATGAATTCATACTTCGCGGCGGAATCGAGGCCCACTCGCAGGGACTCGCCGACCCTGTGCTCATAGGAGACATGCAGCGTGCCGCGCAGGTGGCGGACGAACATGGACTGGACATTTCCGGGTTTGAGTCGGTTCACGAGCCGGATGCAGCCGCCGCGGTGAACAGGGCGGTGCGCATGTACCGCGAAGGCGCTGTCTCCATCATCATGAAGGGACTCATCAGCACTGCGGTCGTGCTCAAGGCCGTGCTGAACAAGGAGACCGGCGTGCCGCCCGTCAGCGGCATCCTCAGCCATGTCACGGTGTTCGATGCTCCGACCGGGGGGCGCCTGATGCTGCTCACGGACGCGGGCGTGAACATTCGTCCCAATCTGCAACGCAAAGCCGACATCCTGCGCAACGCGCTGAACGTGGCCCGCCGTCTGGGCATGGACTGTCCGCGTGCCGCCATGCTCGCGGCTACGGAAAAAGTCAATTATCCTGCAATGCCTGCAACGCTCGACGCGGACGTGATCAGCAAGATGGCGGCTCAGGGCCAGTTCGGCCGATGTCTCGTCCACGGTCCCCTGGCGCTGGATCTGGCTATTTCACCTCAGGCCGCGGTCACGAAAGGGGTGAATCATCCTGTTGCCGGTCATGCCGACATCCTCTGCACCCCGGACATCGAAAGCGGCAACATGCTCTACAAGGCGCTGGGCATCCTGCACGGATCGACGCTGGCCAGCGTTGTCGTGGGCAGCCGCGTTCCCGTGGTCGTCCCATCCAGAAGCGATTCCGCCGAATCCAAATTCCATTCCATTGCCCTGGCCGCCTTTCTCGCCGCGGATTCCAGCGCCGATGTCGGAGATAAGCAGTGATCCATCATGTCCTGACGGTCAATCCCGGCTCCACTTCCACCAAGGTGGCCCTTTTTCGCAACGAGGAAAGCGTTCTTGAGGTGGAGGTCCGGCATTCCAAGGAGGACGTCGAGGCGCATCCGACCGTGCTGGGGCAGCTTGCCATGCGCAGAGATACCGTGCGCGCCGCCCTGCGCAAGGGCTTTCCGGACGGCGTGGTGCCGCGGCTTGACGCCGTGGTCGGACGGGGCGGACTGTTGAAGCCGATCCCCGGCGGAGTTTACGCCGTGAACGAGGCCATGCTCGATGATCTGCGTTCGGCCCGGTACGGCGAGCACGCCAGCAACCTCGGCGCCCTGCTTGCCGTCGAATACGCCGCGCGGGACAATGCCTCGGCCTTGGTCGTCGATCCTGTGGTAACTGACGAAATGCGCGATCTGGCGAGACTGACGGGATTGCCGGACGTGCAGCGGCGGAGCGTTTTTCATGCGCTCAGCCAGCGCGGCGCGGCGCGGCGCGTGGCCGGGCAAATGGGCATTTCGTATGAACAGGGAAGATTCCTCGTGGCCCACATGGGCGGTGGCATCTCCATCGGCGCGCACGACCAGGGCAGAGTGGTGGACGTCATCAACGCCCTGGACGGCGAAGGGCCGTTCAGTCCGGAGCGGGTCGGCAGTCTGCCGTTGATAACGGCGCTGGGGCTTGTCCTGCGGGAGAAGCACAGCGTCCAGGAGTTGCAGCGTCTCGCCTTGACGCGGGGAGGGCTTTTCGCCCACCTCGGAACAAACGATCTTCGCCAGGTCCAGAAGATGGCCGACAATGGCGACGAGCGCGCGGCGCTTGTTTTCGACGCCCTGGCTTACAACATTTCCAAGCAGATTTCATCGCTCGCTCCGGCGCTTCTTTATGAACCCGGCGCGCGCGTCGACGCCGTGGTGCTCACGGGTGGACTTTCGCGCAGCGTACGGCTCGTGGAAGCCGTATCCGGCAGGCTTGCCCATTTGGGGCCATGTTTCGCCCTGGAGACGGACGAAATGCGCGTCATGGCCGACGGAGCCTGGCGGGTGCTGCGGGGAGAACTCGTTCCGCTCGCGTATTCTTCCTGATTATTCCGCTTTTCTTCTCTTCCTTCATCGGCTTGTAACGCAGTGGTCACTTCCGTGACACTCTGCCGAGTCCGTTTGTTGCTACTTTCCCTGCCATGAATCCGGACCGGACGGGCGCGAATGCGTTGGTCCCGTCTCACACTTTGTCACGGCAACTGAGGCAGGCATGGGCAACAGCATCAAGATGGAATCGTATCTCTCCGCGGACAAGCTCCCGGACATGTTCCGGCGACTCGCCGATGTGATGGAGAAGGGAGCGGTGGAATCCGGTCTGGAGGCTCTTCAGGGAGTCGAGGATTTCAGCAAGATAGGGATTTCCGTGAAAAAGGAATTCGGCAGGCTGCTCTTCAAGATCAAGATCAAGTGCAAGAGCGAGGAATGCGCCGTCTCCGAGACTGGTGATGCGGAAGAACCTTTGAAATACAAATCCCTTAAAAAGAGAATGAAAAACAGCTTCAAGCTGATTTTCACATCGCTTGGCGAAGGCGTCATGCCTCCGGACGAGGCGGTCCGGTCCTTTGTCCGGGACTCCGAACTGATGATCGGTTTTCCCGGCTTCGGCGACGCCCACTACGAAGAGTATGCGGCGGCGACGCAATCCTTTGCGGACGCGTACGAATCCGGTGATCTCGCCGCGACGCAGACGGCCTGCAACGAACTCGATCGAATCAAGAGCCATTGCCACAATCGTTTCAAATGAATCGGAGTCGATGTTCATGAAGCTCGTGAAACCGGGATCTCGCGATTGTCCGGAATTCGATATGGAAGCCGTTGATCCGGAAATAACGGATGCTGACCGCGTCAGATTCTCCCAGGTGGTCTCCGTGGAAATGGCTCCCTGGCAGGTGGAGCAGGTTCTTGAGCCGGCGCAGCAGCCTCGCCAGGAGGCCGTGCTCGGCGTGCATTGGCACCCCGAATTCGTGCCCCTGGATTTGATCCGCAAACGCATCGACAAGATGTTCCCGAACAAATCCGAGGAGCTCTTGATTCCAACCCAGCACAACGAGCTGATGAGCTTCGGGGGATATGCAGGGGTGGAAGTGGACTGCTACGCCAGCGGATTCAACCAGAAGGTGCAGCTTCTTCTGCATTTCGAGGCGGACCGCGTGCAGGATGCCCCGGTGCTGCGCTCCATGCTTGCGCACACCTACAAATATCGATCCTCTCAGCTGTTCGAGTTCATGGATACGATCATCGGTCCGGACCGGGATCGCATCGGCGCAGCCATGCGCGCCACCGGAGCGGAAACCGATCTCGTGGAGTTCGTTCAGGCCCATGTCCGCAAGATTGCGAAGTTGCTGGACGAGCAATGGCCCGACCTGCCGCGGATTTCCATCAAAAACAAGATGCTCCGCAACTACTTCGACTCGATGCGCCCGGAGCTGGGCGAAGCCCCGGTGAACAGGATCCAGGCCTTTCTCAAAGCGGTGAAGCAACTGGTCAAGCAAGGATTTTCCCTGAAGTTCTTCTATCGCGCCACGGAGATCATCGAGGAGGCGCGCGGTCTGGGCGGGGGAATCGTCATCCCGCACCCCGAGCAGTTCTGGCCCATCCTCCTGGCCGATTACGACGTGGACGGGTACGAGGTCTGGAATCCCCAATCGCAGCGCTATACGGAATTCCTCATCTCCGTGGTCAACGACAAGAACGCCAGGCGGGGCGCATCCCGCAAACCCATTCTCGTGCTCATGGGCGACGATTGCCACATGGGAGAAAAAACGAAGCTGCCGGAGCAGCAGGATGCGGACAAGGCCGGGCGGGAAATCGGCATACAGCCCGCCTGGGACGATCTCGCCATCCGCAAGCAGCTCATCATGACTGGAATCAGCAGGCGATCCGCCATCGCAGACTACAAAGCAAGGCTCGCTGGCTAGGCGAGCGGCAAAGGGGCAATGCACATGGCCAGCGACAAGAAATTCATGTTTGAATCCATTCAGGACAACAATTCCATCCGCAATTTTCTGGACGCCCTGGTGGACGGATTTGAAAAGGGGCGCATCGTCCTTTCCACGGATGCGGACGAAATCGTCATGACCCCCTGCGGACTTTTGAACTTCGAGGTCAAAGCCAAGAAAAAGGGCGGCGAGAGCAAGATCAGCATCAAGGTGGGCTGGAAGGAATACGGCCTGGACAGCGGTCCGTCCGTCAAAGACATCAAGGTCGAATCCTAAGCCATGATCGCCTTTGAAGGACTGGACGAGAATTTCAGGTTCATCGTTCTGGAAGTGGAGAAGCAGGTGCGCGCCACCGCGGACTTTGTATCGGCTCCGGGGAGGCAGCTCTACAATCGCATCGTCTCCCGTGACGACTATGTCGACAATCTCAAGACCATCATCGAAAACAAGTGCTACTCCCGGATTCATTCCGACAAGCAGCTCGACTCGCGCCAGGTGAACAAAATTCGGTCCATGCAGGTCATGTGCGTCAATCTGGAGCGCATCGCGGACTACTGCGTGAACATCGTCCGGCAGGTGGGGTATCTCCAGGACACCCGCCAACTGGATGAGTATCCGAGCGAAGAACTCTATGCCCTGATCAGCGCCAGCCTTGCCGGGATTCTGGACGCCTTCCGCAAGGAGGACATGTCCGCGGCCCTGGCTATCTGCAAAGCCGAGTACGAGCTGGACCGGATGTACAAGGAGAACTTCGACAGGCTGCTGGTGGATCTCGGTTCAGGCCGAAACGTTCAGAGCCTGGTCACGGTGCTCTTCATCTTCCGCTATCTGGAGCGCATCGGCGACAGTCTCCTGAACATCGGGGAAGCCCTGATCTTTTCCATTCTCGGAGAGCGCATCAAGATCGAGCAGTTCGACTCCCTGCAACAGACCCTTTCCAAGTCCGGATTTTCCGAATCCTTCAGCGACATCGACTTCCAGTCCATCTGGGGAACGAGGTCGGGTTGCCGCATCGGACGGGTGGAGCGCAGGGAGCATGGCGGCGACACCGACGGGATGGATGTGCACGGCGGAATCTACAAGGAAGGCGGCTTGGAGAAGATCCGCAAGGAACGCGATAACATAGAGCGCTGGAAGGCGATCTTCCCCGGCCTTGTGGCGGACGTCTACGGATACCATGAGGACGGAAGCCGGGCTTCCTTGCTGGTCGAGTTTCTGCCGGGCTGCACGCTCGACGAGGTCGTGCTGGGGTCGGACGAGGATTTCCTCTCCAACGCGGTATTCGTTTTCGAGCAGACCGTCCGAAATGTCTGGGAAACGACCATGCGCCGCGAACCCGTTAAGGTCGATTTCATCCGGCAGCTCAATTCCCGCCTGGAGGACGTGCTGCAGGTCCATCCGGAATTTCGTCGCGAATCAAGGCGGCTCGGCGATTCGCGCATTTCCGGCTCGAACGAGCTGCTTTCGCGTTGCGCCGAGCTGGAAGCCGAACTGGAAGCGCCGTTCACGGTGTTCATTCACGGAGACTTCAACGTCAACAACGTGGTCTACGACCATGCGGGCCAGCAGATCCATTTCATCGATCTCTACCGCTCGCGCGATTACGACTACGTCCAGGATGTTTCCGTGTTTCTTGTTTCCAATTTCCGGATGCCGATATTCCAGGACGCCATGCGCGCGCGATTGAACGGAATCATCGGCGAATTCCACCGATTCGCAAAGGAATTCAGCCAGTCGCAGGGTGACGAGACGTTTGAGGCCCGCATGGCCTTTGCCTTGGCGCGTTCCTTTTACACATCCACGCGGTTCGAGCTGAACCATCGATTCGCCAGGGAAATGTTCAACCGGGCCTTGTTCCTGCTGGAACGCATCAGCAATTTCGCAGGCAACGACTGGCGGAGTTTCAAGTT
This sequence comes from Paucidesulfovibrio longus DSM 6739, assembly GCF_000420485.1. NCBI lineage: Bacteria > Pseudomonadati > Thermodesulfobacteriota > Desulfovibrionia > Desulfovibrionales > Desulfovibrionaceae > Paucidesulfovibrio > Paucidesulfovibrio longus. The sequence continues at coordinate 13,217 of NZ_ATVA01000013.1, read as the reverse complement.
TCCGGCACAGGTTCTCTACTACTAGCCATAAACGGAGTTCGCGTCGTGAAAATCGGAGTAGTTGGTACGAAAGGTGGCTGGTCCACGGAGCGTCTTGCCGACACGGTTGGAGAAATCGCTGGCGAGCGTCTGCTTATTGCCATCGATGAAGTGCGCCTGGACCTGCCGTCCGGTCGGGCTCTCTGCAACGGCGTAAATCTCATGGATCTCGACGCATTGATAATCAAGAAAATAGGATCCAGGTATTCGCCGGACCTTCTTGATCGCTTGGAAATCCTCCGCTATGTGGCCGAAAGGGGCGTGCCGGTCTTTTCCTCGCCGTTGAGCATCCTCAGGGTTCTGGACCGCCTTTCCTGCACGATCACGTTGCAGCTTGCGGGAATCCCGATGCCGCCCACGACGATTACAGAAAGCATTGACCACGCTTTGGACGCGGTGCGCGAATATGGCGAGGCCGTATTCAAGCCGCTCTACACCTCCAAGGCGCGCGGCATGTTCGTGCTTCGCGACGGTCCGGAAGCCCGCAAGGCCGTTGAGGAATACAAGGCCGAGAATCCGATCATGTACATCCAGAAAACCATCGACCTCCAGGACAGCGATCTGGGGCTGGCTTTCCTGGGCGGTGAATACCTGACGACCTATGCGCGCTGCAAGACCAACGGCGCCTGGAACACCACCACGGAATCCGGAGGGAAATACGCGCCGTTCGACCCGCCTGCGGAAGTCATCGAACTGGCGCGCAAAGCCCAGTCCCTTTTTGATCTCGATTTCACCTGCGTGGACGTGGCGCTCACGGACGAAGGGCCGTTTGTCTTCGAGGTGTCGGCGTTCGGCGGATTTCGCGGGCTGCTGGAGGCCAGAAACATTGACGCGGCACGACTCTATGCGGAATATGTGCTCAAGAAGGTGGACAAATGAACAAAACTCCCACGTGCAAGGCTCTTGCAGAGCATTTTCAGAGCGAATTTCCGACGACGCACTCTCTTTGGCTTCGATTCGGAGAGGACGTCATTGAAGTCCGCTCCAACCTGAAGGCTCTCCATGATTCGCTCTGTGGTTATTTCAAGGAATTCCTGACGGAAAGCCAAAGGCCGCAGATCGTCGTCACGACGCACGATACCTCGGCCCCCGATCTCGGATTGACCTATGCGATCAAGGATCCCGATCCGGGCAAGAGCAAAGTCAAGGAAGAGTATGTTGATCTCGTTGATGGGCGGGTGGTCCGCAAGCGCCTCACGGGCATGGTCTTCATCTTCGGCGACGGGCACCACCTCGCCGTGGGCCCTTGCCTGGAAAACGACAATCAGGTCGTCAACTTCATCAACAATCGCTTCATAGAGCGCAAACTGAACCAGGGATGTCTTCTTGGCCACGCCGCGGGCGTCTGCCTGAATGGCCGGGGGCTGGCCCTGGCTGGCTTTTCCGGCATGGGCAAGTCCACGCTCGCGCTGCATCTCATGAGCCGGGGAACCACGTTCGTGAGCAACGACAGGGTGATGATATCTTCGGGAGAGGACGGTCCCATGATGTTCGGCGTGGCCAAGCAGCCCCGCATCAATCCCGGCACCGCGCTGCACAACCCCGATCTCGCCCGCATCGTTTCCGACGAAGACAGGGTGAGGTTCATGGCCCTGCCTGCGGACGAACTCTGGAACCTGGAACGCAAATACGACGGACTGATCGACGTATGCTATGGTCCTGGACGCTTTGTCCTCGAAGCTCCGCTCCACGGACTGGTCATCCTCAACTGGAAGCGCGACCGCGGAGCCGTAGTAGTCAGGCGCGTTGACCCCGGTGAAAGGGTCGATCTCCTGGCGGCGTTCATGAAGCCCACGGGCTTGTTTTATCTCCCGGCGGACTTGGCCGCGCAAGCGGATCCCGGCGTTGAGCAATACGTGGAGCTGTTGTCTCGTTGTCCCCTCTTCGAGATTTCCGGCGGCGTGGATTTCGACGTTGCGGCGGACGCCTGCATCGATTTCCTGAAAGGCGGCATGATTGGGGAGGAGGGCGCGTGAGCGCACGTTCGGAACCGCTGCGCATACGCGTCTCGCGTGAAGTCCGGGTGCCGGACAGGCTCAAGCTGGAGCGCTACAGGCACACCCCGGCGCTTGGTCCCCGTGTTCTTTTTTTCAGCGGAGGAACGGCCCTTCGGGACTGCTGCTCCGAATTGGTGCGGTACACGCACAATTCCGTGCACGTGATCACGCCGTTCGATTCCGGCGGCAGCTCGGCCGTTTTGCGAAAGGCATTCGCAATGCCCGCCGTGGGAGACATCCGCAACAGGCTCATGGCCCTGGCCGACACCAGCCTGCAAGGCAACCCGGAAATATTCAATCTCTTCGCGCACCGACTTTCCAAGACGGATACGCGGGAGCAACTGATCGCGGAGCTCGAGTCGTTGGCGCGCGGCAGGCATCGGCTGATCGCCTGCGTGCATGACCCCATGCGCAAGATCATCCGGAACCATTTCCGCGAATTCATCGAACGCATGCCCGACGATTTTGATCTGCGCGGAGCCAGCCTCGGCAATCTGGTGCTCACGGCGGGCTTCCTGGCCAACCGACGGCATATTGATCCGGTGATATTCATCTTTTCCAAGCTGGTGCGGGTACTCGGCATGGTTCGCCCCGTGGTCAACAAGGATCTGCACCTTGCCGTTCGCCTCGCAGACGGCAAGGAAATCGTGGGCCAACACATGATCACGGGCAAGGAATCCGCGCCGTTGCAGAAAAGCATCGCGGACATCTGGACCGTGCAGAGCCTCGACGATCCCACGCCAGTGCAGGCCACGGTCAGGCGCAAAATGAAACGCCTGATCGGCGAGGCTGACCTGATCTGTTTCCCCATTGGTAGTTTTTACACAAGCGTGCTTGCCAACCTGCTCGTCGCGGGGGTTGGGTCGGCTGTGGCCGCCAATGCCTGTCCCAAGGTCTATGTCCCGAACACTCTGCCTGATCCCGAATGCGTGGGCTTGAGCGTTGCCGACCTCGTGGAGAGGCTGCTGGCGCTGTTGCGGCGCGATGCGGGAGCGGACGCACCCGTGGGGTCATTGCTTAACGCGGTGCTGGTCGATTCACGCAATGCGAACTACCCCGGCGGGCTGAAAAAAAAGCGGATTTTGGCTCTTGGCGTGGAGGTCATCGACTTACCGTTGGTCCAGGGGGACGGATCAGCCGGAATCGACCCGGAAAAACTTGTCCCGGCGTTGATGTCTTTGACATGACATTTTCATTTGGATTCCACCTTTTACTTTGGAGGACTCATGGATAAGAACAAAATCGAAGTCAAACAGGTGATGGCTTACGAAGATGCCCTTGGTTATCTTGAAGCCCTGGTGAAAGGCTTTCGGGAGGGGCGCATCGTTGTCCGCAGAGGGGAGGAGTTCCTTACGCTGACTCCGCCGGAAAATGTTGAAATCGAGGTTTCCGCCAAGCAAAAGAAAAACAAGGAAAAATTCTCGCTGGAATTGTCCTGGCTGGCGTACGAGGACGAAGGCGAGCCCCTGGTCATTTCGGACAAGGAACCCGAACCCAAGAAGGCCGAGGGTTGCGACAGTACCCCCGTTGCCGTTGGCTCCGTTCCTGCTGCGGAAACCTCCGTGGCCAAGGAGAAGCCTGCCGCTGTTGCCGGAGAAAAGAGCACGCCTGCGAAGGACAAACCCGCTCAGACCAATGACGCGGCTTCAAAAGGGGCTGCCAAGCCTGCTCCCAAACCCGCAGGCGGAAAATAGGCAAAGCGTGGCTCATTCCCGAACGAATTACGCCTTTGCAAGGAGACGAGAGTCAATCATGTCCGATAAATCGTCCAGAAATCGTTTCACTTGGAGCGAATTGGTTTCGAATTTCGGCATTGTCAATGCCGACGAACTGACGGAACGCGAGAAATCCTATCTCCTCACGAACACCAACGCATGGGTCTGTCAGTTCGGGAAACAGTACGTAACGGAAAAACGGTCACTATTTTTGTCGAGCATTTGCGGTCCTGACTCCCATATCAAGACGCAATAGCTGTTCCGAAGGCCCCGCCCAGCGGGGCCTTCGGCGTTTACGCCGTCCTGGCCCGGCATTCCCGTCGGCTTGGCCCAGGAGGGCTTTTGTGACATGTTCCAAAGCCATGAAGATACTGCTGGTCTATCCCTACTTCCTGCATGATCGGACCGAGGCGGAAAACGTAGCCGCCATGCCCATCGGGCTGTATTACCTCGCTGCCGCGCTCATCGAGTCGGGGCACGACGTCGTTGTTGCGAATTGGCATTCCCTACGCGGCAAACCCGACATCATGGAAGCGGAACTCTGCGAGATCGCCCCGGACGTTCTCGCCGTCTCCGTGTTCGCGGCCAACCGTTGGGGCGCGCTGGATGCGGCCAAGGCTGCCAAACGGATTCTGCCTGACGTCCGAGTCGTATTCGGTGGAATCGGCGCGACTTTTCTTTCTAGATTTTTTCTAGAAAATTTCGAATATGTTGATTTCATTATACGTGGAGAAGGAGAACGGGCATTCCCGGCATTTCTGGATGCTTTGGAGTGCGGCGCGCCTCTTTCTACTGTTTCCGGCCTTTCCTGGCGTGAAGGGGAGGGCGTGCGGGAAAATGATTGCGCCGCGCTGATTGAAAATCTGGACGAACTTCCTGATCCTTCCAAATATTTCACGTTCCAGCATGTGATTCTGTCGCGCGGTTGTCCCGGCAAATGCACCTTTTGCGGTTCTCCCAGGTTCTGGGGGGCGAAGGTGCGGTTCCATTCCCCCGAATACCTGGCGCGGCAGGTGCAAAGGCTTGCGGCGCGAGGAGTCGGGTTTTTCTACGTTTCGGACGATACGTTCACCCTTCGGCGCGAGTATGTGCTCGAATTCTGTCGACTTCTGCGGGAACGGGTTCCAGGGGCGGCATGGCAGGCCATTTCCCGCGTGGACCGGGTCGATGAGGAAATTCTCGAGGCCATGCGGTCCGCAGGGTGCGTCCAGATCAGTTACGGCGTGGAGAGCGGTTCGCCTGCCGTTCGCGAAAGGCTGCGCAAGAAAACCGACAATGCGCAGATTCGGCGGGCCTTCGACTTGACCACCCGATACGGGATGGTGGCGCGAGCGTATATCATTTACGGGAATCCCGGCGAAACCGCCGAATCGATACGGGAAAGCGCACAATTGCTGACTGAAATACGACCGCTCGTGACGCTGTTTCATGTGCTCACCGTCCTGCCGGGGACGGAGCTGTACGAGCAGGCTCGCCAGCGCTTCGGAATCTCGGATGAAGTCTGGATGAATCGCGAAGAGGATCTGCTTTGGCTCGACATGGATCCGGAACTGGAGTTCGAACAGGTCCATGCCTGGGGAAAATCGCTCAAACAAGGCTATCACGACGCGCTTCCGGGGTTTGTCGACACGCTGGAAACAGCAGACGCACCGCACCTCTCTGCGGAATTCGCGGATTTCTTCGCAAGACTCGGCATGACATTCGATCAGGGCGATTATGCTTCCCAATATGCCCCTGAGCAGCGGGATCCAGTGGCCGAAAAACTGTATCGGCGCGCCTTGGCCCATGCGCCGGACAACAAGGCTTTTCTCGGCCTGGGGATGCTGCTCAACCGAAACGCCCGAACAGAGGAGGCCGTTCAGATGCTCTCGCGTGGGCTGAGCGCGTTTCCGGATGATCCCAACCTTCGGCTCTGTCTCGGAATCGGGCTCATGAATCTCGGCAGGGTGCGCGAAGCGCTTCCCCAACTGGAATGCGTGGCCGAATATCCGCAGGCCCAGCCCTATTTGTCCGAGTGCCGGAAAATCCTTGAAGCCCAGGATCGAAGACGCTGACCACGGCAGCTCGAAGCTGGCTACGTTTTGGTTTGCATTGCCTTCGTTTTTGTATGCTGCTGCAAGAATGTAGTCTCCGCAGTCTTGAAAATTCATTGGAATACAGCGTGTTATGCCTTGGTATCCGCCTTGCTGGTATCGTCGGTAAACGAAGGAGATGCCCGAATGCAGATGCTGCATACGCGTTATGGTCCGATTCCTGTTCAGGGTGATCCGGAGTGTTACCCTGACGGCAGTCCGCGCAGCTGCGTTCCTGCCGCTCCCGTGTCGCTGGCCACATCCCTGGGAAGCTTCATTCCGCAACACACCACGGACGATCTGCGCAGAAAGGAAGTGCAGCCCTTGTGCTTCCATCAGAACGGCATGCTGCAATACCTCCCATTGGAGCAAGGAACTCCGTTGAATACGCCTGCGGGCGTCGTCACGGCGGAACTGCTGACGTTCCATGAACAGGGCTGCATCAACCGCGTCTTCCCGCTCAATGGAAGGCTTTCCGGCTATTGGTCCCAGGAGGATGAACTGGGGCTGGCGGAGTGGGTTGAATTGGAATTGCCCTGGGGACGCTCGCGCATCAGGCCGCTCAGTCTCTGTTTCGATGCGCAGGGGCGCTGGCGCAGCCTGACGCTCTGGCCGGGCGATACCGTGGAGGTTCCGACTCCGCTCGGTCCCTTGGCCGCACGCATCGGCGTTTCCTTCTGGGAAAACGGTGCGGTCCGCAGCCTGGAACCGGCAAGCCCGTATCCCGTGCAGACCCCCGTAGGCGAAGTTTGGGCGTACGATTCCGACGCAGTCGGCATCAGCGGCGATCTCAACTCGCTCCAATTCGACAAAAAAGGGCGTATCGTCCGGTTGCGCACCACACAATCCGTGCTCGGCGTCGATTTTGCCGACGGCACGAGCATGGGCTTGACTCCTGAAGAGCGCGAAAGCCTTTGCGGGGACGGAGAGCGGGAAATCGTGCCCATGGAATTGGAATTTCTCGAACAAGACGTGATCGTGCGACAAAATGCCGGGGCGGCAGGTCAGCGCATTCCCTATGCCGGGAGCGTATTCAGGGTTCACCGCTCGGTTCCACGGTTGAATCTTTTTGAATTGCGCACAGGCTGTTCGATATGATTTCAGACAGAACGTGAATCGTATTTATTTATGACCTGGCGGAGTACCGGGCCAGGGGGACTCAAGCCGCGTTATCCTGCGCCGTTGCTCGCGATTTAACTCCCCCTGAGCCGTTTCAGGGCATTCTGGTCTTGACCCAAACCGTTCTATGTTCTACCCAGACAGTTCAGCCGACGCGGCCTTCGGCCCCAACCAACACTCGTAGAAATCCACGCGGGCCAAGGCGCAATCAAGTTAAGACAAGGAACCAAGAGACAATGGAAAGCATCCCTATTTCTGTTGAAGGCTATGAACTGGTCAAACGCGAACTGGCGAGCCTCAAGGCGGAACGCCCGGCCATCATCCAGGCCATCAAGGAAGCCCGCGAAGAAGGCGACCTGAGCGAAAACGCCGGCTACGACGCCGCGCGCGAGCGCCAGGGAATGCTGGAAGCGAAGATCACCTACATCGAATCCCGCGTCCCCAAGTTCAACGTCATCGACATGACCACCCTCGGCGGCGAGAAGGTCGCTTTCGGCGCCACCGTGGAAATCCAGGACACGGACACGGACGAGATCAAGCGCTACCTTCTGCTCGGACCGGACGAAACCTCCTACTGCAAGGGCAGCATCTCGATCCTTTCTCCTGTGGGGCGCGCCCTGCTCGGCAAAGAGGTCGGAGATGAAGCCGTTGTGGATGCCCCTCGCGGCAAAATCTACTACGAAGTCCTGTCCATCGAATTTTTCGGTCCTGCCATCACTCTTTAGCGCGCTCGCTGCAAGAGCGCGATCATAGAGGACGAACTCATGCCGTCTTTCGACATCGTGAACCAGATAGACCTGCAGGAAGTGGACAACGCCGTGAACAACGTGAAGAAGGAGCTGGCCACCCGCTTCGATTTTCGCAATGTGCCCACGGAATTGGACCTGAACAAGAAAGACAAGAAAATCGACCTCGTCACGGGCGACGACATGAAGGTCCAGGCCATTCGTGACCTGTTGATCAGCCATTTCACGCGGCGCAAGGTCGATCATCGCGTCATGGAGTTCGGCGATACCGAGCCGACCTCCAAAGGCCAGCTCAAGCAGTCCATCAAGCTCGTGGAAGGCATCGACAAGGATACCGCCAAGATGATCGTGAAGATGATCAAGGACAGCAAGCTCAAGGTCCAGGCGTCCATTCAGGACGATCAGGTCCGGGTCAACGGAAAGAAGATCGATGATCTTCAGGCCGTGATCCAGCTGCTGCGCGACGCCAAGCTCGAACTTCCGCTGCAATACGTGAACATGAAGAGCTAGCGCCTTTTTCAAGGAAAAGATCAAAGGGGACCGTCCTTGGACGGTCCCCTTTTGTCGTTTCCGGGAAGGGCTGTCATTGTTTGGAGTCAAACTGGGCGGCGAGCCTTCGCTCACGCAGATCGTCCGGAACGTCCGCGCCCGGAGTGTAGTAGTAATTGATGTAGAACCTGCCGCGAGTGGAGCAGGGCTTGAACCTGGTTGCGAAGGCGTGCACGCGCCAGCCCGCGTAGTCGAGCACCTCCTGCCGGACCGCCGCGTCGTTTTGGCTGCTGCGGTTGGAAGAGCGCTTTGAGGAGACGATCACGTCCACGTCCGCATCGGGCGGCAACTTGCTCATCACGAAGCTGATGACGTACCAGACCCGTGTTTCCGGTTCCTGGTCCTTTTTGTAGGAATTTTCGGCCGCGAATTCGTAGAGCGAGGTCCAGCTGTTGAAAACGCCCGCATCCCGCGCCGCTCCTTCCACAAGCTCGGCCGGGACGAGATAGACCTGGACCGGGAGCTTGGGCGGGGACACCGTAACCGCCGCGCTGGAATTGATCATGATGTCGCGCCACATGACCTTGTAGTCGGCCGTGAAACGCAAGGCCGCAAATCTGCCGTAGTCGTCGCTGAGGTTGAACAGGCCGAGAACCTTGGCGTTATACGCTTTCCCGGCCGCATCGTTCTCATAGTGCAGGAAAAAGATGTTGCCGTTCCGGAAGCCCGCAAATCCGCCGGAAGTGCCGCCTTCCAAAGCCTGCTCCCCTTTGGCGTTGAAATGCACGTTGCCGGATCCGTCGTACTGGCCGATCATGCGTTGATACAGCGTCGCGGCCACATCGCGCGCATCCTGCGGCCATTGACCGTCCTGCCCTGCCGCGACGCCCACAAGGAGGAAAAGACTCACGAGCGGCACAAGAATGATGCTGGTTTTGCTGCGCATGCGATCCTCCTACCAAAGCCCGTGTTCGTGCAGATTTTGTTCGGCCCCGCCGCCACCCGTGGTCGATCCGAGCTTGGCGTAGTCGCTGTATCCCTGGTTGGTGTCCACGTTCATGTTGGAATTGACCACCGTGGCCGCGGCCTTGCCGTAGTCTTTTTTCGCCTTGTCCAGCTTGGCTTTGACCGCCTTGGCCAAGGACACCGCGCTGTTGATTTTGCTGCCGACGTCCACGGCCAGGCCGAGGCCCGGATGCGCAAGCTTGATGGCGGCGATCAGACGGTTGATCAGGATCGCCTTTGTCAGCGCGTTCACCGCGCTGCTGGTCTTGGAACTCGAAGTCATATCCGAGGGAACGCTGCCTCCAACGTTGGTCCTCGACCCGGTTCCGCTCCCCCATCCGAAGTCTTCGGGCATGACCGGTACGTTCTCTATGCCCTTCATGGGTTCGACATCGACGCTGCCCCCGGTCCCCCCGATGGCCGCGCCTCCGGCGCCCCCACCACCGCCTCCGCCGCCTCCGCCGCCGCCCCCGTAGCCCAGGGCCGATCCGGCGCACAGCAGCAGGCCGAATAGCAGAAGAGGAATCGCAACATATGCGCGAATGGAAAATGCGAACGGCGCCGGTTGCGGGAATGCTCTGAGTTGCCGATGCATACGACCTCCTGCGCGATAGCCGTGGTTAGCCGCCTGATAAAGACTCAACCTTCGCATACTAAAAAATGCGAGCGCATTTGAGAAGCATGTTAGAACACGCCTTCCTTGATTTTGAAGAGACATTCCAGCTCCGCCACCTTGAGCCCGGACGTGATCAGCAGAATATAATCTCCCACTTCCACAAGCATGTCGTCGTCGGGCAGCTTGTGCAGAACCCGTGTTTCGCCCGCCGGCTTGCTCAGGCCGATGGGAACGACGTTGAAGCGGCGTTTCAGATCCTCGAAGACCTGGGAATAGGGCATCCCCGCATAAGAGCAATCCGGAAGCACCCTGTATTGCTGCACGTCGAAATCCTCCCTGCCCGAAGCGGAGGCCAGCAGATCCTCGTTGAACCGGGCAACGTCCGGCTCAAAGATATAGCTTGCGAGCATCTTGGAGGAGACATCGTTTTTCGAGATGGTGTAGTTTACGCCCGCATTCTCGAATGTTTCCTGAAGGTCGTAATTGTCGAGCGTCATCACGATCTGAAGATGCGGGTGCTTTTTGCGCACGTTGATGACGTAGACGAGATTGCGGGCGTCGTCCTTGAGGTTGGGGAAGAGCACCTTGGCCTCGGATATGTTGACCTTGTCCAGCACGTCCTGATTGTGCAGCTCCGCGTAGAGAACGAAAACCCAATCGCGCGGAAACTGCTCGTAGATCAGGTCGACGTTTTCCTTGTGCTCCGTGATGACGCAGACCCGGTTGTGCGCGGTGACGAGTTGCGCCGTTACTTTCTCCGCGAAACGGTCCCAGCCGACCACGATGATATGATTGCTGAACTTGGTGCCGCCGTAGCCCATATGTCTGCTCTCCCTCATGGTGATGAAATTGTCGGTCAGGGTTCCTATGAGCACGCTGAGAACCCCAAGACTGCCGAGAACGAGGAGCAGCCCCGCAATGCGTCCGGGGAGCGTGACAGGGTAGAAATCACCGTAGCCTACGGTCGTCAACGTGACGATGGAATACCATACGGCGTCGCTGATGCTGTGAATGTTTCCGCTGTCCGCATCGGATTCGGCCATATAGAGCATGGTGACCGCGACCAGATAAAAGGCCATTGCCGTCGCGGCAAGCTGCATGTTTCTGCGTTTGCTCGGCACGAAACCTCCGATGCTGCGGACGTTGCTGTTGTAAATCTATAGTCGTTGGCGTTTAGTACTACATTTATCGATTCTGTTCCAGAGCATCGTGAGCAAATCAGGTGGACATGCCGCAATGCGCGCCATTTTGAAAACATACCGAATTCGCTTGCTATCCAGATGGCCAGCACAGTGTTCGAAGAAAAAGCATGCAGCGAGAGTGCAACTGAAGCGGTACGAAGATTGTCTCGGCAATGGAGGCTCGATGCGTGCGGAAGTGCAGGATTTTGTGAACAGGGGAAAAGGGCAGGCTTTCATGAAAATGAAAAAGGGGTTTCAAGCCTTGGCTTGAAACCCCTTATGGAATGCGTGGCGGAGAGGGTGGGAGTATGTTTTTACGTCTCACCTAACCGCTTGATTCTATGTGGCATTCTTCATGTAAGTCGTGGGTGAACACTCTCTTACTGTGTACCCGCTTGGTGACACATCAGTCAAGCACGGGTCGTCCTTGGATAGACGCGTGAAAAAAAGCGAAAAGCTAGCTGCGTCGCCCTAAGCCCGGAGCTCCACAGGTTACCCAGGTTTCATTGTTCTCAGGATAATGAGCATGGGGATTTGAATTCATTATCTGGCGAGCGTAGCTTTCTCTGATACTTGTGTTGTGTTCGAGTTGGTAGTGCTGAGTGACCGATTCAACGCTCGCAACAACTTTGGATTCACAAAGCGGACAATGACAATAATATTCCTTTTTTAGAGACGGGATTCTAGGCATTTGACTCTCCCTGTTGCAAATAGCCTGAGTGTATTTGTATATCCCGTTATCATAGGTTGCTGTTTCTTGCTATAGAATATGCGATGACAGGTCGAGTTCAAGACGCTTCATCAAGCGTTGAACACTGGCCGCATACCATTGGCCTCCACGAGGAGTTCTGATGCTGTTTCTATTCAGTTCAGTCGCAATCCCATTGGCGCTTGTGATCCCTTGTTCGAGCAGCTTGGTAATCTGACCACGAAGCCTTTCCGCTCGATGATTAGCATTGTCCTTGATCCTTTTGACAGCTGGATCATTTCCAAGACCTCGGAGATGTTTAACTCCCTTTGGGTTGCCTAGCTTTACGCCACGTGCCTTTGCTGCTGCTAGAGCGGCCTTTGTTCGCTCTGAAATTCGTTTGCGCTCTTCCTGCGCCATTAACGCCATAATGCCCACGGTGAGTTCATTTGCTTCAGGCATATCGGCACATACGAAGCGGACGCCAGAACGTTGAAGACCGAGCAAAAAGTATGCGTCACGAGACAGGCGGTCGAGCTTTGCAATGAGGAGGGTTGCTCCAGTCAGATCACAATGCTCAAGAGCTTGCTTCAGTTCAGGACGGTCATTATTCTTTCCGCTTTCAACTTCGACGTACTCTTCAAGAAGTTCCCACTGACCACCATTCAAATAGTCTTCAACTGCCTTACGCTGGGCTTCAATGCCAAGACCACTTCTTCCTTGTCTTTCTGTGCTGACACGTAGGTAGGATACGAACTTGCCTTCCACGATTCACTCCTTTTCAATTTGCATAACGTTCGTTTGGCAATTTGATAAACAAAAAATAATGCCACATGTCAAGAGTTTCGAAGTGAGATTGATAAGAGGAGGCATTCAGAAAAGCAGCAGGTTGAGATGTCTTGGAACCGTATAGAAGCGAAGGCGGGGTATGGGGGGAAACGCGCTAATTGATATATCGTGAAGGCGCTCAGATTTTTGTGGCAAAATATGCTGGGGATGGAAAACGAGGGGGAGGACACAACGGCCCTCGCCCCTCTTTGGGTTTAGTTGTTGGTTGAGATAGTAGACAGCTTGCTGCCGTCGATCAGCGCGATCTCGCCTTTGTTAATCAACGTATCGACCTCTTCGACAGAGATGTTCAGCTCATTGGCTACATTACCAAGTGAGTAGAAGACATTGCCTTTGGAATCGTGATGGGTAGGCTGAATTCCAGGGAACAGAAGTGGGTTCAGGAAACTGGACCAGTAGCTAAGGTGGACGTAAGAAGCCTGAAGGAGGCTTTTGATGTCCAAGCAGAGAAGAAAGTTCACCGCCGAATTCAAGACCCGAGTCGCCCTGGATGCCTTGTCCGGGGAACACACCCTGTCCGAACTCGCCAGCAAGTACGGCGTGCACCCCAATCAGGTTTCCCAGTGGAAGCAGCAGGCCAAGGAGCAGATCGCGGCTGGCTTTGCGGGCAAGGCCCAGAAAACCCAACAAAGCGATGAGGCGCGGATCAAGGAACTGCACGCCAAGATCGGCCAGCTTACGGTGGAGAAGGATTTTTTGCA